>NZ_VMQU01000029.1 GCF_007714205.1 Mycobacterium helveticum | reverse complement strand
GGCGACACCGAATGGATCCCACCCCCACACCTCGAGCGCGGCCAACCCCGCACCAACACCTACTGGCACCCCGAAAAGCTGCTGCGCCGCAACGACAACGACAACAACAACAACGACGACAACAACAACAACAACAACAACGACGACGACGACGACGAGGACCACAGCTCGGGCGCGGCGTGATCGCCGCCCGCGGTCCGCGGCTACAGCAGCTTCATCTGCTCGGGCTGCGGCTCGACCGGCTCCAGCAGCTGCGGCCCGTTGTTGCGGACGTTGTTGACCAACGTCGACACCTCGCGCACGCGGATTCCGCCCACGTCGGGCGGGCGGGTGAGCAACTCCTCGTCGACCGGGGCGTCCGGGTTCAGCCAGCGGTCCCAGTCGCGTTCGGGCAGCACCAACGGCATCCGCTCGTGGATCTCGCCGAGCTCTCCGGGCGCGTCGGTGGTGATGATCGTGCAACTCAGCAGCGGCGGAGCGTCCTGGGCCGGCTTCCAGACCGACCACAGCCCCGCCACGAACAGTGGCTCACCGTCGCCGCGATACATGAAGAAGGGCGTCTTGCGCGACGTGTGGCCCGCCTTCGCGTCGTTGACCCGCCACTCGTAGTAGCCGTCCATCGGGATCAGGCAGCGCTTGCTCTTGGCGCTCGACCGGAACGCCGGCGAGGTGGTGACCTTGTCGGCGCGGGCGTTGATCAACATCGGGCCCCTGGCCTCCGGCGCCCCGTCGGGACCGGGCTTGGCCCACGGCGGCACCAACCCCCAGCGCATCGACCGCACGCGGCGGGTCGGCTCGTCGTCGGGCTCGCTGTGCCGCGCGACGACGGTGGCGATGCTGGCGGTGGGCGCCACGTTGTAGTTGGGCGCCGCGCCCCCGGCCGCGGCTCCCGTCGTCGCCGGGACTTCATTGATCGCCTTGATCTTCCGGGCCAGCAGTGCCGGATCCGTCGTGACCGCAAACCGTCCGCACATGACTCCCATGGTGGCAGAACCGGCGACAGGCAATGATGGACCGGTGAGCACCCAGCCGTGGCCGGCCCCCTACGCGACCGCACCGGTGGATGCGACCGTGACCGTGCCGGGATCGAAGTCGCAGACCAACAGGGCGCTGGTACTGGCCGCGCTGGCGGCCGCGCAGGGTCAGGGCGCCTCGACGATCGGCGGAGCGCTGCGCAGCCGCGACACCGACCTGATGATCGGCGCCCTGCGCACCCTCGGCCTGCGCGTCGACGGGACCGGGTCCGAACTGACGGTGAGCGGCCGGGTCGACCCGGCCCCCGGCGCCCGGGTCGACTGCGGCCTGGCCGGCACGGTGTTGCGTTTCGTCCCGCCACTGGCCGCGCTGGCCGATTCGGTGGTCGAGTTCGACGGCGACGAGCAGGCCCGCACGCGGCCCATCGCACCGCTGCTCGAGGCGCTGCGCGGGCTGGGCGTACGGGTCGACGGCACCGGGCTTCCGTTCCGCGTCCACGGCGGCGGGTCGGTCGCCGGGGGCACCGTGGCCATCGACGCGTCGGCGTCGTCGCAGTTCGTGTCCGGCCTGCTGTTGTGCGCGGCGTCCTTCGACGACGGGTTGATAGTCCGGCACACCGGGGCGGCGCTGCCGTCGGCGCCGCACATCGCCATGACCGTGGAGATGTTGCGGCAGGCCGCGGTGGACGTCGACGACTCGATCCCCGATCGCTGGCGGGTGCGGCCCGGCGCGGTGACGGCCCGGCACTGGGAGGTCGAACCGGACCTGACCAACGCGGTCGCGTTCCTGGCGGCGGCGGTGGTCACCGGCGGAACGGTGCGCATCACCGGCTGGCCCGCGACCAGCGTACAACCGGCCGACCACATCCTGAAAGTCTTAGGTACACTCAATACCTTTGTCACCCAATCGGATTCGGTCCTCGAGGTGCGCGGTCCGGCGAACTACGGCGGCTACCCCGGTTTTGACGTCGACCTGCGCGCCGTCGGCGAGCTGACGCCGACGGTGGCGGCGCTCGCGGCGCTGGCCTCCCCGGGATCGGTGTCGCGCCTCTCCGGCATCGCCCATCTGCGGGGCCACGAGACCGATCGGCTCGCCGCGCTGCGCGCCGAGATCAACCGCCTCGGCGGCACGTGCACCGAAACGCCCGACGGACTGGTGATCACCGCGACGCCGTTGCACGCCGGCACCTGGCGCGCGTACGCCGATCACCGGATGGCGATGGCCGGCGCGATCGTCGGGCTGCGGGTGCCGGGGGTCGAGGTGGACGACATCGGCGCCACCACCAAGACGCTGCCGGAGTTCCCGCAACTGTGGGCGCGCATGCTGGCCCACCGGGCACTCGGGGAAGGGCCCGGCGTTTGAGGCGCGGCGATCTCGACGAGTCCGACGTCAAGGTCCGCTCCGGAAGGGGGTCGCGGCCGCGAACCAAGACCCGTCCGGAACATGCCGACGCCGAAGCCGCCATGGTGATCAGCGTCGACCGCGGCCGCTGGGGGTGCGTGCTGGGCGGCGACCCGGGTCGCCGGGTCACCGCGATGCGGGCGCGTGAGCTGGGCCGCACCCCGATCGTCGTCGGCGACGACGTCGACCTGGTCGGCGATCTGTCGGGGCGGCCGGACACGCTGGCCCGCATCGTGCGCCGCGGGGAGCGGCGAACGGTGTTGCGGCGCACCGCCGATGACACCGATCCCACCGAACGGGTGGTGGTCGCCAACGCCGACCAGCTGCTGATCGTGGTGGCGATGGCCGACCCGCCGCCGCGCACCGGCCTGGTCGACCGGACGCTGATCGCCGCCTACGCCGGCGGGCTGCACCCGATCCTGTGCCTGACCAAGACCGACCTCGCCCCGCCGGAGCCGTTCGCCGAGCAGTTCGTCGACCTCGAGTTGACGGTGGTCGTCGCGGGCCGCGACGACCCGCTGCTGGCGGTGGCGGACCTGCTCGCGGGCAACATCACCGTGCTGCTGGGGCATTCCGGGGTCGGCAAGTCGACGCTGGTGAATCGCCTGGTGCCCGAAGCGGGGCGGGCCGTCGGTGAGGTGACCGAGATCGGCAGGGGCCGGCACACGTCCACCCAGTCGCTCGCGCTGCCCCTGCAGGGTTCCGGCTGGGTGATCGACACCCCGGGAATCCGCTCGTTCGGGCTGGCCCACATCGAGCCCGACGACGTGCTGATGGCCTTCGCGGACCTGGCCGACACCATCCAGGACTGCTCCCGCGGCTGCGGGCACATGGGGCCGCCCGCCGACCCCGAATGCGCGCTGGACGCGTTGTCCGGACCGGCCGTTCGCCGCGTGGCCGCGGCCCGCCGGCTGCTGGCGGCGCTCCATCAGGCCTGACGGCCCGCCGAGCGTGCGTGTCGGTACGACGACACGCCGGGTGGGAACGCGGTACGTCCCCGGTGCGCTCAGCGCCGCTGGGCCGGCCGCAACGCGCCCGGCGCGCCCTCCGGGACGGCAGGGTTGACTGGTGCGACGGGCGCGACGCGCACGTAGGGAGCACCCACCGGCGGCCGCGGATCGGCCTCCCCCTTGTTCGGCCACAGTGCGGCGGCGCGCTCGGCCAGCGCCGTGATCGTCAGCGAGGGGTTGACGCCCAGGTTCGCGGTGATCGTGGACCCGTCGATCACGTGCAGCCCGGGGTGTCCGTGCATGCGGTGGTAGGGGTCCACGACGCCGTCGGCCGCGGTCTCGCCGATCACGCAACCACCGATGAAGTGACCCGTCATCGGGATGTCCGCCAGGTCGGCCCAGGCCCCGCCGGCGATGCCGTCCAGGTGCTCCGCCGCACGCCGGGCAACCTCGTGGCCCACCGGGATCCACGTCGGGTTCGGATCGCCCACACCCTGACGCGTCAGCATGCGTCGCCCGAACGGCCGGCGCCGGGTGTAGGTGGTGAGCGAGTTGTCGTGGGTCTGCATGACCAGAAGCGGGATGGTCTGTTCCGACCAATTCCTCGGGTTGAGCAGACGGGTAAGGTCTCGGCGTTGGCGCACCAGCTCTTTCATGCCGGTCCGCCAACGCCCTCGCGAGTCCAGCCCGTCGACCAGGACGGTGCCGAGCAGCCCCATCAGATTGGAGTCGTGGCCGTAGCGGCAGGGCTCGACATGGGTGTGGCCGTCCGGATGGATGGACGACGTGATGGCGACGCCCTCCGAGTAGTCGACGTCGTCGCCGCGCGCCCGCACCGCGAGGATCGCCTCGGAGTTGGTGCGCGACAACTCCCCGAGCCGGGGCGACACGTGCGGCAGGCTGCCGCGATCGCGCAGGCGGTGCAGCAGCCGCTGGGTGCCCAGGGCGGCGGCCGAGAACACGACCTGCTGCGCGGTGAACGTCCGGCGGCGCCGGCGCAGCTTGCCGCCGGTGCGGCGCGCGACGACGTCGTACCCGCCATCATGGCGCGGCCGCACGTCGACGACGGTGGTCAGCGGATGCACTGTCGCACCGAGCTTTTCGGCCAGGTACAGGTAATTCTTGACCAGCGTGTTTTTGGCGTTGTGCCGGCACCCGGTCATGCATTCGCCGCAGTGGCGACACGCGTTGCGGGCGGGGCCGGCGCCGCCGAAGTACGGGTCGCCGACCGGGGCGCCGGGGGCTGCCGGGCTGCCCTGAGAGTCCGGACCGCCGGCGAAGCACACCCCCACCGGGGTCGCGTGGAAGGAGTCCGCGATGCCGAGGTCGACGGCAACCTGCAGCATCACCTTGTCCGAGGGCGTCATCCGCGGATAGGTCGCGACGCCGAGCATCCGCTTGGCCTGGTCGTAGGCGGGCGCGAGTTCGTCGCGCCAGTCGGTGATGCCGCTCCAGCGCGGGTCGGCATAGAAGGGTTCGCCGGGCTCGTACAGGGTGTTCGCGTACACCAGCGAGCCGCCGCCCACCCCGGCGCCGCTGAGCACCACGGCATCGGAAAGCAGGTCGATCCGCTGGATTCCGTAGCAGCCGACGGAGGGCTTGAACAGGTAATCGCGGACATGCCAGCTGTTCTTGGCGAAATCCTCGTCGCGAAAGCGCCGGCCCGCCTCCAATACGCCTACCCGGTAACCCTTTTCGCTGAGCCGCAGCGCGGTGACGCTCCCCCCGAAGCCCGAGCCGATCACGAGCACGTCGTAGTCGAACGCAACCCGGGTCACACCCCGACCTCGCGGGCGGCGGAAGCGGGCAGGATTTCTTCGAAGTCCGCGAAGCTCGCGGTCTGGGTGCGGCGCCGGTATTCGCGGACCAGTCCCGGCCAGTTGGTGGTGACGCGTCCCGAGGCGGTGCGGTACCAGGACTCGCACGTGGTCCACACGCCGGCATCCAGGCGGGACTGGACTTCGGCGTCGTAGGCCTGCTCCACGGCGCGCCGAACCTCGAACGCGCGGGCCGCGCCGCCGCGGGCCAGCTCCTGCACGATCTGGCGGATGTAGCGGGCCTGCTGTTCCATCATGAGAATGATGGAGCTGCTGCCGAGGTTGGTGTTCGGGCCGTAGATCAAGAACA
Source organism: Mycobacterium helveticum (assembly GCF_007714205.1). GTDB lineage: Bacteria > Actinomycetota > Actinomycetes > Mycobacteriales > Mycobacteriaceae > Mycobacterium > Mycobacterium helveticum. The sequence continues at coordinate 41,175 of NZ_VMQU01000029.1, read as the reverse complement.
TGTTCGGGAAGCCCGGCACGGCGATGCCCAGGTGGGCGCGCGCGCCCTCCCGCCACTGCGAGTGCAGGTCGCGCCCGTCGCGGCCGGTGATCGTCATCGGGGCGAGGAACTCGGTGGCCTTGAACCCGGTGCCGTAGATGATGACGTCCACGTCATGCAGCCGGCCGTCGTCGGTCCGCACACCGGTGGGCGTCACCTCGGTGATCGCGGCGGTCTCGACGTCGACGTTGTCGCAGGCCAGTGCCGGATACCAGTCGCTGCTGAACAGCACGCGCTTGCAGCCGATCGGGTAGTCGGGAGTCAGCTTGGCCCGCAGCACCGGATCCTTGATGTGGCGCTTGAGGTTTGCCGCCGCGACGATGCCGATCAGCCGGGCGAGCGGGGCGACCCGGGTCAGCGCGAGCCCGAAGAACTCCGAGATCTCCCAGATCAGCTGGCGCATCGCGGCGGCGAAGCCGGGCACTTTCCGGAACGCGGCGCGGTGCGCGCCGGTGTAGGCACGGTCCGGCTTCGGCACGACGTAGGGCGCGGAGCGCTGAAAGACGGTGACGTGCCCGGCGATCCGGCGAATGCGCGGGACGAACTGGATCGCCGACGCGCCGGTGCCGAGCACCGCGACGCGTGTGCCGGCCAGGTCGACGTCGTGGCGCCACTCGGCCGAATGGAAGGACGGCCCCGCGAAGGCGTCGAGTCCCGGGATCGTCGGCAGCGCCGGCCGCGACAGCTGGCCCACCGCGGGCACGAGCACGTCGGCCTCGAGAACCTCCCCGGACGAGGTCGCCACCCGCCACGTGGCGGTGCTGTCGTCGTAGTGGGCCGACGTCACCTCGACCCCCGTGCGCACCAGTGGGCGCAGACCGAACCGGTCGGCGGTGTCGTGGATGTAGCCGAGGATGTCGGGCTGCTCGGCGTAGCGGCGGCCCCAGTCGGTCTTGCGGGCGAACGAGTAGGAGTACAGGTTAGACGGCACGTCGCAGGCGGCGCCGGGGTAGGTGTTCGCCCGCCAGACGCCGCCGATGTCCCCGGCCTTCTCCAGCACCGTCACGTCGGCGAGCCCGTCCTTGGACAACTCGTAGGCGGCGGCCAGGCCGCCGAAGCCGGCGCCGATCACCACGGCGCGGGGACGACGACGAGGCATGCCTCACAATTTAGAAGCCGGCGGGGCCGATCGCACAGGCGATCGCGGACCGCAAATCAATGATTCCGGCCACGGGCAATTCGGCTCAGACGGCCACCAAGCGCGCCCGTGGCGCGGCCGCCCGTTGATAGCGCGCGGGTGTCGTGCCCGTCCACCGTTTGAACGCCGCGATGAAGCTGGTTGCCTCGGCGTAGCCCAGCCGCAACGCGACGTCGTCCACCGAGAGCGCACCCGTTGCCAACAGTTCCTCCGCGAGGACCCGGTGGACCTCCTCGGCCAGGTCCCGAAAGGTCGTGTTCTCCTCGGCGAGACGCCGCCGCAACGTGCGCTCACTCATCGCCAACTGCCGGGCGACGGCGGAGATCGTGTGGGGTTTGCCGTCGATCGACGCCAATCGTTCGCGGACCCGGCGGGCCACCCCGGTCCGCTGTCGACGGCGTTCCAGCAAGCCGTGGCATTGCTGCTCACACATCGCCACGCTCAGCTCACTCGCCTGGGGTAGCCGCTCGTCGAGCAGCGCGGCCGGCCAGGACGCCACCGTGGCCGGCGCGTGGTGCCGCGGGGTCACCCCGAACACCTGGCGGGCCGCCGCGTCGCCCGCCGACGGCGCCGGACCCGCGAACTCGATCGACGTGAACGGGACGGTCCTGCCCAACAATTCGGACATGACGCGGGCGATCGCCGCCAGGTCACGCCGGGTGAGGAACTCCGCGACCGGACCGGTCAGGTCGGGCAGATCGAGCCGCAACGCCGCCAGCCGGCCGTCCACCGTGACACTGGGCAGGCAGAATCCGTAGCCGAGCTCGTAGAACCGGGCCGCGAACCGGACCGCGTCGCCCAGCGTCGAGCTGGTCAGGCAGGCGAAACCGAAGATGCCCAACGATCCCACGTGGTAGCCGGTGCCCACGCGCACCCCCAGGTTCGCCGGGTCTCCCAATCGGCCCACCAGGTTCGTCGCGACCGCCAGCTCCTGGCGCCCGGTGATCATCCGGTGGTGGTCGCGCAGGTCGGCTTCGGACAGGCCGGACCCGTCGAGCACGTCCGCTGCGGCCAGCCCGTTCTCACAACCGAACTCGGTCATCAACGCGGCGCTCGCCGTGCTACGCGGGAAGTCCCAGTGCGAGACCTGCTGTCCGGCGAAGACCTTCACGAATCCCAGTATGGCCGAACCCGGGATCTCCGATCATGCACGGCCGCCATCGACGGGCCCTGACCATCCCGGCAAGCGGAAACCCGGCAAGCGGAAACCCGGCAAGCGGAAACCCGGCAAGCGGAAACCGTTGTGCTGGATGGGCCGCGGCTAGGCGGCGGACTCCTCCTCGACGGGGCCGGCCACCGCCGCGGCGGCGCGCTTCTTGCCCCGCCACCCCCGCACCGTGGCGATCGCGGTCTTGAGCCCGCGCCGGCGGCCCGTCGCCGGGTCGGTGCCCGCGAAGCCGGGTTCCAGCGCGGCGAACATTCGCTCGCTGCGGGTCTCCGGCGCGTCGTCGGCGGTGTCGCGCAGGTAGCGGTCGGGCAGCGACAGCTTGGCGATGGTGCGCCAGGTCTTGCCGTACTGCAGCAGAAACGAGCCCGTGGTGTAGGGCAGGTCGTACTTGTCGCAGAGCGCGCGCACGCGCACCGAGATCTCGTGCAGCCGGTTGCTGGGCAGGTCGGGATAGAGGTGATGCTCGATCTGGTGGCACAGGTTGCCGCTCATGAACCGCAGCGCGGGCCCGGCGTCGAAGTTGGCGCTGCCCAGCATCTGGCGCAGGTACCACTGACCCTGGGTTTCGCCGATCATGTCGGTCTTGGTGAACTTCTCGGCGCCGTCGGGGAAATGGCCGCAGAAGATGACCGCGTTGGACCACACGTTGCGGATCACGTTGGCCAGCGCGTTGGCTTTCAGCGTCGACCGGTACGTCGCCCCCGGCGAGAGCGCGGTCAGCGCCGGGAAGGCGACATAGTCCTTGAGCACCTGCCGGCCGGCCTTGGCCAGGAACTCGTCGACCCGTTCCCGGGCCTCGTCGTGCTCCATCCGGCGCTTGGCGATCTTGCCCAGCTCCACGTGCTGCAGGCCGACGCCCCATTCGAAGAGAAGGGCGAGCAGCGTGTTGTAGACCACGTTGAAGAGGTTGAAACGCTTCCAGCGCTGGTCACGGGTGACGCGCAGCAAGCCGTAGCCGACGTCGTCGTCCATCCCGAGGATGTTGGTGAACTTGTGGTGCACGAAGTTGTGGGTGTAGCGCCAGTGCTTCGAGGACCCGCTCATGTCCCACTCCCACGTCGAGGAATGGATCTCCGGGTCGTTCATCCAGTCCCACTGGCCGTGCATGACGTTGTGGCCGATCTCCATGTTCTCGACGATCTTGGCCACGCCCAGGGTCACGGTGCCCGCCCACCAGGCAGAACGTCGTGAACTGGCCGCGAGCAGCACCCGCCCGGCGATCTCGAGTGCGCGCTGGGCCGCGATGGTGCGGTGGATATAGCGCGCGTCGCGCTCGCCGCGCGAGTCTTCGATGTCGCGGCGGATGGCGTCCAGCTCGAACGCCAGGCTTTCGACGTCAGCATCGGTCAAATGCGCGAATACGTCGACGTCGGTGATCGCCATCGTCTTCAGCTCCCTGCGGTTGATCGGGTGGTGGTTGACCCCGGGGGCCGCTCACCTACGTTATCGTAACCTACGAAACCGTAGGTTACCTGTCAGTAGCTCTTAGATGTCGACCACACAATCGCCGGAGGCCGCCGAGACGCAGGTCTGGATGCGGCTGCCAGGTTCGTGCTCGCGGCCGGTTCGCAGGTCGCGGACGTGGCCGTCCACCAAGCTCACCACACACGACTGGCAGATACCCATGCGGCAGCCGAAGGGCATCTGCACACCGGCGCCCTCGCCCGCCTCCATCAACGACGTCGCGGCGTCGGCGGCGACGGCGCGACCGCTTCGCGCGAACGTGACCGTTCCCCCCGCTCCGGCCGGCGCCGCCTTGGCCACCGCGAACCGCTCCAGGTGCAGCCGATCGCCGATGCCGGCCGCCGACCACACCTTCTCGGCCTGGGTGAGCATGCTCTCCGGCCCGCACGCCCACGTCTGGCGTTCGCGCCAGTCCGGCACCTCCCGGTCGAGGCCAGCCAGGTCCAGCCGCCCCTCGACGCGGGTCTCGCGCACCCGCAGCCGGTAGCCCTGCCGGCCCGCGGCCAGCGCGGCCAACTCGGCGCCGAACATCACCTCGGCTTGGGTGGGGGCCGAATGCAGATGCACGACATCGCCGATTTGGTTGCGGCGCAACAATGTTCGTAACATCGACATCACCGGCGTGATCCCGGATCCGGCGGTGAGGAACAGGATGGAGCGCGGCGCCGGGTCGGGCAGGACGAAGTTGCCCCGCGGGGCGGCCAGTCGCACGATGGTCCCCGGCTCGACACCGGCGACCAGATGGGTGGAGAGAAATCCTTCGGGCATCGCCTTCACGGTGATCGTGACCGTGCGCGACGACCCGGACGGGGCGGCCGGGCTCGACGTCAGCGAGTACGACCGCCAGCGCCACCGCCCGTCGAGTGGGACGCCGATCCCGATGTACTGACCCGGCTGATAGTCGAAGCTGAAGCCCCAGCCCGGTTTGATCACCAGCGTCGCGGAGTCCTCCGTCTCCCGGCGCACCTGAATGATGCGGCCCCGCAACTCCCGCGCGGACCACAGCGGATTTGCCAGGCGCAGGTAGTCGTCGGGCAGCAGCGGCGTGGTGATGCGGGCCGCCAGCGTGCGCAGCGCGTGCCAGGCGGGATGCCTGTCGGCGCCCGCGACGGTGGGACGCGTGGTCTCGACGACATTGGCGGTGACCGGGGCGTAATTCTTGCTCATCGGGGGCTCCTGTCCACGACTGGTCACTTGTCAGCGCCCCCCGCCGGCGACGGTACGGCGCCGCTCCCAGAAGCTACGGTAGCGTAACTTACGCTACCGTATACGAAAATGTGACGCACCCGCTCCGGTCCCTCGCCATCACAGCAGCTCGAGCAGGAACGGCAGCTCCTGGCTGGCGTACCAGGCCAAGTCGTGATCCTGCGCGTCGCCGACGGCCAGTTCGGCATCCTCGTCGCCGAGGTCCGCGGCGTCGATCGCCTCGATCGCCGTGACGACGTCCGGCTCGGCCTCGGCGGTGTCGACATAGGCGGCGATCACCCGGTCCATCCCGACCGGCGCACCGAGTTTGACGACGGCGTCGTCGAGGTCGGGACGGTGTTTTGCCCCGGATTCGCCCAAGTCGACGTCGGCGCTCAGCACCACGCGCCGCGGCGGCAGGCCGTCGGGCCCGGCGTCGCGGTCGGCCGCCAGCAGGCGCAGCGACGCCAGCGCCGCCTCGCGCAGCGCCACCTCGGCCAGTTCGTCGTCGTCACCCTCGGCGTAGGCCTCGCGCAACGTCGGAGTCACCGCGAACGCGATGCCGCTGACCGGCGCCAGCGATCCCTGCGCGACCAGCTGCTGCAGCATCGCCAGCGTGGCCGGGACGTACACGACGGTCATGAGTCCGCCGCGCCGGCGATCAGCGTCGCCGCATAGTCCTGCACGTACGTCGACAACTCACGGGGCGGCCGCTGGTAGTTCTCGGCCGCGATCACCCGCTTCGGCAACGTGATCGCGGGCCTTTCGACGTCGTGGTACTCGATCGTGGACAGCAGGTGCGCCATCATGTTCAGCCGGGCGTGCCTCTTGATGTCCGATTCCACGACGAACCACGGGCTGACCGGCGTGTCGGTGTGCACCATCATCTCGTCCTTGGCGCGCGAAAAGTCCTCCCACCGGTACACCGATTCCAGGTCCATGGTGCTGAGTTTCCATCGCCGCACGGGGTCGTGCAGCCGCGCCTTGAACCGGCGCAGCTGCTCGGCCTCGGACACCGAGAACCAATACTTGCGCAGCACGATCCCGTCGTCGATCAGCATCTGCTCGAAGATCGGCGTCTGCCGCAAAAACAGCACATATTCCTGCGGCGTGCAGAATCCCATGACTTTCTCGATGCCGGCGCGGTTGTACCATGACCGGTCGAAAAGCACGATCTCCCCTCGCGCGGGCAGCTGGGCGATGTACCGCTGGTAATACCATTGCCCGCGTTCCCGGTCGGTCGGCACCGGCAGCGCGGCGACGCGCACCTCCCGGGGGTTGAGGTATTCGGTGATCCTCTTGATGGCGCCGCCTTTGCCCGCGCCGTCGCGACCCTCGAAGATGATCACCAGACGCGCCCCGGAATACCGCACCCACTCCTGCAACTTCACGAATTCGCTTTGCAGCCGGAACAATTCGGCCTCGTAGCGGGCGCGGGAAATCCTGGGCGGGTCCGGGGCGGCCGATTTCTTTTTCTTCGCCCTCGCCCGGCTGCCGTCGCTGGTCGCGGTGCTCACAGCAACGAATGCTATCTCGCTGCGATTCCGCGGCACCAACTTTCGCGCCACGCGCTAACGGGCGGTGTCCAGGAGTTCCTCGAGCGCCTGGTTCAACAGATCGGGCAGCAGGTCGACGTCGCTCATGGCGTCGCGGTCGGCGTTGATCCCGAAATACAGCATGCCGTTGTACGACGTCACGCTGATGGCCAGCGCCTGGCCGTTCAGCAGGGGCGGCACCGCGTAGGCCTCCAGCAGCTTCGTGCCTGCGATGTACATCTGCGACTGCGCCCCGGGGGCATTGGTGATCAGCAGGTTGAATGTCCGCTTGGAGAAGCTGGGAAAGGCGGTGGCGACGCGGACACCCATGGCGTGCAGGGTCGGTGGCGCGAAGCCCGACAAGGTGACGATGGTCCTGGCGTCGACCGCGCTGGCGGCGGTCGGGTTGGACTCGGTGGCATGGGCGATCTGCGACAGCCGCACCACGGCGTTGGGCTCCCCCACCGGAAGGTCGACGAGAAACGGTGTGACCTGGCTGATCATCTGTCCCGGTCCGGTGGAGTCGAACTGGTCCTCGGCGTAGACCGACAGCGGCGCCATCGCCCGGACCGTCGCGGTCGGCGACACCGGTTCCCCGCGCGACAGCAGCCAGTTGGCCAGCGCGCCGGCCACCACGGCCAGCACCACGTCGTTGATGTCGCAGTCGTAGCGCGCCCGCACCGTCCGGTAGTCCTCGAGGCTGGCACGGGCGACCGCGAAGCGCCGGTTGCGGGAGACGGTCGCGTTGAGCGGGCTGCTGGGCGCCGTGCCGCGCGCCACCGCCCGCGCGAGGCGCACGGCGCGACGGCCCACCTCGAGCAACTCGGCGTGGTCGGTCACCGCCCCGGCCACCGCCGACCCGACGGCCCGCAGCTGCGCGCCCGGGCCCGCCACCCAGTCGCCCAGCGCGCCCAGCAGCAGCCGGGTGTTGCCGGGGTCGCGTTCCGGCACCCAGATGTCTTCGGGGAGCGCCGGCGGGCGTCGCGTCCGGTCGGCGATGACATGACCGATCGACAGTGCCGTCACACCGTTGATCAGGGCCTGATGGGACTTCGTGTAGAGGGCCAGGCGGCTGCCGGCCAGGCCCTCGACGAGATAGGCCTCCCACAACGGCCGCGACTTGTCCAGCGGCCGCGCGGCGAGCCGGGCGATCAGCTCGTGCAGTTGCTCGTCGCTGCCGGGCGAGGGCAGCGCCGAGCGACGCACGTGATAGGTGATGTCGAAGTCGCTGTCGTCGATCCACACGGGCCTGGCCATGCCGATGACCTCGCGGACCTTCTGCCGGTAGCGCGGCACCTGCGGCAGCCGATGCTCGATGGTTGCCAGCAGCGACTCGTAGCTCAGCCCGGCGCGCGACCGGCGCAGGATGTACAGCGACCCGACGTACATCGGGGTGGAGGTGTTTTCCAGCCGGAAGAACGACGCGTCCGCGGGGGACAAGCGGGTCACCATTGCGGCCCCGTCCTCCTTGTCGATCGTTGCCACACCGCTGTTCCCGCCCACGGTAACCGCCCAACCGGCGCACAGCGCCGCGCGGGTACGCGTGAGGTCGAGTTGTGCCATGATGGCCGGTGTCTGCCCCTCTCCAGCAGGCCCGCCCGCCGTCGGGACCACTCGGTTTGACCACGTGACTGGAGAGTGCACATTGCCCGTCCATCCCGTCGTGCGGCCGTCCGGCCCGGATGCTTTCACCGTGACGCCCGTCATCGACTACGAGCCCCCGACCCGAGACGTGCCCGCGTGCCGGCATCCGTCCCCGGCCTCGCCGCGGCGGCGCGGCGCCCGTGCGCCGCTGCGCCGCCAGGACGGGCCCGGCGGCCAGCCCCACCCCCCGCCGTCGAGCGGCACGAACCTGTCGCCACGGATGCGCCAGGCGGCGATCTTCGCCGACGCGGCGCTGCGCCGCGTTCTCGAGGTCATCGACCGCCGCCGTCCCGCCGCCCAGCTGCAGCCCCTGCTCGCGCCCGGCCTGGTCGACTCCGTGCTGTCGGTGGTCCGGGCCGGTGCCGGCGCTGACGGCGCCGCCGTGCTGCGCCGCATGCGGCTGCAACCGGCGGGGCGCCGCGACCCGGAGACGGCGGCCGAGGTCTTCGGCTCCTACAGCCGCGGCAACAGGGTCCACGCGATCGCCTGCCGCGTGGAGCAGCTGTGCGCCGGGGGGCGGCCCCGGTGGCTGGTGGTCGCGCTGCACATCGGTTGAGGTCTAGCGCGGCGAGCCGGCCCCTTGCGGCAGCGGGCCGCCGGTGAAGCGCGCCAGCACCGGACCCGCGATCGCCATCACGAAGACGTAGGACGTCGCCAGCGCCGCCACGGCGGGGATGGACGCGCCGATCAACCCGATGATGACCAGAGAGAACTCGCCGCGGGCGATCAGCGCGGTGCCGGCACGCAGCTGGCCGCGCCGCGCCACCCCGTCGCGGCGGGCCGCGACCATCCCGGTGAGCACCTTGGTCGCCGCGGTCACGACGGCCAGCACCAGGGCCGCCGGAAGCATCGGAACCAGCTGCTGGGGATCGACCGACAGGCCGATCGACAGAAAGAACGTCGCGGCGAACAGGTCGCGCAGCGGGCCCAGCACCTTGCGTGCCCGATCCGCGGTGTCCCCGGTCAGCGTCAGTCCCACCAGGAAGGCGCCGACCGCGGCCGACGCGTGCAACGACTCGGCCAGCGCGGCCACCATCAGGGTCACCCCCAGCACCCGCAGCAGCAGCTGCTCGGAGTCGGGGTGCGTCACCAGCCGGCCGAAGTGGTGGCCCCAGCGATAGGACGCGGTGAACGCCGCGACGAGCGCGATGACCGCGGCGACCATGCTCGCGACGGCCGCCGGCCAGGTGCCGCCCGAGGCCAGCACCGAGAACAGCGGAAGGTACGCCGCCATCGCGAAGTCCTCGAGCACGAGCACCGACAGCACGGCCGGCGTCTCGCGGTTACCGAGGCGGCGCAGGTCTTCCAGCAGCCGCGCGATCACGCCCGACGAGGAGATGTAGGTGACCCCGGCCAGCGACAGGATGGCCACACCGTCGAGCCCCAGCAGCCAGCCCGCCACCGCGCCCGGCGTGGCATTGAGGACCACGTCGGCGCCCGCCGACGGCAGGTGATGCCGCAGGCTGCTGGCGAACTCGGTCGCGGAGAACTCCAGACCCAGGGTCAGCAGCAGCAAGACGATGCCCAGCGACGCGGCCGTGGTGATGAACCCGCCCGCGGCGGCCACCGGCCAGATGCCGCCGTTGCCCAGCGACAGGCCCGCCAGCAGGTACAGCGGTATCGGCGACAACGCGAAGCGGCGCGCCAGGGCCCCCAGCACCGACAGCACTGCCAGGAGAGCGCCGAGCTGGAACAGCAGCGCCTCCGAAACCTGCACGGGCTCAGCCCTTGTCGACGATCTGCTCGACCCCGGCGATGCCTTCTGCGGTGCCGATGACGATCAGGACGTCCTGGGCGCGCAGCATCTCGGCAGGACCCGGCGAGGCGAGCACCTCCTCGTTGCGCACGATCGCGACGATCGAGGCCCCGGTGCGGGTGCGCGCGTGGGTGTCCCCCAGTGGATGGCCGGCGAACGGGCTGCCCGCCAGGATGTGGACCTGCCCCGTCTCGAGGCCGGGTATCTCGCGGGCCAGTTCGGTGAACCGCTCCGCGATCCGCGGCGCGCCGAGAATCTGCGCCATGGCCTCGGCCTCCTCGTCGGTGAGGCACAGCAGCGGTCGCGCCTGGTCCGGGTCCTCTCGGGCGTAGACGACGACGTCGAATTCGCCGCTGCGCCGGGCGATGATGCCGATCCGGTCGCCCTTGTGGTCGGTGAACTCGTAGCGGAGGCCGACGCCCGGCAGGAGCACCTCGTTGACATCCATGGCGTCGATCCTTGACGAAACGCGGCCGGGATCAAAGCGCACCGGCCGGATACGGCTAGCGCTTCTTCACCGATTTCGGCGGCTTGGCACCGCGGCCCTGCTGTCGCGCGGCCGCGCGCCGTTCGCGGCGGCTGGCGCCGGCGGGCACGCCGGCCGGCGCCTTCTCCGCGCCGCCGCCGTTGCGCTGCAGCTGCGCCGAGCCGTCCTCCGACGGGCCCGAATACGTCAGGGCGGACGCCTCGTTGTCGTCGATGCCCTTGGCGCGCAGCGTGCTGTGCGTCTCTTCGCGCGCCGCCGGAGCCGCACCGTCGCCCGCTTGTTCGGCGTCCGTGGCGTCGGACTTGCCGAGGCCGGCCAGCCCCTCGGGCGCCGCCACCGGGGCCACCTGCGGGGACGGCGCGGGCACGGCTTCCACGGCGACGTTGAACAAGAAGCCGACCGACTCCTCCTTCATGCCGTCGAGCATGGCCATGAACATGTCGTAGCCCTCGCGCTGGTATTCGACCAGCGGGTCGCGCTGCGCCATCGCCCGCAGCCCGATGCCCTCCTTGAGATAGTCCATCTCGTAGAGGTGCTCGCGCCACTTGCGGTCGATGACGTTGAGCAGCACGTTGCGCTCCAACTGCCGCATCGCGCCCTCACCCGCGAGCTCCTCGAGCTCGGCTTCCCTTGCGGTGTAGGCGCGTTCGGCATCGGAGAGCAGCTCGTCGAGCAGTTCCTCGCGGGTCAGGTCGTCGCGGTCGGAGTCGGCGTCCAGGCGCATCAGCGTCTCGTGGTCGATCCCGACCGGGTACAGCGTCCTCAGCGCCGTCCACAGCGCCTCCAGGTCCCAGTCCTCGGCGTAACCCTCGGCCGTCGCGCCGTTGACGTAGGCGGTGACCACGTCGCGGACCATGTCGAGGGCCTGCTCCCTGAGGTTCTCACCCTCGAGGATGCGGCGGCGCTCGGCGTAGATCACCTTGCGCTGCTGGTTCATCACCTCGTCGTACTTGAGGACGTTCTTTCTGACCTCGAAGTTCTGCTGCTCGACCTGGGTCTGCGCGCTCTTGATCGCGCGGGTGACCATCTTCGCCTCGATCGGCACGTCGTCGGGCAGGTTGAGGCGGTTCAGCATCGCCTCCAGGGCGGCGCCGTTGAACCGCCGCATCAGCTCGTCGCCCAGCGACAGGTAGAAGCGCGACTCCCCCGGGTCGCCCTGGCGCCCGGAGCGGCCGCGCAGCTGGTTGTCGATGCGCCGCGACTCGTGCCGCTCGGTGCCCAGCACGTACAGGCCGCCCGCCTCGATCACCTCGGCGGCCTCCTTGCCGGCCTCCTCCTTGACCTTGGGCAGCTCCGCGTGCCAGGCCGCCTCGTACTCGTCGGGCGTCTCCACCGGGTCCAGGCCGCGCTCGCGCAGCCGCTGGTCGGTCAGGAAGTCGACGTTGCCGCCCAGCACGATGTCGGTGCCGCGGCCGGCCATGTTGGTGGCCACGGTGACGCCGCCGCGGCGGCCCGCCTCGGCGACGATGCCGGCCTCCTGTTCGTGGTACTTGGCGTTGAGCACGTTGTGCGGGATGCGGCGCTTGGCGAACTGCCGCGACAGGTACTCCGAGCGCTCCACGCTGGTGGTGCCGATCAGCACCGGCTGGCCCTTCTCGTAGCGCTCGGCGACGTCGTCGACCACCGCGATGTACTTGGCCTCCTCGGTCTTGTAGATGAGGTCGGAGCAGTCGGTGCGGATCATCGGCTTGTTGGTCGGGATGGGCACCACGCCGAGCTTGTAGATCTCGTGCAGTTCGGCCGCCTCGGTCTGGGCGGTGCCGGTCATGCCGGCCAGCTTGTCGTAGAGCCGGAAGTAGTTCTGCAGCGTGATGGTGGCCAGGGTCTGGTTCTCGGCCTTGATCTCGACGTGCTCCTTGGCCTCGATGGCCTGGTGCATGCCCTCGTTGTAGCGGCGGCCGTACAGCACACGGCCGGTGAACTCGTCGACGATGAGCACCTCGCCGTCGCGGACGATGTAGTCCTTGTCGCGGTGGAACAGCTCCTTGGCCTTCAGCGCGTTGTTGAGGTAGCTGACCAGCGGCGAGTTGGCGGCCTCATAGAGGTTGTCGATGCCCAGCTGGTCCTCGACGAACTCCACGCCCTTCTCGTGCACGCCGACCGTCCGTTTGCGCAGGTCGACCTCGTAGTGCAGGTCCTTTTCCAGCAACGGCGCCAGGCGGGCGAACTCGAGGTACCAGTTGGAGGCGCCGTCGGCCGGGCCGGAGATGATCAGCGGGGTGCGGGCCTCGTCGATCAGGATGGAGTCGACCTCGTCGACGATGGCGAAGTTGTGCCCCCGCTGGACGCAGTCGTCCAGCGAATGCGCCATGTTGTCGCGCAGGTAGTCGAAGCCGAACTCGTTGTTGGTGCCGTAGGTGATGTCGGCGTGGTAGGCCACCCGGCGCTCGTCGGGCGTCATCTGGGACAGGATCACCCCGACGTCCAGGCCGAGAAAGCGGTGCACGCGGCCCATCCACTCGCTGTCGCGCTTGGCGAGGTAGTCGTTGACGGTGACGATGTGCACGCCCTTGCCGCCGATGCCGTTGAGGTAGGCCGGCAACACCGACGTCAGGGTCTTGCCCTCACCGGTTTTCATCTCGGCGACGTTGCCGAAGTGCAGGGCGGCCGCACCCATCACCTGCACCTCGAACGGGCGCTGGTCGAGCACCCGCCACGCGGCCTCGCGGGCGACGGCGAACGCCTCGGGCAGCAGGTCGTCGAGGCTTTCCGGGTTTTTGGCGTCGGCGTGCCGCTTCGTGAACTCCTCGGTCTTGGCCCGCAGCTCGGCGTCGGTGAGCTTCTCGATGTCCTCGGACAGCGTGTCGACATAGTCGGCGATCCTTTTGAGGCGCTTGACCATGCGACCTTCACCAAGGCGCAGCAACTTCGACAGCACAGCTATGTCCCCTGTGGGTTGGAGTCTTCTCTGTCTATGAGACGCCGTCCATCCTAGGTGACACGCCGCGCCGGCCGCGCCCGCGCCGAGCGGGCGAGCCGGATCAGCCCGGCGTCATCAACCCCGGCGTCATCAGCCCCGGCCTCATCAGCCCCGGCCTCATCAGCCCCGGCCTCATCAACCCAGTCTGATGAGGCCGTAGTCGTAGGCGTGCCGGCGGTAGACGACGCACGGGCGTTCGCTGTGCTTGTCGTGGAACAGGAAGAAGTCGTGCCCGACCAGCTCCATCTCGTACAGCGCGTCGTCGACCGTCATCGGCGTGGCCGGGTGCTCCTTGGTGCGCACGATCCGGCCCGGCTCGTGGTCCCCGAGCTGGTCGGGCGCGGCGCCGTCGGCCGGCGACGGCTCCGGTGCGCCGTTTAGCCGCCCGGACGGGGGCGGCGCCGCCGTGGCCGCGGCCAGCGAGACCGGGGTCTTGTCGCCGTAGTGGACCTTGCGTCGGTCCTTGGCGCGGCGCAGCCGATTCTCCAGCTTGGCGACCGCGGACTCGAACGCGGAATAGAAGCTGTCGGCGCAGGCCTCCGCCCGGCTGACCGGCCCGCGGCCGCGGGCGGTGATCTCCACCCGTTGACACGACTTGCGCTGACGCCGGTTGGGCTCGTGTTTGAGCTCGACGTCGAAGAGGTAGATGGAGCGGTCGAACCGCTCGACCCGGGCGAGTTTCTGGGAGACGTAAACGCGGTAGTGGTCGGGGATTTCGACGTTGCGGCCCTTGAACACGACTTCGGCGCTCAGCGTCGGTTCGACCTGCCCGTCGATTTGTGCCGGCGGCTCGGCGAGCATCTGACTGGAATCCACGGATGGCCTTGACATGCGTGACAATTCGTTCCCTTTCCACGTCGCACGCGCGCTGCGTGCCCGGCTTATTTCAGGCGCGCCGACGGGGTTAAGGCGGTTCCGGAATGGTTCACGCGCAGGCTGCCCGCCGGTGCAAGGTGCCGAATGCTCACCCCCTTCGCCAGTGGGGCCTCAACCTGGGACTTTCGACCAGTGCAGCACGACCGGTAGGCCGTTGCGTGTTGGTCTCGACGTTAGCTCGTGTTCGCCTTGGGATGCCACTGATTTCGCCGACCTGTTGCAAGTTCTTCACAATCTCATGGCACGTGCCCGGTTTCACGCCGGAGTCATGCCGCCGCGATTGCGAGGACCGCGGCGACCCGCGCCCCCGCGGCGTGCAGGACCCGCACCGACTCGCGGGCCGTCGCCCCGGTGGTGACGACGTCGTCGACGACCATCACCTCGGTGCCCGGTTGGCCGGCGAGCGGCCCGCCGCGCAGCAGCACCCGCCCGGCGATGTTGCGCTCACGGGCCGCGATGCCCAGACCCGAAGAGTCGCGGGCCAGCGCCCCGATCCGCAGGACCTGCGCGACGGTGACGTCGGGGTGCCCCGCCACGGCGGCCCGGGCCAGGCGGGTGACGGGGTCGCCGCCGCGCCGGCGCGCCGCCGAACGCCGCGTCGGCGCGGGCACGATGGTCAGCGGGGTGTCGACGATCCCCCAGGTCAGCAGCCGGTGCACGCCGACGGCCAGGGTGCGCGCCAGGGGCGCGACGAGGTCGCCGCGGCCGCGCTCCTTCATTCCGAGGATCGCCTGGCGGCGGGCGCCCGCGTAGCGGCCCAGCGCGAACACCGGCACCTGCGGGTCGATGCGGGGGTTGACGACGTGCGGCTGGTCGGCGGCCACCGACAGCTCGCGGCCGCACGCCTCACACCAGCGGGTCGACGGCGCCCCGCAGCCGCCGCATTCCAGCGGCAGGATCAGGTCGAGCACCCGCGCAGTGTCGCGCACGGGACCGACATGGTGCACGCGATCACCCGCACTTTGGCGAGCACATGTCGATTTCGGTGGCTCGCCGGCTCATGTACGGTCGCGGACGTGTCGCTCGCTGAGGTCCGCTCCCATATCGATCAGATCGACGAGCACATCGTCAGGTTTTTGGCCGCGCGCCACAAGCTGGTCAACGAGGCCGCGCTACCGCGCCCAACGTGTTCCGCACTGACTCACCACCCTCGGCAGCGCTCGCGCGAGACGGCAATCCTCGCCATCGGCTCAACGCGGAGAACGTAGCCGCGGGCAGCCACAACGACAACTCAGCCCGGCAGCACCGGCGCCGCCCCGACGACCGTCAGCCCCGGAACCTCCGACCAGCCCTGCTGACCCTCGCCGACCGACGCCGAATACTGCAACACCCCTTGGGGCCCCGCGACGTACACCGTCGACGGGTTGGCCGCGACCGTGGCCACCGGAAGCTGCACACCGCGCGCCGGTGCGTCGGAGTTCACCCCGTCGAGGTTCACGTAGGACACCGGGTGGGAGGCGTCGGTGCGGGTCACCACGATGTCGTCGCCGGTCCGCCAGGACAGCGACACCACCGAGGTGCCCAGCCCGAAACCCAGCCGCCGCGGGTAGGTCAGGGCGTACTGCCCGGCCTGCGTCTGCTCGACACCGGCCAGGATCACCTGGCCGCCGATCACCATCGCGGCGCGAGTGCTGTCCCGGGACAGCTGCAGGTCGGTGATCGGTCCCGGGAAATGGCTCGCGACGGCCGCGGAATCCACCGGGATGCGCGCGGGCTGCCCGGACGCGGGCTCCTGGATCGCCCGCAACACGTTGTTGCCGTCCACCACCACCCAGACCGCGTCGTCCAGCGCCCAGCTGGGCCGCGACAGGGTGCGCCCGTCGGCGGACTGGACCGCCTCGGCGCCGAGGTCCCCGATCCACAACGACGCCTCCTGGTCCGGTGCGCCGCCGCGCAGCGTCACGACGGAGGCGACCTGCCGCCCGTTGCGCGACAGCGCCGCCCCGGTCTGGTCCGGCATCCGCCCGAAGGCCCCGGGCACCGTCGTCACGTGCTGGCCGTCCAGGCCCACCAGCGCCCCGTTGACCAGCGCGTGCAACCCCGCCCCCGCACCGTCGGCCACGCCCGGGTCGGTGGCGGCGACGTCGGAGGTGGTCCACCCCTCGGCGAACCGGTCGTCCAGCGGTGCGCCGTCGGCGTTGATCACGTACGGCCCGCGGATGTCCGCGCGTGCCAGGGTCCAGATGATCTGCGCGGCAAGCAGTTGCCTGCTGTGCGGGTCGGTGGTGGACAGCTTCTCCAGGTCGATGCGCGCGCCGCCATAACCGCGGCCGATCCCGTTCTTGCCGCCGTCGGCGCGGGTCACCGGGCCGCGCAGCCGCAGCGGCGGGGCGAGCAGGTTGCGGACCGTGTGCGCCATCTCGGGGCGTGGCCCGGCAATCAGCTTGGAGATCAGCTCGGTCGCCAGTTGGTCATGGTCGGGCACCGCGACGTAGCGGGGATCGGGAACCATCGTCTTGCCGGTCGGGTCGGCGAAGTACAGCGTGTTGCGCTTGTAGGTCGCCTGGAACTGCTGCCAGTCCAGGAAGACGCCGTTGGGCAGGCGGTCGATCCGCCAGCCGCCCGACGTCTTGACCAGCTCGATCGGCCCCGGGTCGGGCAGCACGCCCTCGGCGGTCTCGAACACGCCCATATCTGACAGCGAACCCAGGATGTCGGCCCGCATGGTCGCCGAGACACGTTCGGCGGCACGGGTTTCCACGAACACCACATGGTCGATCAGCAACGCGCTGCCGGCGTCGTCCCACGCGTTGGACGCCGACTGGGTGAGGAACTGCCGCGCGGCCAGGTGCCGGTTCGCCGGGTCCGCGGTGGCCTTGAGGAATTCCCGCAGCAGCACGTCGGGATCCATGCCCGGGGTCGGCTTGGGCAGGTTCGAGGGCGCGGGCCGCTCGACGGTGCCGATGGCCTGCGGCGCCGACGTGCTGGGCACCCCCGCGCAGCCGCCGAGCAGCACCGCCGCGAACAGCAGGCCCGGCAGGCGCCGCATCACCCGCTCCTCTCGGCGGGCTCGCGCTGACGCTGGCGGTCCTTGTGGTGGTGCGGGCCGGTGTCGCCGACCTGCGGGATGGGCTGCGAATTCGCTTGCGGGACCGGCTTCATGGGCAGCGGGCTGGTGGTGACCTTGTGGCCGCGCACCAGCGGCAGCGTCAGCCTGAAGCACGAGCCCTCGCCGGGCTCGCCCCACGCCTCCAGCCGGCCCTGGTGCAGTCGCGCGTCCTCGATGCTGATCGCCAGGCCGAGTCCGGTGCCGCCGGAGCGCCGCACCCGCGAGGGGTCCGCCCGCCAGAACCGGCTGAACACCAGCTTCTCCTCGCCGGGGCGCAGCCCGACCCCGTGGTCGCGCACGGTGACGGCGACGGTGTCCTCGTCGGCGCCCATCCGGATCTGTACGGGTTTGCGCTCGGCGTGGTCGATGGCGTTGGCGATCAGGTTGCGCAGGATGCGCTCCACGCGGCGGGTGTCCACCTCGGCGATCACCTCGTGGCCGGGCAGGTCCACCTGCAGCTCGACGCCGGCGTCCTCGGCCAGGTGCCCCACGTTGCTCAGCGCGCTGCGCACGGTGGCGCGCAGATCCACCGCATCCACGGACAGCTCGGCCACACCGGCGTCGTGCCGGGAGATCTCCAGCAGGTCGTTGAGCAGCGTCTCGAACCGGTCCAGCTCGCTGACCATCAGCTCGGTGGAGCGCGCCAGCGTGGGGTCGAGATCGGCACTGTGGTCGTAGATCAGGTCGGCGGCCATTCGCACCGTGGTCAGCGGGGTGCGCAGTTCATGGCTGACGTCGGAGGTGAAACGGCGCTGCAGGTTGCCGAACTCCTCGAGCTGGGTGATCTGCCGGGACAGGCTCTCGGCCATGTCGTTGAACGACAGCGCCAGGCGGGCCATGTCGTCCTCGCCGCGCACCGGCATCCGCTCGGACAGGTGACCTTCGGCGAACCGCTCGGCGATCCGCGACGCCTGCCGCACCGGCACCACCACCTGGCGGGACACCAGCAGCGCAATCCCGGCCAGCAGCACCAGCAGCACCGCGCCGCCGGTGATCATCGTGCCGCGCACCAGCATGATCGTGGCCTGCTCGTTTTTCAGCGGGAAGATCAGGTAGAGCTCCAGGTTGGCCACCTGCGACGACGCCGGCGAGCCGATGACCAGCGCCGGGCCCGAGAATCCGTCGGTGTGCACCGTGGCGTACTGGTAGGCCGCCTGCCCGGCCCTGACGAAACCCCGCAGGGCGTTGGGCACCTGGTCGACGGGCCCGGCCGTGGTGGCGGCGCGGGGGCCGTCACCCGGCACCATCAGCACCGCGTCGAACATGCCGGCCAGCCCGGCGCCCGAGGCCTGGTCGGTCTTGGACGTCAGCGTGTTGCGGGCCAGCTGCAGGCTGCTGTCCAGCGAGCGCGTCTCCTCGCCGCTGACGATCCCGCCGACCGTCGTGCGCGCCCGCTCGATCTGCTCGATGGCGGCCCGGACCTTGACGTCGAGCACGCGGTTGGTGACCTGGCTGGTCAGCACGAAGCCGAGGGCCAGGATCACTCCCAGCGACAGCCCGAGGGTCAGCGCCACGACGCGCAGCTGCAGGGAACGGCGCCATGCGACGGCGACGGCGCGGCTCACCGCGCCCATGCCGCGAGGCAGGGGACCCGAGCGGCCCCAGCGACTACGAGTGCGTCGGCGGGAGCCGAAGATCACCTGCGGCGCTCCTCACTATCGCGGCGCTCCGCATCGTCGCCGACGCGGATCACGGAGGTCCGGCCTTGTATCCCACTCCTCGAACGGTCAACACCACGGTCGGGTTCTCGGGGTCCTTCTCGACCTTGGCCCGCAGGCGCTGGACGTGCACGTTCACCAGGCGGGTGTCCGCCGGATGCCGGTATCCCCACACCTGTTCGAGCAGCACATCACGAGTAAACACCTGCCGCGGCTTGCGTGCCAGCGCGACCAGCAGGTCGAACTCCAGCGGGGTCAGGGAGATCTGCTCGCCGTTGCGGGTCACCTTGTGCGCCGGCACGTCGATGTCGACGTCGGCGATGGACAGCATCTCGGCCGGCTCGTCGTCGTTGCGCCGCAGCCGGGCCCGCACCCGCGCGACCAGCTCCTTGGGCTTGAACGGCTTCATGATGTAATCGTCGGCGCCGGACTCCAGGCCCAGCACCACGTCCACGGTGTCGGTCTTGGCGGTCAGCATCACGATGGGGATGCCGGAGTCGGCGCGCAGCACCCGGCACACGTCGATGCCGTTCATGCCGGGCAGCATCAGGTCCAGCAGCACCAGGTCGGGCCGCAGCTCGCGCACCGCGGTCAGGGCCTGGGTGCCGTCGCCGATGACCGCGGTGTCGAAGCCCTCCCCGCGCAGCACGATGGTGAGCATCTCGGCCAGCGAAGCGTCGTCGTCGACGACGAGAATCCTTTGCCTCATGGACTCCATGGTGTCACCAGATCGGGACAAAACAGGGGCGCCACACGGGCGTTTCTTGGCCGACACGGGCAATTGGGCGCCAAACAGGGTCAAAATGTGCGTTTCGCGGCCCCTACGGGCGCTGCGCAACGCCCTCGGGGACGGTCCCGGACCCCGTCACAGTCGCGGCGAGCCGCACCGGATCGACGTCGGCGTCCACCACCAGCCATCGTCCACCCCAGCCGGCGGCGGCCAACCCGGCGTACACCGCACCGGTCCGCTGCTGCAGCCCGTCGTCGCGCTCGTAGCTGTCGCGCACCCGGCCCGGCTCGGCGGCGGCCCGGGCCCGTGCCCGCCTCCCCGCGAGTTCGGCGGGCACCGCGAGCAGCACCTGCCAGTCGGGCGCGGGCAGCCGCAGCCGCTGGTATTCGAGCCGGTATACCCACGCCACGGCCTCGCCGGCCGCGTCCTGGTGCAGACGGGCGGCACTGTAGGCCGCGTTGGAGGCCACGTAGCGGTCCAGGATCACCACGTCGTGGTCGCCGCCCAGCCTCCCGATCTCCTCGACCGCCCCCGCGCGGTCGAGCGCGAACAGCGTCGCCATCGCGTACACCGACGCCGCGAGGTCACCGTGTTCGCCGTGCAGCGCCTCCGCGGCGAGGTCCGCGGTCACCGAACGTCCGTAGCGCGGAAAGTCCAGCGTGGCCACCGACCGGCCGGCGGCGGCGAAAGCCTTGCTCAGCCCGTCGGTCAGCGTCCGCTTGCCGGCGCCGTCGACCCCTTCGACCGCGATCAGCACGGCGCGAGCCTGGCGGGCGGTCAGTAGCGGTAGTGGTCCGGCTTGTAGGGGCCCTCGACGTCGATACCGAGGTACTCGGCCTGATCCTTGCTCAGCTTGGTCAGCTGGCCGCCGAGCGCCTCGACATGGATGCGGGCCACCTTCTCGTCGAGGTGCTTGGGCAGCCGGTACACCTCGTTGTCGTACTCGTCGTTCTTCGTCCACAGCTCGATCTGGGCGATCACCTGGTTGGAGAAGCTGTTGCTCATCACGAAAGACGGGTGGCCGGTGGCGTTGCCCAGGTTGAGCAGCCGGCCCTCCGAGAGCACGATGATCGACTTGCCGGTGTCGGGGAATGTCCACACGTCGACCTGCGGCCGGATGTTGACCTTCGTCGCCCCCGACTTCTCCAGCGCGGCCATCTGGATCTCGTTGTCGAAGTGCCCGATGTTGCCCAGAATGGCCTTGTCCTTCATCGCCTTCATGTGCGCCAGGGTGATGATGTCCTTGTTGCCGGTGGCGGTGACGACGATGTCGGCCTCGGCGATCACGTCCTCGACGGTCTTGACGTCAAAGCCCTCCATCAGGGCCTGCAGCGCGTTGATCGGGTCGATCTCGGTGACGACGACCCGCGCCCCCTGACCCTTGACCGATTCGGCGCAGCCCTTACCCACGTCCCCGTAACCGCAGATCAGCACCTTCTTGCCGCCGATCAGCACGTCGGTGCCACGGTTGATCCCGTCGATCAGGGAGTGCCGGCAGCCGTACTTGTTGTCAAACTTGGACTTGGTCACCGAGTCGTTGACGTTGATCGCCGGGAACGCCAGGTCCCCGGCCGCGGCGAACTGGTACAGCCGCAGCACCCCGGTGGTGGTCTCCTCGGTGACGCCCTTGACCGACTCGGCGATCCTGGTCCACTTGCCCTTGTCGGTCTCGAAGCGGTTGCGCAGCAGGTCCAGGAAGATCTTCCACTCGGCGGAGTCGTCCTCCTCGGCGGGCGGCACCACGCCGGCCTTCTCGTACTGGGCGCCGCGCAGCACCAGCATGGTGGCGTCGCCGCCGTCGTCGAGGATCATGTTGGCCGGCTCGTTCGGCCACGTCAGCATCTGCTCGGCGGCCCACCAGTACTCCTCAAGCGTCTCGCCCTTCCAGGCGAACACCGGCACACCCTGGGGCTCCTCGGGGGTGCCGTACGGGCCGACGACGACGGCCGCCGCCGCGTGGTCCTGAGTGGAGAAGATGTTGCACGACGCCCACCGCACCTCGGCGCCCAGCGAGACGAGGGTCTCGATCAGGATCGCGGTCTGGACCGTCATGTGCAGAGAGCCCGAGATCCGCGCGCCCTTCAGCGGCTGCACCTCGGCGTACTCGCGGCGCAGCGACATCAGTCCCGGCATCTCCTGCTCGGACAGCTCGATGTCGCGCCGCCCGTAATCCGCCAGCGACAGATCGGCAACCTTGAAGTCGATGCCGTTCCGGACGTCGGCACTCAGCGATTTTTCGGTCGTCGTCATAGCGTCTCTCATCCTTACTCGAGGCTCGCCGTCACCAGCGGTACTTAGCTTTAATATGTTCTTCAGCCACTGTAGTAGGCGACCTCACGGCCCCTCAATCAGGGAGAGGCGGGGGCAGGTTCAGGGCAGGTTGTTAACGCCGTGCCGCTCCGCGAACGGCGTCATCAACCGGGCCAGATCCGCCGCGACATCGTGGTTGGCCTCGGGTGGCATGGACACGTAGCTCAGCGCCAGCCGCACGATGGCGCGGGCCAGCACGCCGGCGTCCTCGTCGCTCGCGGCCACCCAGCTCTGCGTGAGCGCCGTCCTCAGCAGATTCGACGCGCGGGTGATGATCGGGGCACTGTCGGTGGTGATGATCTGCAGCAGATCGGGCTTGGCCACCCCCGTCAGCAGCGAGATCACCAGCGGGTCCGCCGCCGACTCGGCGAAGAAGTCGCGAAAACCGTGCAGAAACGCCTCGTAGACGTCGCCGACGTGGGCGTTGAGGGCGGCGTGCACGGTGTCGACGAGCCGGTCGGCCAGGCGCAGGGCGTAACCCTGCGCCAGGCCCTGCCGGGAGCCGAACTCGTTGTAGATGGTCTGCCGGCTGACGCCGGCGGCGCGGGCCACGTCGGACAGCGTGATGGCGGACCAGTCGCGGGCCAGCAGCAGGTCCCGCATTGCGTCGAGAACTGAGTCACGCAAGAGGATTCGCGACGCCTCGGCATAAGGCATCCGCTTCACCGGCGCGCAAATAACGTCTTGAACGCTCACGCCCGCGCAACCTCCACCATCTCGAAGTCCGACTTCGCCGCGCCGCAGTCTGGGCAACTCCAGTCCTCGGGGATGTCATCCCAGGGGGTGCCCGGCGCGATGCCGTCCTCCGGCCAACCGACCGCCTCGTCGTACTCGAAGCCGCACTGGATGCAGCGGAACAGCTTGTACTCACTCACGAGTTAGCTCCTACCTGTATCGGTTCGAAATCGACCTTCTCGAGCACCGCGCAATCGGGACAGCACCATTCGTCGGGTATTTGCTCCCACGACGTTCCGGCCGGAAAGCCCTCGCGCGCATTGCCTTTGGCCGGGTCGTAGACGTAGCCGCAGCCCGGGCACCGGTAGGCGGCCGTCATGCCGAAACTCCGTACTTGGCGAGCAGCTTGGCCCGTCGCCGCGGGTGCAGGTTCACCTTGGTGATGTCGCCGTCGTAGTGCTCCAGCACCCGGTGATCCATCACCTTGCGCCACAGCGGCGGGAAATAAGTGAGCGAGATCATCGACGCGTACCCGCTGGGCAGGTTGGGGGCGCCATCCATGCTGCGCAGCGTCTGGTAGCGGCGGGTGGGGTTGGCGTGGTGGTCGCTGTGCCGCTGCAGGTGGTACAGGAACAGGTTGGTCACGATGTGGTCGGAGTTCCAGCTGTGCACCGGCGCGCAACGCTCGTAGCGACCGTTGGCCGCCTGCTGTCGCAGCAGTCCGTAGTGCTCGAGGTAGTTGACGCCCTCGAGCAGGGAGAAGCCGAACACCGCCTGGATGATCACGAACGCGATCAGCGCCGGGCCGAAGACGGCGATCAGCACACCCCACAACACCACCGACATCGCCCAAGCGTTGAGCACGTCGTTGCGCAGGTACGTCGCGGGGTGCCAGGGACTCTTGCCCAGCCGGCGCAGCCGCTGGGCTTCCAGCCGCAACGCCGAGCGCAGGCCACCGAACACACTGCGCGGCAGGAACTCCCAGAAGTTCTCGCCGAAACGAGCCGAAGCCGGGTCCTCCGGGGTGGACACGCGCACATGGTGGCCGCGGTTGTGCTCGAGGTAGAAGTGCCCGTAGCAGGTCTGCGCCAGGGTGATCTTGGACAGCCAGCGCTCCAGCGCCTCCTTCTTGTGGCCCATCTCGTGCGCGGTGTTGATGCCGACGCCGCCGACGAGCCCGACCGTCAGCGCCACGCCGAGCTTGCCCGCCCAGCCCAGCGCGCCGTCAAAACCGAGCCAGCTCAGGTGGGTGGCTGTGAACAGGTAGGCGCCCAACACCAAGCTCAGATACTGGAACGGGATGAAGATGTAGGTGCAGTAGCGGTAGTACTTGTCGTTCTCCAGCCGCTCCATCACCTCGTCGGGGGGATTCTGCCCGTCGGGCCCGAAACGCAGATCCAGGATCGGTACCAGCAGGTAGATCAGGATCGGCCCGATCCACAGCGGCGCCTGCGCCGCGGCGTGCCAGCCGAGCTGGTTCATCCCCCACACGATCGGAAGCATCACGAACAACGCCGTCGGCGGGATGAGCCCGATCAGCCACAGATGGCGCTTCTTATCCCGCCACCGCTCCCCCGAGCTTTCCGCACCGCCGGGGGCTTCTAATCCGCCGCGGTCAGTTTGTGTGGTCATACGCCAAACCTCCTTGTGAGTCACACCACGATTGATTTGGACAATATGACAAGTTTAGTCTCTTGTCTAGACATTAAGCGGCTTTTGTAAAGCTGATCCGCCACCTTACCGGGGAGGTAGGGCGCGGCGCGGCGCGGGCAAGCGTGGCTCGTCGCCGGCCTCCCGGCGGCCCTGTAACGAATGCCCGTACCCGTAGCCGGCATAGATCGAGGTCCCGACGACCAGCCAGATCCCGAACCGGATCCAGGTCAGCGCGGTGAGGTTCAGCATCAGCCAGACGCACGCGCAGATCGAGGCGATCGGCAGCAGCGGCACCCACGGGGCCCGAAAGCCGCGCTCCAGGTCGGGACGCGTCCGGCGCAACACCATGACGCCGGCGGAGACCAGGACGAACGCGAACAGCGTGCCGACATTGACCATCTCCTCGAGCTTGGCGATCGGGAACACCGAGGCCGTCAGCGCCACCAACACCGCGACCAGCACGGTGACCCGGACGGGGGTCCCCCGCGCACCGGTCTTGGCCAGCGACCGCGGCAGCAGGCCGTCGCGCGCCATCGCGAACAGGATGCGGCACTGACCGAGGATCAGCACCATCACCACGGTGGTCAGCCCGGCCAGCGCCCCGATGGCGATGACCTTGCCGGCCCAGTGCACCCCGTTCGCCGTGAACGCCGTCGCGAGGTTGGCCTGCCCGCGGCCCGGGACGGTCTTGAGTTTCCAGTAGGGCACCATGCCCGACAGCACGACCGACACCGCGACGTAGAGGACCGTGACGATCGCCAGCGACACCAGGATGCCCTTGGGGACGTCGCGCTGGGGCCGCTTGGTCTCCTCGGCCATCGTGGCCACGATGTCGAACCCGATGAACGCGAAGAACACGATGGACGCCCCCGCGAGCACGCCGTACCAGCCGTAGTGGCTGCCGGGCGCCCCGGTCAGCAGCGACAGCACCGACTGGTTGATGCCTGAGGCCTCATGCCCCGTCTCGGGCGCGGGGACGAACGGCGAGTAGTTCGCGCCCTTGACGTAGCAGGCGCCGACCACCACCACCAGCACCACCACCGCCACCTTGACGCCGGTGACCACCGCGGAGAACCGCGACGACAACTTCGTGCCCAGCGCGATCAGGGTCGCCACCACCGCGACGATCAGCAGCGCCGCCCAGTCGAGCCGGACCGCTCCGAGCTGCAGCCGGCTACCGGCGAAGCCGACCACCGTCGCCAGGTAGCTCGACCACCCCTTGGACACCACGGCCGCGCCGATGGCCAGTTCCAGCAGCAGGTTCCAACCGATGATCCAGGCGAGGAACTCGCCGAAGGTGGCGTAGGAGAAGGTATAGGCGCTCCCCGCCACCGGCAGCGTCGACGCGAACTCGGCGTAGCACAGCGCCGCCAGCGCGCAGGTGACCGCGGCGATCACGAACGACACCCAGATGGCCGGGCCGGTGATGTCGCCGGCGGTCGAGGCCGTCACCGTGAAGATGCCCGCGCCGATCACCACCGCGACCCCGAACACCACCAGGTCCCACCAGTTGAGGTCCTTGCGCAGCCGGGTGTCCGGCTCGTCGGTGTCGGCGATCGATTGCTCCACGGACTTCATGCGCCACCGATTGGCCATCCGCCCTCCCGTTGGTCACCCGTTTGACGGCACAGTACTGGGTACCCTGCGAAAGTGTCCGGGGGCGAACACAACACACGGGAACACGCCGTCGTCATCGGGGCCGGCATCGCGGGGTTGTGCGCCGCGCGGGTCCTCTCGCAGTTCTACTCGCGGGTGACCGTCTACGAACGCGACGAGTTGCCGGACACCCCGGCCAACCGCGCGACGGTGCCCCAGGACCGGCACCTGCACATGCTGATGGCCCGCGGGGCGATCGAGTTCGACGGCCTGTTCCCCGGACTGTTGCGGGACATGGTCGCCGCGGGCGTGCCCATGCTGGAGAACCGGCCCGACTGCATCCATCTCGGCGCCGCGGGCCACGTGCTCGGCGTGGGGCAGACCCTGCGCGACGAGTTCACCGCCTACGTTCCCAGCCGCCCGCACCTGGAATGGCAGCTGCGCCGGCGCGTGCGCGACAGCGCCAACGTCGAGATCGTGCGGCGCCGCGTCGCCGAGCCGCGCTTCGACCCCGCCCGGCGGCGGGTCACCGGGGTGCTGCTGGATTCCGGCGACCCCGTCGGCGCCGAGTTCGTGCCGGCCGGCCTGGTCGTCGACGCGGCCGGCCGCGGCACCCGGCTGCCGGTGTGGCTGACCCGGTGGGGCTACTCGCGCCCGCCCGAACAGACCCTGGACATCGGCATCAACTACGCCACCCGGCAGTTCCGCATACCCGACGGCCTGATCGCCGAGAAGGTGGTCGTCGCCGGGGCCTCCCACGAGCAGTCGCTGGGGCTGGGCATGCTGTGCTACGAGGACGGCACCTGGGTGCTCACCACCTTCGGGGTGGCCGATGCCAAACCGCCGCGGACGTTCCCGCAGATGCTGGCGCTGGCCGCCGAGCTGCTGCCGGCGCATTTCACCGCCGCGCTGGCGCAGGCGGAGCCGCTCGGCGAGCCGGCCTTCCACGCGTTCCCGGCCAGCAGGTGGCGCCGCTACGACAAGCTGGACCGCTTCCCCGGGCGGCATCGTCCCGTTCGGCGACGCGGTCGCCAGCTTCAACCCCACCTTCGGGCAGGGCATGACGATGACGTCGCTGCAGGCCGGGCACCTGCGGCGCGCGCTGCAGCAACCGGACGACCGCGTGCCGGCGACACTGAACCGCGCCACCGCCAGGACCACCTACCCGGTCTGGCTGATGAACGCCATCGGCGACGTCAGCTTCCACCACGCCGAGACCGACCCCATCCCCCGCTGGTGGCGGCCGGTCGGTGCGCTGTTCGACCAGTTCCTCGGCGCGGCCGAGACCGAACCCGTGCTCGCCGAATGGTTCCTGCGCCGGTTCTCGCTGCTCGACAGCCTGTACATGGTGCCGCCGCCGCGGATCGTCGGCCGCGCCGTCGCGCACAACTTGAAGCTCTGGCTGGGCGGACGCCGCCAGGCCTCCCGGGCACGGCGGACCGTCACAGCCCCACGGTCGCCCTGAACAGCTTGGTGGGCTCGCGCGCGACGAGCCGGATCGGGCCGTCGTCGGCGGCCACCCAGGCCGCCATCCCGCGCCGCAGCGTGAGCGAGCCGGA
This sequence comes from Mycobacterium helveticum, assembly GCF_007714205.1. Classification (GTDB taxonomy): domain Bacteria; phylum Actinomycetota; class Actinomycetes; order Mycobacteriales; family Mycobacteriaceae; genus Mycobacterium; species Mycobacterium helveticum. Next base: position 13,733 of record NZ_VMQU01000029.1, on the reverse strand, counting down.
CTTGCCGTGCACCGTCGTGCACCCCTCGGTGCACAGCAGGACCTGCGGCCCCTCGTGGCTGCACGCCGCGTCGACCTCGTGCCCCAGGTACGCGCCCTCCAGCGCCAGCAGCGCCACCGCGAACTCCTCGGCCGGGGTCTCGTACACCATGCCGAACCCCTCGCGGCGGACACGCGGGCGCAGGCGCTCCTCGGCGGTGGGGCTGAAGTCCAGCACCCGCAGCAGCTCGGGCACGTCGACGTGCTTGGGGGTGAGGCCGCCGCGCAGCACGTTGTCGGAGTTGGCCATCACCTCGACGGCGAAGCCCCGCAGATAGGTGTGCAGGTTGCCGGCCGGTACGAAGATGGCCTCGCCCGGGGCCAGGCTGATGCGGTTCAGCAGCAGGGCCGCCAGCACCCCGGCGTCGCCCGGATAGCGTTCGCCGAGCTCGAGCACCGTCTTGACCTCGTCGGCGAACTCGGTCGCGCCGGAGCTCACGTAGGCGATCGCACCGTCCAGCACGGCCGCGACCAGCGCGTCGAGGTCGGGCTGGGGCGCGGTGATCCAGGTCGTGAACAGCGCACGCAGGCCGTCGGCGTCGGACTGGTCGTTGAGCAGCTCGATGTAGGGGTCCAGCTCGGCGATCGCCAGCGCCCGCAGCAGCTCCGCGGTACGCGCGGCCTGACGGAACCCGGCCAGCGCCTCGAAGGGCTGCAGCGCCACCAGCAACTCGGGCTTGTGGGAGGTGTCGCGGTAGTTGCGGACCGGGGAGTTCACCGGGATGCCCAGCCGCTCCTCGCGCAGGTAGCCCTCGACCGCCTGCTCGGCGCTGGGGTGGGCCTGAAGCGACAGCGGCTCCTCGGCCGCCAGCACCTTCACCAAGAACGGCAGGACGTCGCCGAACCGGGCGCGCGAGCCGGGCCCGAGCTGGCCCTCCGGGTCGGCGACCAGCGCGTCCAGCAACGAGACCTCGCCGTGCTCGGTTTCCAGCCAGGCCGGATCGCCGGGGTGTGCCCCGAACCAGAGCTCGGCCTCCGGGTGGGCCGCCGGGACCGGCCGGCCGGTGAACTCGGCGATGGCCATACGCGATCCCCATGCGTACGTCCTCAAGGCCCCGCGTAGCAGTTGCACGTGTGTATCTATCCCCGCACCAGTCGCAGGTAAACCGCGGCCATCTCCAGCCGGACGGCCAATACTGTCAGTTGTTGCCAGGCGCTCCCCGCGCCGGCCGGCATGGCCTTGCCACCGGCCGCCCCGCCGGGCGCGGCCGGGTCGCCGGGCGCCTCCGGCACATCCTCGGCGCAGACCAGGTGGACGTCTCCGGCACCGGCGACGCGCGCCGCCACCACCGTGCGTTCGGCGGCCAGGGTGAGCGCCAGCACCCGCAGCCGCTCGGGCAGCGGCCCGTCGATCTGTTCGTCGTGAAAGAGCGTGTCCACCGAGGACCGGGCGTCACTCAAACCGTCGGGGCCCGGGCCGTCGGGGGCGCGCAGCGCCACCACCGCGTCGGCGAGCCCGGCGGCGGCGACCACCTCGCGCGCGATCCGCAGCAGGAGCGAACTGCCGTGCCGCGCCACGGCGATCGTGGCGGCGCCGTCGCCGGCCAGCGCGACCCGGTGACCGGAGATCCGCGCGGCGATCGTCTTGGCGGGGTTGGTGAACAGGTCGCGGCCGGCGCTGTTGCGCAGGGCCTCGGCGTCCAGTTCGTCGGCGAGCCGCCCCAGGTCGATGCCCGTTCCGGGGTCCACGGTGTGCAGGGCGGCCAGGCCGGCGGCCAGGTAGCGGCAGAGCCCGAACTCGTCGGGGACCCGGAGCCGCGGGGCGAGCACGGCGACTCGCCCGGCGGTGGAATCGCGCAGCGGACCCTCGTACGGGGCCGCCACGACGACCCGCGCGCCGCGGCGCACCCCCGTCGCCGCGGACGTGACCAACGCCGGATCGCCGGGATCGTCACCGGCGACGATCAGCACGTCGAGCGGGCCTACCCACGGCGGCGCCTCGCCGAGAACCGCGATCGGCGCGGACACCTGCCCGCCCAGCGTCGCGGCCAGGATGGCGCCGGCGGTCTCGGCGGTCCCGCGGCCGGCCACCCAGATCACGCTGCGCGGAGGGTGGTCGACGCTAAGCGGGTCCAGCGCGCCCTCCTCGACCGCGGCGGCGACGGCACGCACCTGGGCGCCGGCCGACGACGCCGCCCGCAGCAGGCCGTCCCGGTCGGCGGCCAGCAGGCCCTCGGCGTCTTCGAGGTCGATCGCCCGGGTCGCACTCACGGTCCGGCGTCTCCGGGCACCGCGGAGTTCGCCACGTCGATCTCCGCGGTGACCTGCTTGACGACGGCGGCGACGTCCCCGGCGTCACGGGCCTCGACGTTGAGCCGCAGCAGCGGCTCGGTGTTCGAGCTGCGCAGGTTGAACCAACTGCCGTCGCCCAGGTCGACCGTCACCCCGTCGAGGTAATCGAGGGAGTGGATCCGGGCGCCGAACGACTTCAGCACGGCCTCCACGCAGTGCGGCGCGTCGGCCACCCTGAAGTTGATCTCGCCGGAGGACTCGTAGCGCTGGTAGTCGGCGGTCAGCTCCGACAGCGGCCGCTCCTGCTCGCCGAGGGCGGCCAGCACGTACAGCGCGGCCAGCATCCCGGAGTCGGCGCCCCAGAAGTCCCGGAAGTAATAGTGGGCCGAGTGCTCGCCGCCGAAGATCGCGCCGGTGTCGGCCATCAGCGCCTTGATGTAGGAGTGGCCGACCCGCGAGCGCAGCGGCGTGCCGCCCCGCTCGGTGACCAGTTCGGGCACCGAGCGCGAGGTGATCACGTTGTGGATGACGGTCGCGCCGATCTCCCGCTTCAGCTCGCGGGCGGCCACCAGGCCGGTCACCGTCGACGGCGCCACCGGCTCGCCGCGCTCGTCGACCACGAAGCAGCGGTCGGCGTCCCCGTCGAACGCCAGCCCGATGTCAGCACCCGTGTCGCGCACGTAGGCCTGCAGGTCCACCAGGTTGGCGGGGTCGAGCGGATTGGCCTCGTGGTTGGGGAACGAGCCGTCGAGCTCGAAGTACAACGGCAACATCGTGATCGACTCGATCGGTCCGAGCACCGCGGGCGCGGTGTGGCCGGCCATCCCGTTGCCGGCGTCCACGGCCACCCGCAGCGGACGCAGCCCGCAGGTGTTCACCAGCGAACGCAGGTAGGCGCCGTAGTCGGCCAGGACGTCGCGATCGGCGACGGAGCCGGGTCGCCCGCGGTGGCCTGCGACCCCGGCGATCACGTCATCGCCGATCACGCCAAGCCCGGTGTCGGCGCCGACGGGTTTCGCCCCGGCGCGGCACAGCTTGATGCCGTTGTAGGCCGCCGGGTTGTGGCTGGCGGTGAACATCGCGCCGGGACAGTCCAGCAGCCCCGAGGCGAAGTACAGCTGATCGGTGGACGCCAGGCCGATGCGCACCACGTCCAGGCCCTGCCCGGTGACGCCGCCGGCGAACGCGGCCGCCAGCGCCGGTGAGCTGTCCCGCATGTCGTGGCCGATCACCACCTGGTGGGCGCCCTCGGCGCGCATCAACCGGGCGAACGCCGCTCCCAGGTCGGTGACCAGCGGTTCGTCGAGTTCCTCACCGACCAGCCCGCGCACGTCGTAGGCCTTGACGACACGGTGGACAGTCGCGGCGGGCCGAGACATGCGGGGCCTCCTGACGCCATGGATTGCTTCGCCTCTTGGCCGTCAGCCTATAACCCCCCGGGGACACGGGCACCACGGTGCGCGGGCCCCGACGCCGCGCGCGGACACGGCGGGTGGGCGCTAGTCGGTGGGATCGGGCAGCACGCGCAGGTGCCCGCGGCGGCGCCCGGACCGGTGCTCGGGAGGCGCCAGCACAGCGCCGCTCGGGGCGGTCGCGTGCACACCGGCGTGCTGGACCGAAGGCGCGGAGAATCCGCGCTGCGGGACGCCGGGCAGGCTTGCCTCGCCCGGCCCGCCCTCACGCACCGCGTCGGCCAGGGCCACCAGGTCGTCGTCCTCGGGATGCGTGGGATGGGTGGGCAGCGGGCCGGCGTGGCGCACGAGATCCCACCCGCGGGGCGCCGTGATCCGGCCGGCGTGGCCGACGCACAGGTCCCACGAATGCGGCTCCCGCGCGGTCGCGAGTGGACCCACCACGGCCGTCGAATCCGAGTAGACGAACGTCAGAGTCGCCACGGCGTAGTGCGGACACCCGGGCCGGCAACAGCGACGGGGAACGTTCACGCCGAAAGGTTATCGTGCGAAAACGCCGCCGAAGCGCCGGACACGCGCAACCGTTCGGCGCACGATGTCCAACCGTTACCATCGTGCCCGATGAGTGATTCCCGCGGCGACTCGCGCAGCTTCGGCCGCAACGATCGGTCGAGGGGCGCACCCGGCGCGTCCCGGGCCTCCCGGCGGGGCCGGGACATGCGCGGGCCGTTGCTGCCGCCGACGGTGCCGGGGTGGCGCAGCCGGGCCGAGCGGTTCGACATGGCGGTCCTGGAAGCCTACGAGCCCATCGAGCGGCGCTGGCCGGACCGGCTGGCCGACCTCGACGTCGCGGTCGACGAGATCCCCCGCATCGCGGCCAAGGATCCGGAGAGCGTGCAGTGGCCGCCCGAGGTCGTCGCCGACGGTCCGATCGCGCTGGCCCGCCTGATCCCGGCCGGCGTCGACGTCCGCGGCAACGCCACGCGGGCACGAATTGTGTTGTTCCGCAAGCCGATCGAGCGACGGGCGAAGGACACCGTCGAACTCGCCGAGTTGCTGCACGAGATCCTGGTGGCTCAGGTGGCCGTCTATTTGGACGTCGAGCCCTCGGTCATCGACCCGACGATCGATGACGACTGACCGCGAATTGCGCTGTCGGTCAGATGCTGTCGGTCAGATGATGCCGCGTCAGATGATGCCGCGCTTGAGGCGGCGACGCTCCCGTTCGGAGAGCCCGCCCCAGATGCCGAAGCGCTCGTCGTGCGCCAGGGCGTAGTCGAGGCATTCGCTGCGCACCTCGCAGCCCAGACAGATCTTCTTGGCCTCGCGGGTGGAGCCGCCCTTCTCGGGGAAGAACGCCTCGGGATCGGTCTGCGCGCACAACGCGCGGTCCTGCCACTGGTCCGGCGTCGACGGCGGCACGGGCTCGGGTTCGAATGCGACCGGCGCATCGGGAACCACAGTCAGGTGCGGCCGCGCGAGCGCCACCGGAGCCGAGCCGAACATGGTGTGCGGTGAGCCTGCCATAACGCCCCGAAGGTGTTCGTAGGACATGCGTTTCCGCCTCCTCAGGCTGATTGAAAGAGTAGGGGTTCCCACTGTTCTGATGTACAGACATTCGAACAATTCGAACAAGTGATCGAATCTCGGTCTGCGACACCGGAAACGGCTGGCCAACCGGGAAATGACACTGTTGTGATTAGACACGGGTTGCTGTGCCCGGTCAAGCGTCAGACGGCGTTTCCATATCATCTCGTGACGAAATTTCGGCGTTTCTGTTGCATTGGGCCCCCGGCGTGTCGATCACAACTGTCACAACCGTTTCCGAATCCTCGTTTCCGGCCCGCCTCATGGGCCCGCCGCCGGACCGTGGCCGGCCGGTACTGTCGTGCCCTGTGAAGGTCACGTGAAGGTCACCGTTCTGGTCGGCGGGGTCGGCGGCGCCCGCTTCCTGCTGGGGGTCCAGCAGTTGCTCGGGCTGGGCCGGTTCCGGGCACCGGGGCGCCCGGCGAACGACCACGAGCTGGTCGCGGTCGTCAACATCGGCGACGACGCCTGGATCCACGGGGTGCGCGTGTGCCCGGATCTGGACACCTGCATGTACACCTTAGGCGGTGGCGTGGACCCGCAGCGCGGGTGGGGTCACCGCGACGAAACCTGGCACGCCAAAGAAGAATTGGCGCGCTACGGCGTGCAACCGGACTGGTTCATGCTGGGCGACCGCGACCTGGGCACCCATCTGGTGCGCACCCAGATGCTGGGCGCCGGCTACCCGCTGACGCAGATCACCGCGGCGTTGTGCGACCGCTGGCAGCCGGGCGCCCGGCTGCTGCCGGCCAGTGACGACCGGTGCGAGACCCACGTCGTGATCACCGACCCGGCCGACGAGAGCCGGCGTGCGATCCACTTCCAGGAGTGGTGGGTGCGCTACCGGGCTCAGGTGCCCACCCACAGCTTCGCGTTCGTCGGCGCCGAAAAGGCCGGCGCCACAACCGAGGCCGTGGCGGCTATCGCCGAAGCGGACGTCATCCTGCTGGCCCCGTCCAACCCGGTGGTCAGCGTCGGCGCCATCCTGGCGATCCCCGGCATCCGGGGTGCGCTGCGCGCCACCACCGCCCCGGTCGTCGGCTACTCGCCCATCATCGGCGGAAAGCCGTTGCGCGGCATGGCCGATGCCTGCCTGTCCGTGATCGGGGTCGAGTCCACCGCGGAGGCGGTGGGCCGCCACTACGGGGCGCGTGCGGGCACCGGGGTCCTGGACGGCTGGCTGGTGCACGAGGGCGACGCGGCGATCATCGAGGGGGTGGCGGTCCGTTCCGTCCCGCTGGTGATGACCGACCCGCAGGCCACGGCCGACATGGTCGCCGCCGGGCTCGGCCTCGTGGGCGTGAGCGCGTGAGCGGCCCGGGTCCGACGGCGCCGCCCGGCGTGCGCGAGCACGGCACGGCGGCCGCGGTCGAGATCCTGCCGGTGAGCGGGCTCCCCGAGTTCCGGCCGGGCGACGACCTGACCGCGGCCGTCGCCGCGGCCGCGCCCTGGCTGCGCGACGGCGACGTCGTGGTGGTGACCAGCAAGGCGGTCTCCAAGTGCGAGGGACGGCTGGTGCCGGCGCCGCGGGACGCCGAGGAGCGGGACCGGCTGCGGCGCCGGCTGGTCGACGACGAAGCGGTGCGCGTGCTGGCCCGCAAGGGCCGCACCCTGATCACCGAGAGCCGGCTGGGCCTGGTCCAGGCCGCCGCCGGTGTGGACGGATCCAACGTCGGGGTCGACGAGCTGGCGCTGCTGCCCGTCGACCCCGACGCCAGCGCCGCGGCCCTGCGCGCGGGCCTGCGGCAGCGCCTCGGCGTCAAGGTCGCGGTGGTCATCACCGACACGATGGGCCGGGCCTGGCGCAACGGCCAGACCGACGCGGCGATCGGCGCGGCCGGTCTGGCCGTGTTGCACAACTATTCGGGCACCGTCGACCGGCACGGCAACGAGCTGCAGGTCACCGAGGTTGCGGTCGCCGACGAGGTCGCCGCCGCCGCCGACCTGGTCAAGGGCAAGCTGACCGCGATGCCGGTGGCCGTCGTGCGCGGCCTGCACGTGACCGACGACGGCTCGACGGCCCGGCGGCTGGTGCGGCCGGGCACCGAGGACCTGTTCTGGCTGGGCACCGCCGAGGCTCTCGAGCTGGGCCGTCGGCAGGCCCAGCTGCTGCGCAGGTCGGTGCGCCGGTTCGGCGGCCGGCCGGTGCCGGCCGAGCTCGTCGAGGCCGCCGTCGCCGAGGCCCTCACCGCGCCGGCCCCGCACCACACCCGGCCGGTGCGGTTCGTGTGGCTGCGCACCCCGGCCACCCGGCTGCGGCTGCTGGACCGGATGAAGGACCGGTGGCGCGCCGACCTCGCCCGCGACGGCAACCCCCCCGACGCGATAGAGCGTCGGGTGGCGCGGGGCCAGATCCTCTACGACGCGCCGGAGGTCGTCGTCCCGTTCCTGGTTCCCGACGGCGCACACACCTATGCCGACGCCGCCCGCAGCGATGCCGAGCACGCCATGTTCACGGTCGCGGTCGGGGCGGCCGTGCAGGCCCTGCTGGTGGCCCTGGCGGTGCGGGGCCTGGGCAGTTGCTGGATCGGCTCGACGATCTTCGCCGCCGACCTGGTGCGCGCCGAGCTCGACCTGCCGCCCGACTGGGAGCCGCTGGGCGCCGTCGCGATCGGCTACGCGCAGGACCCGGCCGGGCCGCGCGAACCGGTTCCGGCGGCGGACCTGCTGATCCGGAAATGACCCCGACGACGGCGTTCGCGGGCAAGGCGGCGGCGGCGGTGCGCACCGGCCGCAGTTACGGTGGGGGAATCTGGGAACTCGAGCCCGCCGCAGCCGAGCAGCTGCCCGCCGCGCCGCCGGCCTGCGCCTGCGGCGGACTCGCCGCCGACGTCGTGGCCCGCTGCCGCGCGGCGTGGTCGGCGCTGCGCGACCACCGGACCGGGCGGGTGCCGCGGTGAGCGTTCGCGACTCGGCGATCTCGATACTCACCGACTGGCGGGCGCCCGACCCGGCCCAGGATTCGGTGCGGCACGCCGTCCTGGCCTTCCTGCACGCCCGCCCCGACGCCTGCCGCCGCGACTGCGTGCCCGGCCACGTGACCGCGTCGGCGCTGGTGCTCGACGACACCGGCGACCGGGTGCTGCTGACCCTGCACCACCGGCTGCGCCGCTGGGTGCAGATGGGCGGGCACTGCGACGAAGGGGACGAGGACGACGACGGGGACCCCGACGTCGTCGCCGCGGCGTTGCGCGAGGCGACCGAGGAGTCCGGGATCGCCGGTCTGCGTATCGAGCCGGAGCTGGCCGCGGTGCACGTCCACCCGGTCACCTGCTCGCTGGGCGTGCCGACCCGGCACCTCGACCTGCAGTTCGTGGCGCGCGCGCCGGCCGGCGCGCGGATCGCGATGAGCGACGAGTCGCTGGACCTGCGGTGGTTCCCGGCCGACGGGCTGCCGGAAGGCACCGATCACGCGCTGGCCTACCTGGTGGCTCAAGCCCTGGGCCGTTAGCCGCCACGCCCGGGCCGGGGACTCAGACGTCCGAGGAGTAGCGGATCCCGCCGTCGGGAATGGCCACGCCGGGCCAGACGCGGGCACCGCGCAGCAGCTCGCAGCGCGCGCCGATGTCGGCGCCGTCGCCGATCACCCCGTCGCGGATCAGGGCCCGCGGACCGATGCGCACCCCGAAGCCGAGGATCGACCGTTCGATCACGCTGCCCGCCTCGACCTTGACGCCGTCGAAGATCACCGCGCCGTCCAGCCGCACCCCGGGGCCGATCTCGGCGCCCCGCCCGACGACCGTGCCGCCGATGAGCACCGCGCCGGGCGACACCGCGGCGCCGTCGTGCACCAACTGCTCGCCGCGGTGGCCCTGCAGCGCCGGCGACGGGGCGATGCCGCGCACCAGGTCCGCCGATCCGCGCACGAAGTCCTCCGGAGTGCCCATGTCGCGCCAGTACGTGGCGTCGACGTAGCCGACGACCTTGAGGGCGTCGGCCAGCAGGGCCGGGAACACCTCGCGTTCCACGGAGACCTCGCGGCCGCGGGGAATGCGGTCGATCACCTCGCGCTGGAAGACGTAGCAGCCGGCGTTGATCTGGTCGGTGGGCGGGTCCTCGGTCTTCTCCAGGAACGCGACGACGCGGTCGTCCTCGTCGGTGGGCACACAGCCGAACGCCCGGGGGTCACCGACCCGCACCAGGTGCAGCGTGACGTCGGCCTGCTTGGTGTGGTGGAACTCGAGCAGCGCGCCCAGGTCGGCACCGGACAGCACGTCGCCGTTGAACACCATCGCGGTGTCGTGGCGCAGCTTCGGCGCGACGTTGGCGATCCCGCCGCCGGTTCCCAGCGGGTTCGGCTCGGTCACGTACTCGATCTGCAGGCCCAGCTTGGACCCGTCGCCGAACTCGGCCTCGAACACCTCGGCCCGATACGACGTCCCGAGGATCACGTGCTCGATGCCGGCCGCGGCGATCCGCGACAGCAGATGGGTGAGGAAGGGCAGCCCGGCGGTCGGCAGCATCGGCTTGGGCGCCGAGAGGGTCAGCGGCCGCAGCCGAGTGCCCTTGCCGCCCACCAGGATCACCGCGTCAACCGGGGGTCTTGCCACCTCTAGCGCCCTTCCATGTCGCGTCTTCTGCTGCGCAGCGAATTGCGCACCATCAGGCGCGAACGCACCTCCAGCGACGCGCGCAGCGTCCAGCGCAGCGGGGCCCGCCACCATCCGGCATGCCGGTCGGCCAGGAAGATGTAGGTGCTTTGGTGATGCGCCGTCAGGTGGCTCGCCGGGTCGTGCCCGGTGGAGTGGCCCCGGTGGTGCAGCACCTCCGCCGAGGGCACGTAGACGCTGCACCAGCCGGCCCTGCCCAGGCGGTCCCCGAGGTCGACGTCCTCCATGTACATGAAGTAGCGCTCGTCGAACCCGCCGACCTGGCGAAACGCCGACCGGCGCAGCAGCAGGCACGACCCCGACAGCCAGCCGACCGGCCGCTCGCTGGGCTCGAGCCGCTCCTGGCGGTACGCCGCCGTCCACGGGTTGCGCTTCCAGAAGGGCCCGAGAACCGCGTGCATCCCGCCGCGGACCAGGCTGGGCAGGTGGCGCGCCGACGGGTACACCGACCCGTCGGGGTCCCGGATCAGCGGGCCCAGCGCACCCGCCCGCGGCCACCGGTTGGCGGCGTCCAGCAGCGCGTCGATGCTGCCCGGACCCCACTGCACGTCGGGGTTGGCCACGATCACCCAGTCGTCGGCCGCCCCGATCTCCCCCAGCCGCTCGACGGCGAGGTTCACCGCGGTGCCGTATCCGAGGTTGGCCCCCGTCTCGAACAGCCGCACGTTCGGGTAGCGCTCGACCGCCGTCTGCGGCGTCCCGTCGGTGGAGCCGTTGTCGGCCAGCAGCACCTCGACCGGGCGATCCGTGGCCAGTGACAACGAGGCCAGAAAGCGCTCCAGGTGCGGGCCCGGCGAATAGGTCACCGTGACCACCGGCACGACGTCAGTCACGCGTCGAGGGTAGCGGTCGGTCGCCCGCGGCGACGCCGCCGGCCGCCGACAGCGCCGCGACCAGGGCCTCGCGCCAGGGCCGCAGCGGCCGCAGGCCCGCCGCCCGGGACTGCTCGCCGCCGAGCGCGGAATAGACCGGCCGCGGCGCCGGCCGGGGAAACTGCGCGGTGCTGACCGGGCGCACCCGGGACGGGTCGGCGCCGCACTCCTCGAAGACCGCCCGGGCCTGCCCGAACCGGGACACCGCCCCCGCGTTGGCGGCGTGCAGGATCGGGCCGGGCACGCCGTCGTCGGCCACCTGCAGCAGCGCGGCGGCCAGGTCGCCGACGTAGGTCGGGGAGCCGGTCTGGTCGTCCACCACGTCGACGGGGCCGTCCCCGGCGGCCAGCCGGCGCATGACGGCGACGAAGTCCTTGCCGGTGCCGCCGGTGTAGACCCAGGCGGTGCGCACGACTGTCCCGGCGCCGGCCTCCGGCAGCGCGGCCAGCACGGCCCGCTCGCCGGCGAGCTTGCTGAGGGCGTACACGCCCCGCGCGTCGGTGGGGTCGCCGGGCTCGTAGGGGCGGGAGGCCGGGGCGCCCGGGTCGCCGCCGCGGGCCTCGCCGCCGAAGGCCTCGCCGCCGAAGGCCTCGCCGCCGAAGGCCTCGCCGCCGAAGACATAGTCGGTGGAGACGTGGATCAGCCGGGCGCCCGCCCGCGCGCAGGCCCTGGCCAGGTGCTCGGGTCCGGCGGCGTTGACCGCATACGCGCGGGCCTGGTCGTTCTCGGCGCCGTCGACGTCGGTGTAGGCCGCGCAGTTGATCACGATGTCGCCACCGCCGATGATCCGCTCGGCCGCCGCCGGGTCGGTGATGTCCCACTGCGACGACGTGTACGCCTGCATCGGGCGGCCCTGGTCGGCCGCCAGCGCCGCCAACGTGCTGCCCAGTTGCCCCCCGGCCCCGCTGATAATCATCCTGCCCGACATGGCATGAGTGTGGCACGCGCCGAAACGCGCGGGTCACGCCCGGGTCACGCCGGGGGCGCGCGGGTGCCCGCTACCCGCGAAGCGGCTGTGCCGCAAGTAACCTAGTGGGATGGGAGTGCATCGTGTGGTTCGTGTGGTTGCCACCGCGCTGACGGTCCTGGTCGTTCTCGGCACCGGGATCGCGTGGACCAACGTCCGGTCCTTCGAAGACGGCATCTTCCACATGTCGGCCGCCTCGCTGGGCAAGGGCGGCGACGACGGCGCGATCGACATCCTGCTGGTCGGCCTGGACAGCCGCACCGACGCGCACGGCAACCCGCTGTCGGCCGACGAGCTCGCGGCGCTGCGCGCCGGCGACGAGGAGGCGACCAACACCGACACCATCATCCTGATCCGGATTCCCAACAACGGGCAGTCGGCGACCGCCATCTCGATCCCGCGCGACTCCTACGTCGCGGCCCCGGGCCTGGGCAAGACGAAGATCAACGGCGTCTACGGCCAGACCCGGGAGACCAGGCGCGCCAACCTGGTCCAGGCCGGCGACTCGGCCGAGCACGCCGCGGCCCAGGGCACCGAGGCCGGCCGGGAGGCGCTGATCAAGACCGTCGCCGACCTCACCGGGGTCACCGTCGACCACTACGCCGAGATCGGACTGCTGGGTTTCGCGTTGATCACCGACGCCCTCGGCGGCGTCGACGTCTGCCTCAAGGAGCCGGTGTTCGAGCCGCTCTCGGGCGCCGACTTCCCCGCCGGCCAGCAGCGCCTGTCCGGCCCGGAGGCGCTCAGCTTCGTACGCCAGCGCCACGAGCTGCCGCGCGGCGATCTGGATCGCGTCGTGCGCCAGCAGGCGGTGATGGCCTCGCTGGCCCACAGCGTCATCTCCGGCAAGACGCTGTCGAGCCCCACCACGCTGCAGCGCCTGGAGGCCGCCGTCCAGCGCTCGGTGGTGCTCTCCTCGGGCTGGGACGTGATGGACTTCGTGCAGCAGATGCAGAAGCTGGCCGGCGGCAAAGTCGCGTTCGCCACCATCCCGGTGCTCGACGGCGCCGGCTGGAGCGACGACGGCATGCAGAGCGTGGTGCGGGTGGACCCGCACCAGGTCCAGGACTGGGTCGCCGGCCTGCTGCACAACCAGGACCAGGGCAAGACCGAGGAGCTGGCCTTCACCCCGGCCAAGACGACGGCCAGCGTCGTCAACGACACCGACATCAACGGCCTGGCCGCGGCGGTAGCGGACGTGTTGAGCTCCAAGGGATTCACGACCGGCGCCGTCGGCAACAACGTGGGCGGGCACGTCAAGGGCAGCCAGGTGCGGGCGGCCAAGAGCGACGACGTCGGCGCCCGGGAGGTCGCCCGGCAACTGGGCGGCCTGCCCGTGGTCGCCGACACGTCGATAGCCCCGGGCACCGTCCGCGTGGTGCTGGCCAACGACTACAGCGGCCCGGGCTCCGGCCTGGGCGGCGGTGCGAACAGCCAGATGGCGGCCGCCCACGTGTCCAACGCGGGCGGGGCGGACGACCCGGACGTCCCGGCGCCCTCGCCCATCCTGACCGCCGGCTCCGACAAGCCCGAATGCATCAACTGAGCACGCCCGCCACGCTTTCGGGGGCCATCCTCGAGCCGATGCTGCGGGCCGACCCGGTCGGCCCGCGCATCACCTACTACGACGATGCGGCCGGCGAGCGCATCGAGTTGTCCGCGGCGACCCTGGCCAACTGGGCCGCCAAGACCGGCAACCTGCTGCGCGACGAGCTGGGCGCCGGGCCCGGCAGCCGGGTCGCGATTCTGCTGCCGGCGCACTGGCAGACGGCGGCGGTGCTGTTCGGGGTGTGGTGGGTCGGCGCGGAGGTGGTGCTCGAAAGCCGGGCCGACCTGGCCCTGTGCACCGCCGAACGCCTCGACGAGGCCGACGCGTTGGTCGACGGTGGCGAGGTGGCAGTGTTGTCGCTGGACGCGTTCGGCCGGCCCGCCCCCGATCTGCCGATCGGCGTCACCGACTACGCCAGCGCGGTGCGCGTGCACGGCGACCGGATCGTCCCCGAGCCCCACCCGGG
>NZ_VMQU01000299.1 GCF_007714205.1 Mycobacterium helveticum | reverse complement strand
GCGATCGTAAGTAAGTCGAGTCACGCCGCGATGTAGGCCAAATTCGGGTCACGGAAAAATCCCTGGACCAGGTGCGGGAGTCTTTGCAGTCGGCGTAACGCGTTGGTGGCCTTGTTCTTCAGGTCGTCCTTGCTGGTGACGCCGGTCTTGCCGATGCGATCGTGCTTGACGTTCTTCCACACCCACTCGTCGGGGTTGAGTTCGGGCGAGTAGCCGGGCAGAAAGAACAACTTGAGCCTGCCGTTGGTGGAGGCGACGAATTCCTTGGTGGCTCTGGCCCGGTGGCACGGGTGGCCATCGACGATCAGGTAGACCGGGGCGGCGGCGTCGCGCAGCAGGCGTTTGCAGAACTCGATGAACACCGACGCATTGACCTTGCCGTCGTGGACCATGAACCGCAGCTTGCCCTGAGCGCTGACGGCCGAGAGCATGTTGATGCTCCAGCGGGCGCCGGTGTTGGCCACCACCGGCGTGTGGCCGACCGGTGCCCAGGTGGTGCCGGAATGGTAGTCCGAGCGGACGCCGGCCTCGTCGCCGAAATAGATGGTTGCGCCTGCTTTTTTGGCGGCCTTTCGAATCGCGGGGAACTGCTCGCGCTTCCAGCGTTCGACCGCATCGGGATCCTGCTGGTAGGCGCGATGCAACGGCCGCTGCGGCGACAGGCCCATCGTGTGCAGCAGTCGGCCCACACTGACCTCGCTCAGGGTGATCGCGAACTCGCGGCGAATCAGCTCGGCGATCATCGAACGGGTCCACAGCGCGAACCCGAACGACAACTGGCGCGGATCGCTGCCCGCGATCAACTCATAGAGCCGCGAGACCTGCTGCAACCCAAGCTTGGGTGGGCGACCCGGAACCGGCCTGGCCACCAACGCGTCCTTGCCGCCGTCGCGCACCTTGGCCAGCCATCCATAGACGGTGTTCTTGTGGAACCCCATTGTCACGGCCACCTTTTCGGGGTGCTCACCCGCATCGACCTGCTCCACCGCTCGCTTCCGCAGCGCTTCGAGCGTCTTGTGATCAAGCTTGCGGCCATCGTTATCGCGCATATACCTATTCTCGACGAATATCGTTCGCCAGCAAAGGCTT
>NZ_VMQU01000298.1 GCF_007714205.1 Mycobacterium helveticum | reverse complement strand
GTATGCTGCTGGTGTGAATTTGACGGAGTGGGCGCGGGCTCAGGGTGTTCATCCGCAGACGGCGTACCGGTGGTTTCGGGAGGGGACGCTGCCGGTGCCCGCGGTGCGGGTGAATCAGCGCACGGTGTTGGTGTCCCCGGATGCGGTGGCCGAGTCGATGCCCGCCGCGTTCGGGTTGTATGCGCGGGTGTCGTCTCCTGATCAGAAGTCGGATTTGGATCGCCAGGTTGCGCGGCTGACGGGTTGGGCCGGGCAGGCGGGCGGGACGGTGGTGCGGGTGGAGGCCGAGGTCGGGTCCGGGATGAACGGGTCGCGGGCGAAGGTGCGCCGGTTGTTGGCCGACCCGAAGGTGACCACCGTGGTGGTCGAGCACCGGGATCGGCTGGGGCGGATGAACACTGAGCTGGTCGAGTCCGCGCTTTCCGCGCACGGCCGCCGGCTGGTGGTGCTCGACGACGGTGAGGTGACCGATGATCTGGTGCGCGACATGGTGGAGGTGCTCACACGTTTCTGTGCGCGACTCTACGGGCGGCGCAGTGCTCGAAACCGTGCGCTCAAAGCGGTCGGGTGCGCACAGCGTGATGTCGGCCCGCAGGCGGTTGTCGGTGGCCGGGGCAATGATGGCGGCCATGAGTAAGACTGCGGAGAAGATCGAACGTGTCAGGTTGTCCACGCTCAAACAGCGAGGTTGGACCGATGGGGCTGTCAAGCGGTTTCTGGGCGAGCCGGATGCCCTGGTGACGAACCCGAATTATCGAAGTGGTCCGAAGATGCGCCTTTACGACCTGCCTCGTGTGGAGGCCGCCGAACGCAGTGAGCGCTGGCGTACATGGTTTGACAAGACCAGGGCGCTGCGGGCGAAGGCGTCGGCTCAACAAAGTGAGCGGATGAACGCTTCTCGCGTGGAACTGGCCGCGCAGATCGATGCGGTCGAGATCCGTATTCCACGCTTGACGAGGGACGAGCTGTTCGGTGTGGCGGTCGCCAACCGTACTGCCCAGTCAGAATGGCACGCGGCCGAAAGGGGCCACGACAACCACGATCTCGCCACGGTGTCCTCGGCCGATCCCGCTGCGCTGCAGCGGTGGGCGGTCAA
>NZ_VMQU01000297.1 GCF_007714205.1 Mycobacterium helveticum | reverse complement strand
CTAGTGGTGTGTCTCGCAAATAGATAGCGTGTCGTTCGGTATTCTGGTGTGATGAGTGCACCAGCTGCGGCGTTGCCTTTGTCCGACGGTGAGCGCGAGATATTGGAGAGGTTGGCACGGGCGCAGTCGGTGCCACATCGGCAGGTGTTGCAGGCCCGGGTGTTGTTGAAGGCCGCCGATGGTGTGGCCAACGCGGTGATCGCCGACGAGGTCGGGGTGACGCCGGTGACGGTGCGGGCGTGGCGTACCCGGTTCGGCGAGGAGGGTTTGGCTGGACTGGAGAAGATCCGCGAAGGTCGGGGCCGCAAACCTTCGATCAGCGAGGAGACTGTCGCCGAGATCGTCCGTTTGACCACGACCACCACACCGCCGGGGGCCACGCACTGGTCGTGCCGCACGATGGCTAAGCGGGTAGGGGTCAGTTCGGCTACGGTGCAAAGGATTTGGTCGCATCTTGGTTTGCAGCCACATCGGGTCGACACCTTCAAGGTGTCCACCGATCCGAAGTTCGAGGACAAACTCATCGACGTTGTCGGTCTGTACTTGAACCCGCCCGAGAAGGCGATCGTGTTGTGCATGGATGAAAAGTCGCAGATCCAGGCCCTCGATCGCACGCAGGCGTCGTTGCCGATGGTTCCCGGACGGGCCGCCACGATGACTCACGACTACAAACGCAACGGCACCACCACACTGTTCGCAGCTCTCGACGTGCTCACCGGCGCTGTGATCGGCCAATGCCTGCCCCGGCACCGCCATAGCGAGTTCATCAGATTCCTCAATACCATCGACCGGGAGGTACCCGCAGGGTTGCAGGTGCATCTGATCCTGGACAACTACAGCACGCATAAGCACTTTGAAGTTGACCGGTGGCTGAAGCGGCACAAGCGTTTTCACCTGCACTTCACGCCAACGTCGTCGTCGTGGCTCAACCAGGTTGAACGTTGGTTCCGCGACCTGACCGACAGGAACCTACGCCGCGGAATATTTGGCAGCGTGCCCGATCTGATCGCCAGCATCGAGGCATACCTCAACGCCCACAACGCCGATCCCAAACCCTACGTCTGGACAGCAACCGCCGAATCCATCCTCGCCAAAGTCCAACGCGCACGCACCAAACTCGAACAAGTAGTTACCCAAAACTGAGACGGACCACTAG
>NZ_VMQU01000296.1 GCF_007714205.1 Mycobacterium helveticum | reverse complement strand
GCTGGTGGTGTCGACCCGGGGTGCGGTGGCGTTGCCGGGGGAGGATGTCGCCGATTTGGCGGGGGCGGCGGTGTGGGGGTTGGTGCGTTCGGCGCAGACCGAGCATCCCGGTCGGGTGGTGCTCGTGGACGCCGATGCGCCGCTGGATGATGCGGCGGTGGCCGCGGTGCTGGCGGTGGGCGAGCCGCAGGTGGTGCTGCGCGGGGGGACGGTGCACACGGCCCGGGTGCACGGCAGCCGCGCGGCCGGCCGCATGCTGGTGCCGCCCGGTCAGGGGTCGTGGCGGCTGGGCATGAGCGGTCACGGCACGTTCGAGGACCTCAGGTTGGAGCCCATTCCCGACGCCGATGCGCCGTTGGCGCCCGGGCGGGTTCGCGTCGCGCCGTCGGCCATCGCCGCCAATTTCCGCGACGTCATGATCGCGCTGGGTCTCTACCCGGACCCCGACGCGGTCATGGGCGTCGAAGCCTCCGGCGTCGTGGTCGAAACCGCCTCCGGGGATGGGTGTTTCGCGGTGGGAGACTGCGTCATGGGACTGTTCCCGGAAGGCACCGGGACGATCGCGGTGACCGATCAGCGGCTGCTGGCCAAGGTGCCTGCGGGCTGGTCGCACACCTCCGCGGCGACCGCTTCGGTGGTCTTCGCCACCGCCTACTACGCGCTGACGGATCTGGCCGCCGCCAAGGCGGGTCAGCGCATACTCGTGCATGCCGCCGCGGGCGGGGTGGGGATGGCCGCGGTGCAGTTGGCGCGGCATCTGGGGTTGGAGGTGTTCGCCACGGCCAGCAAGGGTAAGTGGGACACCTTGCGGGCGATGGGTTTTGACGACGATCACATCTCGGATTCGCGGAGTCTGGCGTTCGAGGACAAGTTCCGTGTGGTCACCGGTGGCCGTGGTTTTGAGGTGGTGCTGGACTCGCTGGCCGGTGAGTTCGTGGATGCGTCGCTGCGGTTGGTGGCCCCGGGCGGGGTGTTCTTGGAGATGGGCAAGACCGACATCCGCGACCCGGAGGCCATCGCCGAGCAGTATCCCGGGGTGCGGTACCGCGCCTTCGACCTCTTCGAGGCCGGACCCGACCGCATCCAGCGGATGCTCGGCGATCTGGTCGAGTTGTTCGAGGCGGGGGTGTTGCGGCCGTTGCCGGTGACGACGTTTGACGTGCGGCGCGCGCCGGCGGCGTTGC
>NZ_VMQU01000295.1 GCF_007714205.1 Mycobacterium helveticum | reverse complement strand
GTGTCCGGCAGTGGACCGTGCATGGCGCCGTGGGCGTCAAAAATAGCGACGCGGATTTCCTGGATGACGTCGTCGAGGGCGTCAATGTTGCGGGACAGTCTCTGCTGCACCTCGGTTGATCGCGCCCGCGGAATGGTCGCGTGCAGAGCCAGTTCGATCGCGAAGATCTGCCGGATCACGTGGTGGTTCAGGTGGCGGGCGATCCTGTCGCGTTCAGCGAGAATGTCGAGTTCACGCAGCCGGCGTGGTGTGGATCCCAGTTGTCAGGCGAGCGCCGCCTGGTCGGTGAATGCGGCCATCATGTCGAGTTGGTCTTCGCTGAACGTCCGGGCGCCGCCGCGCCGCAGCGCGATCAACACCCCGGCCACGGTGTCGGTGGTGCGCAGCGGAAGCACCAGCGCCGGGCCGCTGTGGTGGACACCGTCGATCGTGATGTCGAGGTTGTTGAGTCGTCGAGGGGTTCGTTCCACGAAGGCCTGTCCGATCGAGGTACCGGCGATGGGGATGGCATCCGCCGACCTCGATGGCATTGCGGCACCGGCGGTTTCCACGATCATCAGAGTGGCCACCTCCGATGGGGGTATGTCGTGGTTGGCTGTGACGGCGACCAGTGTGAGTTCTGCGCCGGTGAGCCTCAGCGCTTGGTCGGCGATGGGCCGATGCACCGTTGCGGGCGCCGGCGCTGGAGAGTCGTTCGGTTCCGACGTCACGCGTCGCTCCGCCGGTTTAACAGCAGAGGTGGTCATGCGGTCCCAGATCCGATGACCCGGGACCGCGGCCCGGTGTCGGTGCCGCGGTGCCACCGCACGGCGGCCGGTAAGGCTGGGTGTGGATCATGAATGGGTGGGGTCCGGGGCGGATCTGGCAGGGAAACGCCGGTGGTGGAACACAACGCAAGTGAAGTGGTCATGGTGACCTGACGTCCGGTGGATCACCGGAGTGTGTGAGGGTTCGGGGCCAATGCTCCTTGAATTAAGCGGCGGACGGCTCAACTCATCCCAGACCAGCTGTTTCCCAACGCCCTTCACGCTACACCCGTTGGACTGCTCGTAGCGGCCTGCCGAATCGATTTCGCGGCGCGTGGGGTGACCCGACCACGCACTGTTGACTGTTGAGACGAGCTGTGGAGAGCGCGAGGCGGTAGGTGTTCGCGCGCGCGGAGATCGAAACAACGACGACGTTGACAAGACCGACCGGCTGCCGGGGTTTG
>NZ_VMQU01000294.1 GCF_007714205.1 Mycobacterium helveticum | reverse complement strand
CGCGCCGAGGGCGCCCAGCCCTGCTCGGCCTCAACGATCCGGGCGATATGGGCCGCAGTGCGTGCGGGGTGTTCGGCCTTGAGCCGCGCCGCCAGCTCCAGCACCTCAGCCTCGGTGCGCGGGGTGATCTGGCGCTGCGCTGGGAGCAGCGCGTCGAACCCGCCGGCCCGCCACGCCCGAATCCAGCGGTCCAGGCTGGCCCGCGACACCTCCACCGGCTGCCCGAACGGCCCGATATGGACTTGGGCGGCCATATCCCGCACCAGCCGGCCTCGTTCAGTCGCAGACAGGTTCGGATCGGCCAGCGGCCGGATCAGCGAGTACCGATACAGAGCGATATCACGCGCTCGATCCGCCCGTGTCTTCTTCGGAGTTGGCATTGTTTCGACGCCTCAACGCTTTCCATGCTCGACGGCAGTGACGCGGTCGACCCTGACCCATCACGGCGGCTAGTCACAGATGCGAGCTTGTGTTGATCGGCAACACCGCGACCGTCGGCGGCCGCATCCCCAACAGCCAGCCACCCGAGCACGCCGCCACCAACTCCGCCGCCGACACCTTGAACACCACCGAACCGGCCATCCGGCGCACCGCCGCGCACGCCACCCCGATCTGGGAGACCGCATCAGCCAGCGGGCTTGCCGTCGGTTCCAGACGAGCCATGTCCGCGCCGGTGTTGGCCAGGTGTTCCAGCCGCGCGAACCCCACCCGGATCGGCTCGGCATGCTCGGCGAACCGCGACAGCCAGCCCCGCACTGTCGAGGCCGGACGACCCGCCGCCGCACAGATCCGCCGCCACCCCCAACCCGACGCCCGGGCCAACAGCGCCGCCCAGATCACCGCCACCGGATCGACCCGTCGTCCCAGGCAGAGCCGGGGCAACAACACGTGCGAGCGGCCACAGCCTGCCGCGCTCGAACAGATCGCCCGCCGCGGCCGAATCCGGGCCACCACCGCCGCGGCCCGACGCACAAACCGTGGCGCGGCATACCCCCACGGCGCCAGCCGCCCCCCGCACTGCGGGCACCCCAGCCCGCCCGAGCACAACTGGCGTTCAACCACAACGGGATCTGCTCCTACACTGAGCACTGCGCCTCCGGGCGTGTTCGGACGGCCCTTCCCGCAGTCCTGCCAAAGCCCGTGGGAAGGGTCGTCGATTTTCAAGATCACCCGAACCGTAGACCGGCCGTCCTCGCGGTGACGCCACCACTCACGCCCCCCCCGCCC
>NZ_VMQU01000293.1 GCF_007714205.1 Mycobacterium helveticum | reverse complement strand
TGGCTTTGCCGTCGCGCACCCCATGCCCGGCGACGAGATCGTCGCCGAGGATGGTGCCGGTGAGTTGGTGCAGCCAGCCGGCGATGCTGGCGGCCAGCAGCGCGCCCCACATCCAGGCGGTGTTGACCTGCTTGTTTCCCGAGGGCAGGTGTCGCAGCGCGGCGCCGTGTTTGCTGTCGCGGAAGATGTTCTCCACGCTGGTGCGGTGCCGGTACCAGTGCTCGACGGCCGCAGCCTTGTCGGGGGTGGAGGTGTCGAGGTTGGTGGCGATGAACGAGTAGGCGTAGATCGCGTCGGCGTGAGCGAGTTCGGCCAGCGGCAGCGCGCGCTGGTCGGGGTGCAGGGTGCGGCGCCGCCGCGACCGGGCGTCGGGAGAGACCTGGTCGACGGTGAGCCGGACCCGGCGGATCAGCAGCCGCGTGTTCGGTGGCCAGTCGGCGGGCGCGTAGGTGGAGACGGCGACCTGCGCGTCGGGCATGTCGATCGCTGCGCGCCAGTCGGTTTCGGCGATACCGGCCAGCGCCCGCCACATCGTGGTGACGCGTTTGGCGCCGATGGCGAACCCGATCCCCGCCTTGTGCGCGGCGCGGGCCAGTTGCCCGGCGAAGTAGCCGGCGTCGGCGCGCAACCGGACCCGTTCGCGGCGGATCCGGCGCGGCAGCCCGGCCAGGGCGCGCTGCAGCAGGTCCTCGGCGGTGGCGCGGGGGTCGTCGAGACCGCAGTCCAGGTCGGCGGCCAGCACGGTCTCGGTCTCGGCCCAGCTGGCCACGTGCGGGCGCCCGACCCGCTGGCCCTGATGGTTGTAGGCGATGCCGTCCTTCTTGCGGCCGTACACCTCCACGTCGGTGGTGTCCAGGTCGATAGTGGCCCCCTCGCACAGCGCCGCGGCCCGCTCGGCGGGCAGCAGCGCCAGCATCCGCTCGCTCACCTTCGCCAGCCCAGATTCGGTTGCCCGCCACTGCTGGTCGGTGAATCGTTTCGCGAGCCCGGCCGCGGTGGTCGAGGCCAGTCCGGGCACCGGCGTCAACGCCTGGGCGGCGACGTCGGCCCGGTGGCGGTCCAGCCCGACCAGGAAGTCGTGGCCGGCCAGCTGCGCCGCGGCCATCCCGACCAGCAGCTCACCGGGCCCGAAGCCGCGGTCGCGCTGCTTGATCGGACCCGTCGCCGCGTCCAGCAGCCCGATCACGTCGAGTCGATCCAGCAGTTCGGTGACCGCCACCATCCCCGCGTTACCGGTCACACTCGGATCCGCCCTGCCGACCCGAACCCGCC
>NZ_VMQU01000292.1 GCF_007714205.1 Mycobacterium helveticum | reverse complement strand
ATCGTCCCAGGCCGCAACGGCATCCATCGCTATCTTCCTGCGCGTGTCACCCGCTTACTCGCGGAATCGGGTCTGAGCTTCCTCGGCCCCGGGGGCCTGGCTACGCCCGACGACATAGAGGCATTGGAGTCGTGCCAGGACGGGTTCCGCAGCGGGGGGGTCGAGTGGTGGTTTGCGTCTGACTTCGCGATAGAGATCGGCGTGTCGATCAGACGACATCCGACGGGTTCTCCGAGCTTTTATGGAGGATCTGATCATGTCCGAAGCAAACTCTGGCGGCGACCGGTCGAGTCGGCGCCCGAAGCGGTTTTTGTCCCCGTCGCAGAAGTACGAGATCTGGCTGCAGCTGGTGCGCCAGGAAGTGACGATCGCCGAAGCCGCGGTGAACCATCAGGTGGACCGCACGACCATCATGCGCATCCGCACGGTCGCCAAGGAGGGCGCCCTGGCAGCGCTGGCGGCCTCCAAACCGGGCACGGCGGCTCGGCAGCGCGACTACGAACTGGAGGCCGCCAAGATGGACAACGCGCGGCTGTCCGAGGCGCTCAAGGAGATGGCCGTGCGGCTGACCCTGATCGAGGGAAAAGGGCGGTGGGGCTAAGTGGCCGGGTCCCGCACCGCGTCGATGCGGCCACCAAGACAGTGCTACTGGGCCTGCTTGACCACGCGGTCGATGCCGGCTGGACATTGCGCCGCGCCTGCCACGAGCTGGAACTCGGCGAGGTCCGCGCGCACCGCTGGATCGCGCGGCGCGCCCGGGGGCAGTTGGTCGACAAGACACCGGGCGGATCACCCACGCACGGGCTGCTCGAGGAGGAAGCCGCCGAGATCCTGGCCCTGTTCGACGAGTGGGGCGAGACTGATCGCTCGCATCGCAAACTGGCCCACCGCGGCTCCTACCTTCACCGGGTGTGGGTGTCGCCGTCGAGTGTGCGTCGGGTTCTTTTCCTGGCGGACAAGCATTTCCGGCCGCTGCCCAAGCCAGACCGCTCACAGCGCAAACCGTTCCCGGACTGGGTGGACTACAAGCCCAACTCGATCTGGATCTACGACACGACGCATTTCACCAGAGCAGGGATGGCGGCGCTGATCATCCAGGATTTGGTCTCACACAAGTGGATCACCGAGGTCGTCTCCGCCGAGGAAACCTCCACCCAGGTCGAGGTCGGCTTCACCGACGCACTGCAGATCGAGGGACTCCTGGACGCCATCGAACGCCGCGCCGACGGGCTCGTCGACCTCGGCACCGACGACTAGACGGTATGGGCAGGCTGGGGCCTCACTGCATGTGAACGTGGGTTGCCGACAGGAATTAGGTCCTGGCCGGT
>NZ_VMQU01000291.1 GCF_007714205.1 Mycobacterium helveticum | reverse complement strand
CTGCATGTGAACGTGGGTTGCCGACAGGAATTAGGTCCTGGCCGGTAGAGCCACAGATGTAGGAGGCCCCAGTGAAACGTCATCGTACGAGTGTTGGGTTGGATGTGCACGCACGATCAGTGGTCGGGTGCGCTTTGGATGGGGACACCGGTGAGGTGTTCGAACGGCGGTTGACCCCGGATTATCGGGATGTCCTGGAATGGCTGCGGTCGCTGCCAGGTCGGGTGGCGGTGACGTATGAGGCGGGGCCGACGGGGTTCGGGTTGGCGCGGTTCCTGGTGGCCGCGGGGGTGATGTGCCTGGTTGCTGCGCCGTCGAAGCTGCAGCGCCCGTCGGGGGATCGGGTCAAAACCGACGCCCGTGATGCCGCGCATCTGGCCCGGTTGCTGCATCTGGGGCAGATCGTGGCGGTCACGATTCCCAGTGCGGATCAGGAAGCAGCCCGCGATCTGGTGCGTGCCCGTGAGGACTGCCGCGGGGATTTGATGAGTGCCCGGCACCGGGTATCGAAACTGCTGCTGCGCCAAGGGATCATCTACTCCGGCGGCCGGACCTGGACCGGTAAGCACGAGGCGTGGCTGCGGGGGCAACGCTTCGAAGCCACACCATTGCAGCTGGCTTACGACACCGCCCTGGACACGATGCTGGCCACCGTTGATCGCCGGGACCGCCTCGATGCCGCGATCGCCGAACTGGCCGCCGACAGTGCCTACACGCCGGTGGTCACCCGGTTGGGCTGCTTGCGTGGGGTCTCCACGTTGACCGCGTTCGGCTTGGCGGTGGAGATCGGTGACTGGGGCCGGTTGAGCGGGCGCTCGATCGGCGCTTACCTCGGGTTGGTGCCATGCGAGTACACGTCGGGGAATTCACGCTCGCAGGGATCGATCACCAAGACCGGCAACGGCCATGCCCGCCGGCTGTTGATCGAAGCGGCCTGGCATCACCGCCAACCGTATCGGCCCGGAGTGGATCTGCGGCGGCGCTGGGATGCCGCCAGCCCGGCAGCACGGGCGCGGGGCCAGCAAGCCAACCGGCGCCTGCACCACCGCTGGCTGTCCTTCGATGCCCGCAAGAAACGCCCCGTGGTCGCCAACACCGCCATCGCCCGGGAACTGGCCGGCTGGTGCTGGTCGCTGGCCGTGCTCGACACCTGAGCACCGGCCCATAACTGTCCGAACAACCCGGTGGTGGCGGCAGCGCCTGGGAGTGACCCGCGAACGCCCTATGAGCAATCATGCTGCAGCACAGCCTGATTACGCTCGATCTCTAGACCCGCGATCCACTCCAGCAGAACAGTCCGTCCTGCGGTAACCAACCCGCGAATATCAGAC
>NZ_VMQU01000290.1 GCF_007714205.1 Mycobacterium helveticum | reverse complement strand
GCCGCGACCGAGAAACTCCTCGCCGCGATCGCCGAGCGGGTCAGCGCCGGCAGGCTGCGCGGGGCCGGCAAGATCGGAGAACCGGTCGGCGCGGCCATCGGGAAATACAAGATGGGCAAGCACTTCCACCGCGACGTCACCGACACCACCTTCACCTACCGTCGCGACCAGGCGCGCATCGACGCCGAAGCCGCCCTCGACGGCATCTACGTGCTGCGCACCAGCGTGCCCGCCGAGGGCCTCGACCCCGCCGCCGTGGTGCAAAGCTACAAGAACCTCGCCAACGTCGAACGCGACTTCCGCATCATCAAATCCGACGACCTGGACCTGCGCCCGATCCACCACCGCCTCGACGACCGCGTCAAAGCCCACGTGCTGATCTGCCTGCTCGCCTGCTACCTCATCTGGCACCTGCGCAAGACCTGGGCGCCGCTGACCTTCACCGACGAGCAGCCACCCCACCGGGATAACCCCGTCGCCCCCGCACAGCGCTCACCCGAAGCCGATGCGAAGGCCTCCACCAAACACGACGCCAACGGCAACCAGCTCCGCAGCTTCCGCGACCTGCTCGACCACCTGGCCACCCTCACCCGCGACCGAATCCGCTACCACGACACCAACATCGAAATCGACAAACTCACCGACCCCACCCCCGAACAGCGCCGTGCCTTCGACCTCCTCAACACCCCTATCCCGCTCACCATCGCCGCGTAGCCAGAACAACCCACCCCACCAACCAGCGAATCCCCAGGTCAACCCGGGTATTCGCCTATTTCAACAGCCTTAACTTCGGTCTAGCCCCGGGAACCGCTGTGAGTGAGTAGGTGTCGATGAGCCGGCGGGTGCGCGCGAGCACGGCTTGCAGCGGGATATGCCGGAAGTCCAAGCCAGCGGGCGCCGAACCAAAGCCTAGAGAGGGGCGCGGGCGCAGCAGCCCGCCGCGCTGCCTAACACACTTAACCGATGTTGGGCGGCTGCTCGGTGCGCCCGCCGTCGGCCGGGTCCTCACCGGTGAGGGTGTCGAGGATGAATTGGGCGGCGGTGTGTCGATCGATACCCGCATCATCAGCTCGGGTGTCCAGTTCCCGATGAGCTTGCTCTGGCGTGTAGCCGCGCCCGATGAGGACACCGATCGCCTGATTGATGACCGACGCCGTTGTCAGATACGTCCCGGTTGTCAGATACGTCCCGGTTGTCAGATATGTCCCGGTGCCCGATCCGGCGGGGAGGCTGAGATGCTGATCGAGTACGAAGTCGCCGGGCGGGCGGCCGGTGAGCCACGCCAGGTCTGCGGCGAGGTCGACGAACGTTCCCGGCGTGCCCGCGTAGAGGATCA
>NZ_VMQU01000028.1 GCF_007714205.1 Mycobacterium helveticum | reverse complement strand
CCGGCAAACCCCGGCCCGGCACGTACAACTACGCCATCAACAACTCGTTCGGATTCGGCGGACACAACGTCGCGATCACGTTTGGGCGGTACTGATCCTCTCGAACATCACCGAAACAGGAGACACGCGATGACAATCACGGCCCCCGAGGCGGTTGGCGAATCGCTCGACCCCCGCGACCCGCTGCTGCGCCTGAGCACATTCTTCGACGACGGCAGCGTGCAGTTGTTGCACGAGCGTGACCGCTCGGGCGTGCTCGCCGCCGCGGGGACCGTGAACGGCGTGCGCACCATCGGCTTCTGCACCGACGGGACCGTGATGGGCGGCGCGATGGGTGTCGAGGGCTGCGCGCACATCGTCAACGCCTACGACACCGCGATCGAGGAGCAGAGCCCGATCGTGGGCATCTGGCACTCCGGCGGGGCGCGGCTGGCCGAGGGGGTGCGGGCGCTGCATGCGGTCGGAACGGTTTTCGAGGCCATGATCCGCGCGTCCGGCTACGTCCCGCAGGTCTCGGTGGTGGTCGGCTTCGCCGCCGGCGGCGCCGCCTACGGTCCCGCGCTGACGGACGTGATCGTGATGGCTCCGGAGAGCCGGGTGTTCGTCACCGGGCCCGACGTGGTGCGCAGCGTCACCGGCGAGGACGTGGACATGGCCTCGCTCGGCGGCCCGGACACCCACCACAAGAAGTCCGGGGTGTGCCACATCGTCGCCGACGACGAGCTCGACGCCTACGAGCGTGGCCGTCGGCTCGTCGGATTGTTCTGCCAGCAGGGTCATTTCGACCGAGGCAGCGCCGAAGCCGGTGACACCGACATCAGGGCGTTGCTGCCCGAATCGCCCCGGCGGGCCTACGACGTGCACCCGATCGTCACCGCCGTGCTGGATGCGGACACGCCGTTCGACGAGTTCCAGGCCAAGTGGGCGCCGTCGATGGTGGTGGGGCTGGGCCGGTTGTCGGGGCGCACCGTGGGCGTGCTGGCCAACAACCCGCTGCGCCTCGGGGGCTGCCTGAACTCCGAAAGCGCCGAGAAGGCCGCGCGTTTCGTGCGCCTGTGCGACGCGTTCGGCATTCCGCTGGTGGTGATCGTCGACGTTCCCGGCTACCTGCCGGGGGTCGACCAGGAGTGGGGCGGCGTGGTGCGCCGCGGCGCCAAGCTGCTGCACGCGTTCGGCGAGGCCACGGTGCCGCGCGTCACGCTGGTCACCCGAAAGATCTACGGCGGGGCCTACATCGCGATGAATTCCCGCTCGTTGGGCGCGACCAAGGTGTTCGCCTGGCCGGACGCCGAGGTCGCGGTGATGGGCGCCAAGGCCGCGGTGGGCATCCTGCACAAGAGGAAGCTGGCCGCCGCGCCCGAGCACGAGCGCGAGGCTCTGCACGACGAGCTGGCCGCCGAGCACGAGCGCATCGCCGGCGGGGTGGACAGCGCCATCGAGATCGGCGTGGTCGACGAGAAGATCGACCCGGCGCACACCCGCAGCAAGCTCACCGAGGCGCTGGCCCAGGCGCCGGCACGGCGCGGCCGCCACAAGAACATCCCGCTGTAGGGTCGCCGCCTTTAGCGCGAGCAGACGCAGAATCGCATCGCGCGCGGCGCGCGCGTGCGATTCCGCGTCTGCCCGCCACAGCTATCCCCAGCCGTGAGTGGCCGATGCGACATGCCCCTCGCATGCTTTGGCGGTGCATCCGGAAGCGTCAGCAGTCCTTGAGCGGGCCGGCGGTTTCGCCACCACCGCGCAGCTGCTCACCGTGATGACCCGTCAACAGCTCGACGTTCAGGTCAAATCAGGCTGCCTTATCCGCGTTTGGTATGGAATCTATGCGGCCCAACAGCCAAATCTGTTGGGCTGCTTGGCCGCCCTCGACATCTTCATGGGCCGGCACGCGGTTGCCTGCATGGGCACCACCGGTGCACGTCCTGGGCCCCGGGGTACGGATGCGTCCGACGATCGGTCTGATGATCCATCAACGCACCGGCGCACCGCTGAGACGGACAGCCGGACGTCTGGCCACCACACCAGCGTGGACCGCAGTTGAGGTCGCACGACAATTGCAGCGCCCGCGAGGACTGGCGACGCTCGACGCCGCATTGCGTTCGCTGTGGTGTACCCGCACCGAGATCGAAAGCGCCGTCGCCGAACAGCGAGGCCGTAGAGGCATAGTCGCGGTACGCGGGCTGTTGCCTTTCGCCGACGGCCGTGCCGAATCTGCGATGGAGAGTGAAGCCCGCCTCGTCATGATCGATCGCGGGCTGCCGCTGCCGGAACTGCAATATCCGATCCATGGCCGCGATCGCGAGCTGTGGCGCGTCGACTTCGCATGGCCGGATGGGCGGTTGGCGGCCGAATACGAAAGCATTGACTGGCATGCGGGGCGCGAAGAGATGCTCCGCGACAAAATCAGGTGGGCCAAGATCCAGGAGCTGGGCTGGACGATCATTCCCATTGTCGTACAGGATGTTCGCCGCGAACCCGACCGCCTGGCCGATCGCATCGCCGCTCACCTGGACCGCCAGTGCATGGCTGGTTGATGCTGGCGAGCAACCTCACCGCGAGCCAGGATACTCGAGAGCACCTGGCGCAGTTCGGCTTCCGGCTGCTCGGGCAGCGCCTCCGCGCGCCAGGCCACGAACGCGTCCGGGCGAACCAACAGCGCCCCTTGCGAATCGAGCCCGGTGACGGCGCCCCAGGCGTCGTCGGCGATGCAATGCATCGCGATCGAGACGCCCAGCTCGGCCGCCGCCGATGCCACGGCGGAACCCCAGCGCTCGTCGCCGGTGAGCATCGTGAACCCGCTGCCGAGCAGGTCGAGGGTCGACACGCGCTCCCCCTCGTACCGGATCCAGGCGTGCGGAACACGGGTGCCGGGTTGTCCCCGAAACTCGTCAACCAAAGACACCGCATCCGGGCCCGCGGGCGGCGTTTCGCCGGAAACGACTGCCGCCGAACGGTATTGGTAGCCAGCCAACAACCCCAGCATCGGCGTCTCTTCGTCCGCCGGCAATTGCGGCCGGTCGTCGTCGAGGCGAAGCAGCACCAGCGACGGCCCGGTCAGCGACTGGTGCGCGTTGAAGCGCCCGACGGGATGCCGCTCGGTGTGATAGGTGCTCAGCAGCGCGGGTGCGGCCTGATCATTCAGCACGGCGGCGAGCTTCCAGGCCAGGTTGTCCGCGCTCTGGATGCCCGTGTTGGCGCCGCCGGCCTTGAACGGCGGCATGGTGTGGGCGGCATCGCCGACGAGAAAGACCCGCCCGCAAGCGAATTGGTCTGCCACCCGCTCGTAGGGCTGCCACGGCGCGATCTCGATGACCTGCATGTCGATGCGTTCTCCGACGGCCCTGGTGAGCAGCTCGGCGCACCGCTCCGGCGTGAATTGTGCCGCCGTTTCACCCTCGCGCGGCAGGTACGTGGTGATGAACATGCCCAGGTCGCCCTCGGCCACCAGGAAGATCCCGTCCACGTCGGCGTTCTTGACCTGCACGCCGTCGCCGTCGCGCAGGTTCGGCACGAAGGTCCGCCACGGCGCCTTGAAGTAGACGAATACGATAAAGATCGGCAGCGCGCCATACCCTGAGGTGGTCAACCCGAGTGAATCCCGGACCGGGCTGTGCACCCCGTCGGCCGCGACGAGGTAGTCCGCGCGCACCGTCTCCGTCTCGCCCGAATCCCTATCGCGCACAACGGCCGTCACGCCGGCGTCGTCCTGCTCGAACGACACCAGTTCCGTCGCGTAGCGAACCTGGCTCCCCCGCCGGCGCGTGTCGGCGAGCATCATCGGTTCCAGCCTGCTCTGCGGGCAATACTGCGCGGGCGGTTCGGGGCTCAGGCCGGCGAACGGCGCGAAGATGGCGTCGACGTCCATGGCGGGCGCCTCGTCGGCGCTATTGAGCGTCGGCTTGACGACCATGCCGGACACCCCGTCGGCGACGGCGTGGACCCGGTCGCTCAAGCCCAGCCCGCGAAGAATCTCCAGGCTGCGGAAGCTCAGGTTGCGGGCCTTGGGATACAGGAAGACCTCGCGTCGCTTTTCGATCAGCAGTGAGGAGACCCCGTACTTGGCGAGCAGATCGGACGCGGCGAGCCCGACCGCGCCGGCGCCCACGATCAGCACCGGGACACGCGTGACGTTGGTGTTCATTTCGCCTCCTCGGAGTCAGACCGCATAGGCGAAACGTATCAGTTCCGTTCCGTGTCGAGGATGACACCAATGTCCCCGGCGCGCAAGGGCCGGACGGGCGTCAGCCGGCGGCCAGCGGCAACAGCACCTGCTCCAGGGCGCGCCGGACGTAGACGCGATCGATCGGTCGTCCCGTCACCAGTCGCAGGACGTTGAGGCCCAGCAACGCGTCGGGTATCAGACTCAGATCGCGGTCCGCGGGTATCTCGCCGCGGGCCACGGCGTGGTCGAGAACGACCCGGACGATCTGGCGCGGCGCCGACAGCGCCAGGTCGTCGAGCGCGGCCGCCAGCACCGGATCGCGCATCGCCGCCGTCGCGACCCCGACAATCACCTTGACCGTGCTCAGCTCGGCCTGGTTGAGGTCGGGAACCATCGCCACGATGGCGTCGATGTCGCCTTGAAGCCTGCCGGTGTTCGGGGGCTCTACGGGCCCGAGGCCTCGTCGCCAGTGGGCGATCGCCTCGGCGACCACCGCGGCCTTCGACGGCCAGCGCCGGTAGATCGCGGCCTTGCCCACCCGAGCCCGCGAGGCGATGTCGTCCATGCTCATCCGGTCGTAGCCCTGCTCGCCGAGACCGGCCAGAGCCGCCTCGAGGATGGCCGCGTCCAGCGAGGGGTCAAAGCGCCCCCGAGTGCTGCCCGACGGTCGGCGCGGCGGCCGGTCGCTTCGAACGCTGTCGGGACTCATGGCGGCAAATCCTCGGTCCGTTTGGCGATACGAAGCGGTTCCGCCGCAAATTTACCGGCGCGGCAGGGCCAAGGCAAGCACAACGGCGTCGGGTCAGCGCCGCAGCGCCAGGAATTCCTCGGCCACGGCGACGACGCGCTCGCGATCCCGCGGCACCAACCCGATCCGGGTCCGCCGGTCCACGATGTCGCCGACCTCCAGCGCGCCCTCGTGCGTGACGGCGTATTCGAACTCCGCGCGGGTCACGTCGATGCCGTCGGCGACGGGCTCGGTCGGGCGTTCGCACGTGGCGCACGCGATGACGTCGGAAGCCTCCGCGCCGTACCGCGCCACCAGCGACGCCGGCAGCCCGGCGGGTGGGCGCCCCGCGCCGATCAGCGGGAGGTTGCGGGTCCGGCACCGAGAGGCGCGCAGCCGCCGCAGGCCGACGGCGCGGTTGACGACATCCTCGGCCATGTAACGGTATTCGGTCAGCTTGCCCCCGACCACGCTGATGACGCCGGACTCGGATTCGATGACGGCGTGATCGCGCGACAGGTCGGCGGTGCGGCCCTCGACGCCGGTGTCGATCAGTGGCCGCAGCCCGGCGTAGGCGCCGATCACGTCCTGCGAGCCGAGCGCGGTGCCCAGCGCGGTGTTCACGGTGTCCAGGAGAAACGACACCTCGGCGGCGGACGGCTCCGGCTCGTCGGGAACCGGGCCGGGAGCGTCCTCGTCGGTCAGGCCGAGATAGACGCGACCCAGTTGCTCGGGCATGGCGAACACGAACCGGTTGAGCTCGCCGGGGATCGGAATCGTCAGCGCCGCAGTCGGATTGCCGAAGGTGGCGGCGTCGAACACGAGATGGGTGCCGCGGCTGGGCCGCAACCGCAGCGACCCGTCGATCTCCCCCGCCCACACCCCCGTCGCGTTGACGACCGCGCCGGCGGACACGTCGAACGAATCGCCCGTGCGCCGATCGGTCAGGCGCACCGACGTCCCGGTGGCCTGCGACGCCGCCACATAGGTGAGGATCCGGGCGCCGTGCTGGGCCGCGGTGCGCGCGACCGCGACCACCAGTCGGGCGTCGTCGATCAATTGCCCGTCATACGCCAGCAGGCCCCCGTCGAGGCCCTCGCGGCGAACGGTGGGCGCCATCTCCACGACGCGCTGCGGCGAAACCCGGCGCGATCGGGGCAGGGTCGACGACGGCGTCCGGGCGAGCACCCGCAACGCGTCACCGGCGAGGAACCCGGTGCGGATCAGCGCGCGCTGGGCATGCCCCATCGACGGCAGCAATGGAACCAGCTGCGCCACCGCGTGCACGAGATGAGGGGCGTTGCGCGTCATCAGGATTCCGCGCTCGATGGCGCTGCGCCGGGCGATCCCCACGTTGCCGGTCGCCAGGTAGCGCAGGCCACCGTGAACCAGCTTGGAGCTCCAGCGGCTGGTGCCGAACGCGAGGTCGTGCTTCTCGACCAGCGCCACCCGCAGTCCGCGCGACGCCGCGTCCAACGCGATGCCGGTGCCGGTGATGCCGCCGCCGATCACGACGACGTCCACCGGCTCGCCGTCGGTCAGCGCCCTCAGGTCGGCCGCGCGCCGTGCGGCGTTGAGGGCGACGGTCATGACAGGTATCCGTTCAGGGCGTGGACGAGTTCGGTGTCCAGCGCGTCGGCGTCCAGGATCGGGCGCACGATCCGCTCCGACTGGATGGTCGACTGCGTGATCAGCAACACCATGGTGGCCAGCTGGACGGGATCGCCCGCGCGGACGCTGCCGTGCCGCTGCGCCGCCCGGAGCCGGGCGGCGAGGGTGTCGATCATCATGCGCTGGCTGGTTCCCAGCCGTTCGGTGATGTAGGTCGGCGCGAGCTCCGAGTGCAGCACCGACATGACCAGCCGGTCGCGGCGCAGCAGGTCGGCCACCGTCACGATCTGGCGCACCAGGGATTCCCGGTCGTCGCCGAGCAGCGGCGCCTCGCGCGTGGCATCGGTGACCCGCCGGGTCAGCAGGTCGGCGACGATCGACCTGGTGTCCGGCCAGCGCCGGTACACGGTCGGCCGGCTCACCCCGGCGCGCCGCGCGATCTCGGCGAGCGTCACCCGGTCGACACCGAAATCGACCACGCAACTGGCCGCCGCGACCAGGATTCGCTCCCCGGTGTCCGACGGCGCATTACTGGTTGACAACATCTGTAATACTGTAACGCATGACCCAACCCGGGGAGCTCCTGCCGCCGATGAAATGGAACGCCTGGGGGGATCCCGCCGCGGCCACGCCGCTTTCCGACGGCATCCGGGCGCTGCTGACGCAGGCCGTGGGCCTCGAAGACCACGACCGGCCCGACCTCGACCCCGACCAGGTCAACCTGCGCCCGTCGGCGTTGTCGCGGGCCGATGTCGACGCGCTGGCCGCCATCGTCGGCGCCGAGTACTGCCGCACCGCCCACCGCGACCGGTTGCTGCACGCCGGCGGCAAGTCCATCTTTGACCTGCTGCGACGCAAGGACACCGGCGTCCAGGACGCGCCCGACGCGATCCTGCTGCCCGGCGACGAGGACGCCGTCGCCGCGATCCTGCGCCACTGCTCGAAGCACCGCATCGCCGTGGTCCCGTTCGGCGGCGGCACCAGCGTGGTCGGCGGTCTCGATCCCACCCGCGACGGGTTCGCTGCCGTGGTGTCACTCGATCTGCGCCGCTTCGACCGCCTGATCTGGATCGACGAGGTGTCCGGGCAGGCCGTGTTCGGGGCCGGCGTCACCGGGCCGGACGCCGAACGCCTGCTCGGCGGACACGGTTTCTCGCTGGGCCATTTCCCGCAGAGTTTCGAATACGCCACCATGGGCGGCTACGCGGCGACCCGATCCTCCGGTCAGGACTCGGCCGGCTACGGCCGGTTCGACGACATGGTCCGCGGACTGCGCGTGGTCACCCCGGTGGGCACGATGGACCTGGGCCACGCCCCCCGCTCGGCCGCCGGTCCCGACCTGCGCCAGCTGCTGCTCGGCTCGGAGGGCACCCTCGGCGTCATCACGCAGGTGCGGCTGCGCGTCCACCGCAAGCCGGAAGTCGTCCGCCACGAGGCGTGGTCGTTCCCCGACTTCGCATCCGGGACCGCGGCGCTGCGCGCCGTCGCCCAAACCGGCACCGGCCCCACGGTCATCCGGCTTTCCGACGAGGCCGAAACCGGGGTCAACCTCGCCACCACCGAGTCGATCGGCGAAAGCCAGATCACGGGCGGCTGCCTGGCCATCACCGTGTTCGAGGGCACCGCGGAACACGCCGGGAGCCGGCACGCCGAAACCAGCGCGCTACTCGCGGCCGGCGGCGGCACGTCACTGGGCGAAGCGCCGGCGCAGGCGTGGGAGCGGGGCCGGTTCGCTGCGCCGTACCTGCGCGACTCGCTGCTGGCGGCGGGTGCGCTGTGCGAGACCCTCGAGACCGCGACCGACTGGTCCAACATCCCCGCGCTCAAAGGCGCTGTCACCCAAGCGCTTACCGACACGCTGGCCGCGACGGGCACGCCGGCCCTGGTGATGTGTCACATCTCGCACGTCTACGCCTGCGGCGCGTCGTTGTACTTCACCGTCGTCGCCGGGCAGCGCGGTGACGCGATCGAGCAGTGGCGGGCCGCCAAAAAGGCGGCGTCCGACGCGATCGTGGCCACCGGCGGGACGATCACCCATCACCACGGCGTCGGCGCCGATCACCGGCCCTGGATGCGTGACGAGGTCGGCGACTTGGGCGTGCGGGTGTTGCGCGCGGTCAAGGCGACACTGGACCCGGCCGGAATCCTCAACCCCGGCAAGCTGATTCCATGACACGCCGCGAGATCGGCAAGGTGATCGCGCTGACCAACCCCGCCTCGGGCCACGGCGCCGCGATCCGGGCGGCCCAGCTCGCGATCGCCCGGCTGCACCGTCGCGGCGTCGAGGTCGTCGAGATCATCGGCGACGACGCGCACGAGGCGCGCCAACTGGTCGGCGCGGCGCTCGAGCAAGGTGCCGACGCGGTGGTGGCGACCGGGGGTGACGGCGTCGTCTCCAACGCGCTGCAGGTGCTCGCGGGCACCGGGGTCCCGCTGGGGATCGTCCCGGCGGGCACCGGCAACGACCACGCCCGCGAATTCGGCATCCCCACCAACGATCCCGAGGCGGCCGCGGACGTCGTCGTCGACGGCTGGACAGAAACCGTTGACCTGGGCCGGATTCAGTGGTCCGGGGGGGACAAGTGGTTCGGGACCGTGGCGGCGACCGGCTTCGACTCCCTGGTGACCGATCGGGCCAACCGGATGGGCTGGCCCCACGGACGCGCGCGCTACTACCTGGCGATGCTCGCCGAACTCTCGCAGCTGCGGCTGCTGCCGTTCCGCATGGTGCTCGACGGAACCCGGGAGATCGCCGCCGATCTCACGCTGGTGGCGTTCGGCAACACCCGCAGCTACGGCGGGGGCATGCTGATCTGTCCCGACGCCGACCACGGCGACGGCCTGCTCGACATCACCATGGTGCACGAGGCGTCCCGCACCAAGCTGGTCCGCCTGTTCCCCACCGTCATGAAGGGCACGCACGTCGACCTCGACGAGGTGAGCACGGCGCGCGCCGGCTCGATCCAGGTCGACTGCCCTGGCATCAACGTCTACGCCGACGGCGACTTCGCGTGCCCGCTGCCCGCCGAGATCTCCGCGGTTCCGGCCGCGCTGCGGGTGCTGCGGCCTAGCCCACGCCCCGGCTGAGCCAGGTCACCTCGCCGGCGTCGCCGCCGTCGCGATAGGCCTCGAGCGCGTCGTCCCACGCCGTCCCCAGCACCGTGTCCAGCTCGGCGGCCAGCGCGTCGGCGCCCTGGGCCATCATGGCCCGCAGCCGCATCTCCCCGACCATGATGTCGCCGTTGGCGCTCATCGCCCCGCTCCACAACCCCAGCTGTGGGGTGTGGCTGAACCGCTGCCCGTCGACGCCGGGGCTGGGGTCCTCGGTGACCTCGAACCGCAGCACCGACCAGGAGCGCAGCGCGTTGGCCAGCCGGGCGCCGGTGCCGACCGGCCCCACCCAGTTGGTCACCGCGCGCAGCTGTCCGGGCATCGCCGGCTGCGGCGTCCACGTCAGGTTGGCCTTGGCGCCCAACGTCGACGACAACGCCCACTCGACGTGCGGGCATACCGCCGCGGGCGAGGCATGGACATACACCACGCCCGCCGTCACGTCGGCGAATTGATTCGTCGCACGCATCTGTTGCTCCTTCGGTTCCACGAGGGACGTCTTCCCCAACGACCTGGTGGACCCGACAAGCGGGATGCTGTGCTGATGTTGTTGTGTCTTGCGTGTCTAGTGTGCCCTGTGATGCCCGTGTTGCGCTAGTCTTCACAGCCGATTAGTGGTATTCGCCGAGCACGGCGTCGGAGATCGCGGGCCACAGCTCGTGCGCCCACTGCCCGAAATCCCGGTCGGTGAGGACCACCAGCGCCAGCCCCGCGTCGGGATCTGCCCAGATGAAGCCCCCTGACTGGCCGAAATGGCCGTACGTGCGCGCCGAGTTGCGGGCGCCCGTCCAGTGCGGCGATTTGGCGTCCCGGATCTCGAAACCCAGGCCCCAGTCGTTGGGCCGCTGCACGCCGTAGCCGGGCAGCACCCCGTCGAGGCCGGGGAACTGCACCGTGGCCGCCTCGGCGTGCAGCTGCGCCGAGACGATCGAGGGGCACAGCAGGTCGCCGGCGAACGACGCGAGGTCGGCCACCGTCGAGGTCGCGCCGAACCCGGCCTCCGCCGCGCCGCCGTCGAGCCGGGTGCCGCCCATGGCCAGCGGTTCGCACACCGCCTCGGTGAGGTAGCGCCCGAACTCGATGCCCGACTCCCGCTGCACGGTCTCGGCGAGCACCGTGAAGCCGTAGTTGGAGTACATCCGCCGGGTGCCCGGCTTGGCCAGCACCCGATCGGAGTGCATGGCCAGGCCCGACGCGTGCGCCAGCAGATGGCGGACCGTCGCACCGGGCGGCCCGGCCGGGGTGTCCAGGTCGACGACCCCCTCCTCGACGGCGACCTGGGCGGCCCGCGCCACCAGCGGTTTGGTCACCGAGGCCAGGGCGAACACCCGCCGGGTGTCGCCGTGGTCGGCCAGCACGCCGGCGGGTCCCACCACCGCGGCGGCGGCGGCCGTAACCGGCCAGTCGGCGATGGCCGCCAGGGCGCCGGGAGCGGCCATCACTTCCTGGCGACGTAGTAGTTGTTGATCGGGTCCGACTCGATCTCGGCCACGCGCACGTCGCCGAACCCGGCGTCGGCCAGCATCGAGGTGGCCAGCTGCTCGCCCCAGGCGGCGCCCAGGCCGGCGCCGTCGAGCGCCAGCGACACGGTCATGCAGTGCATCAACGACGTCGTGTAGAGGTATGTGCGCATCGGCACCCCGACGTTGTCCTCAAGCCGGCTCGAGGCCTTGATGTCGGCCATCAGCAGGACGCCGCCGGGCCGCAGCGCGCGGTGGATGTTCTCCAGGACCCGCGCCGGGTGGGCCTGGTCATGGATGGCGTCGAAGACCGTGATGACGTCATACGCGCCGGCCTTGTCGAGTTCGGGCAGGTTGCGGCTCTCGAAGCTCGCGTTGGTCAGGCCCAGCTCGGCCGCCTCCCGGCGGCCGGCCGCGATGCCCTCCTCGGAGAAGTCGATGCCGGTGAACCGGCTGGCCGGGAACGCCCGCGCCATCACGTTGATCGCATGCCCGCTGCCGCAGCCGAGATCGGCCACGTCGGCGCCGGAACGCAGCCGTTCGACCAGCCCGTCGACCAGCGGCAGCACCACGTCGACGAGCGCGTTGTCGTACACCGCCGCGCTCTGCTCGGCCATCAGGGTGTGGAAGCGGCGGTATTCGCTGTAGGGCAGGCCGCCGCCCCGGCGGAAGCAGTCGATGATCTGCTGCTCCACCTCGCCCAGCTGCGGGATGAACATCGCCGCCAGCGCCAGGTTGTCCGGTCCGGCCGCCCGGGTCAGCACGCGGGCGCGGTGGGCGGGCAGCGCGTAGGTCGCCGAGTCGGGGTCGTAGTCGACGACGTGCCCGGTGGTCATGCCGCCCAGCCACTCTCGCACATAGCGCTCGTTGAGGCCGGCCGCCTCGGCGATCTGCGCGCTGGTGGACGGGGGCAGCCCGGCGATGGTGTCGAGCAGACCGGTCTGATGCCCGATGCTCAGCAGCAACGCCAGACTGGCGCCGTCGATGGCGCCCACGATCCGCCCGGCGAATTCCTTGGTGGTTTCGGTGGCTTCGTGCGTGGTTTCCTCGGATGCCGTCACGCTTGGCGACGCTACACCGGCGGCATGAACCTGCGCCGATTCCGGCGGATGGGTGGACGGGCCGCTGCGAAATGTATGGCGGTCACCAGTAGGGTCGGGGCTATGAGTCAGACAGTGCGCGGCGTGATTTCACGGAAGAAGGGCGAACCCGTCGAGTTGGTGGACGTCGTCGTCCCCGACCCCGGGCCGCGCGAGGTCGTGGTCGACGTCATCGCCTGCGGGGTCTGCCACACCGACCTGACCTACCGGGACGGTGGTATCAACGACGAGTACCCGTTCCTGCTGGGCCACGAGGCCGCCGGCACGGTGGAAGCGGTGGGGCCTGGTGTGACGGCGGTGGCGCCCGGTGACTTCGTGGTGCTGAACTGGCGCGCGGTGTGCGGCCGGTGCCGGGCCTGCAAACGCGGCAGGCCACACCTGTGCTTCGACACCTTCAACGCCGCGCAGAAGATGACGCTGACCGACGGCACCGAACTTACCCCGGCGCTGGGCATCGGGGCGTTCGCCGACAAGACGCTGGTGCACGAGGGCCAGTGCACCAAGGTGAGCCCGGAAGCCGACCCGGCCGTCGCGGGACTGCTCGGCTGCGGCGTGATGGCCGGCATCGGCGCGGCGATCAACACCGGCGGGGTGACCCGCGACGACACCGTGGCGGTGATCGGCTGCGGCGGCGTGGGCGATGCCGCGATCGCCGGCGCCGCGCTGGTCGGGGCCCGGCGGATCATCGCCGTCGACACCGACGACACCAAGCTGGAGTGGGCCCGCAAGTTCGGCGCCACCCACACCGTCAACGCCCGCGAGGCGGACGTCGTGAAGACCATCCGGGACCTCACCGACGGCTTCGGCGTCAACGTGGCGATCGACGCCGTCGGGCGGCCCGAGACCTACAAGCAGGCCTTCTACGCCCGCGACCTGGCCGGAACCGTTGTGCTGGTGGGTGTCCCGACGCCCGACATGCACCTGGACATGCCGCTGGTGGACTTCTTCTCCCACGGCGGTGCGCTGAAGTCGTCGTGGTACGGCGACTGCCTGCCCGAGCGCGACTTCCCCACCCTGATCGACCTGTACCTGCAGGGCCGGCTCCCGCTGGAGCAGTTCGTGTCGGAACGTATCGGGCTGGGCGACGTCGAGAAGGCGTTCCACAAGATGCACGGCGGCAAGGTGCTGCGTTCGGTGGTGATGTTGTGACACGCCCCATCCAGAAAGTGGTCACCCACGGGACCTTCGAACTCGACGGCGGCAGTTGGGAAGTCGACAACAACATCTGGATCGTCGGCGACGACTCCGAGGTGGTGGTGTTCGACGCCGCCCACACCGCAGAGCCGATCCTGGACGCCGTCGGCGGCCGCACGGTGGTCGCGGTGGTCTGCACGCACGGCCACAACGACCACGTCACGGTGGCTCCCGAACTGGGCAACGCCCTCGACGCGCCGGTGCTGCTGCATCCCGGCGACGAGGTGCTGTGGCGGATGACCCACCCGGACAAGGACTTCCGCACCGTCTCCGACGGCGACACGCTGCGCGTCGCCGGCACCGAGCTGCGGGCGCTGCACACCCCGGGCCACTCCCCCGGATCGGTGTGCTGGTATGCGCCCGCGTTGCACACGGTGTTCAGCGGCGACACCCTGTTCGCCGGCGGCCCGGGCGCGACGGGACGCTCCTACTCCGACTTCCCGACGATCCTGCGGTCCATCTCGGAGCGGCTGGGCAGGCTGCCCGGCGACACCGTCGTGCACACCGGCCATGGCGACAGCACCACCGTCGGCGACGAGATCGTGCACTACGAGGAGTGGGTCGCCCGCGGGCACTGAGCCCTCCCGCGAGGGTGCGCCCCTCCCGCGAGGGTGCGCAGAGTGCCGGCCCCACCGGCGTGTCGCCGTACCGACACGCACGCTCGCGCCCGCAGGCAACCGGCAAAGGCGCACACTATGGCCCATGAGTCATTTCCTCGTCGCCACCGTGCCGGACCTGTCCGGGAAGCTCGTCGTGGTCACCGGGGCCAACAGCGGGCTGGGATTCGGGCTCACCCGCCGGCTGGCGGCGGCCGGGGCGGACGTCGTGATGGCGATCCGCAACCACGCCAGGGGTGA
This sequence comes from Mycobacterium helveticum, assembly GCF_007714205.1. Taxonomy (GTDB): domain Bacteria; phylum Actinomycetota; class Actinomycetes; order Mycobacteriales; family Mycobacteriaceae; genus Mycobacterium; species Mycobacterium helveticum. Next base: position 32,668 of record NZ_VMQU01000028.1, on the reverse strand, counting down.
GGCGGCGATCGAGAAGATCCACGCCACCGTTCCCGGCGCCAAGCTGACCATCAAGCCCCTGGATCTGTCCTCGCTGGCCGCGGTCGCCGCGCTGGGCGAACAGCTCAACGCCGAGGGCCGCCCCATCGACATCCTGGTCAACAACGCCGGCGTCATGACGCCGCCGGCGCGCGACACCACCGCCGACGGCTTCGAATTGCAGTTCGGCAGCAACCATCTGGGCCACTTCGCCCTGACGGCACACCTGCTGCCGCTGTTGCGGGCCGCCAACGGCGCACGGGTGGTTTCGCTGAGCAGCCTGGCGGCCCGCTACGGCCGCATCCACTTCGACGACCCGCAGTTCGCGAAGAAGTACTCGGCGATGGCGGCCTACGGCCAGTCGAAGCTGGCCGTGCTCATGTTCGCCCGCGAGTTGGACCGCCGCAGCCGCCAGGCGGGCTGGGGCATCGTGTCCAACGCCGCCCACCCCGGCCTGACCATGACGAACCTGCAGATCAGCGGGCCGTCCCACGGCCGCGACAAACCGTCGCTGATGGAGCGGTTCTACAAGGCGTCGTGGCGGTGGACACCGTTTCTGTGGCAGGAGATCGACGACGGGATTCTGCCCGCGTTGTACGCGGCCGCCACGCCGGGCGCGGCGGGCGGAGCTTTCTACGGGCCCCTCGGCCTCCTGGAGGCCGCCGGCGGCGGCGTGAAGCCGGCCCACGTCCCCGCCCGCGCCCGCGCCGACGCCGACTGCCGACGGCTGTGGGAGCTGTCCGAACGGCTGACGGGCGTGAGCTACCCGAAGCCGGCCTGAGAAACGCGCTGCACCGCAAAGGCTTTCCAATCGCGCCGCCGAGAGTATGGTCGCGCCGATCGACAACACGCCCCCTCGTCCGGCGCTGAGCGTGATTGTGCCGCCGGAACATGTCGCCTGTCCGGGCGCCCGCGATGCGTGAGCTGTGTTACGCGCGGGGAGTCAGCGAATGTTCCCGACCCCCGCGATCAGCGGCAGGTCCAGCGGCGTGACCCAGCCCGGCCGCAACTCGTTGACCGCGGGAACCGCGTGCAGGGCCCGCATCCCGGTGGCCAGGCAACCGGCCGTGGCCGCGTCCCGGCCCGAACCGTCGGTGAACCGGAACGCCGTCTCCTGGAAGATGCTCGGCGTCCCCTCGATGTCCACCCGGTAAACGTCGTCGTCGTGACCGGACGGCCAGTCCGGGGCGGCGTCGCGGCCGATGCGATTGACGTGTTCGAGCTGAATCCTCTTCTCGCCCTTATAGATTCCGTTGATGGTGAATCGCACGGCGGCGACGTGCCCGGGTTTGATGACGCCCTTGATCGTGGTGCGCTCGGTCGGGGTCACCCACTTGTCCCAGGTGGTGGTCATCTCGTCGAGCATGATGCCGGCGGCGTGCGCGATCATCGGGACGGTGGCGCCCCACGCGAAGATCAGCACGTCGGGGTTCTCCAGCATCGGGCTGTATTCGGGCTCGCGGCCGATGCCCATCTCGACTTCGTAGTCGCCTTCGTAGTTGGTGTAATCGAGCAGTTCTGAGGCGCGCACCCGCCGCACCTCGGAGCACAGGCCCATCAGCGTCATGGGGAACAGGTCGTTGGCGAACCCGGGGTCGATGCCGGTGGTGAAGCACGACGACCCACCCAGCTCGCAGGCCTGCGTGATCGGCTCGATCCACTGCGGCGGGTTCAGCGACATGCTCGGCCAGACCCACGGGGTCATCGCGGTCGAGCACACGTCGATGCCGGCCCGCAGGAACCGGGTAATCAGCGCGATGTTGTCCTTGGCGTGCATCGCCGTCGGGCCGTAGTGCACCAGCGCGTCGGGTTTGAGGCCGATCAGGGCGTCGACGTCGTCGGTGGCGACGACGCCGACCGGCTCGGGCAACCCACAGATCTCGCCGACGTCGCGCCCGACCTTGTCGGGGTTGCTGACGCCGACGCCCACCAACTCGAACGCCGGGTGTTTGACGATCTCGGCGATCACCATCTTGCCGACGAACCCGGTGCCCCAAACCACCACACGCTTTGACCCGCGCTCCGACATGTTCACCTTCCTGTCACGGCCCCTGCCCGGCTTCACACACTAAGCGCGCGGCACCGGTGACAGCTAGCATCTGGCACGTGCAACGGGCGACGAAGCCGGCCTGGCTCACCAAGAACGTGTGGGTGCTGTCGCTGGTGTCGCTGCTGCAAGACTCTGCCAGCGAGCTGCTCTACCCGCTGTTGCCGATCTATCTGACGACCGTGCTGGGTGCGCCGCCGTCGGTGGTCGGGGCGGTGGAGGGCGCGGCGGAGGGCGCGGCGTCGCTCACCAAGGTCGTGTCCGGTCCGCTGGGCGACCGGTTCGCCCGCCGCCCCCTGATCGCGACCGGTTACGGCATGGCGGCGTTGGGCAAGCTCATCGTCGCGGCCGCCGGGGCGTGGCCCGGGGTGCTGGTCGGGCGGGTGGTCGACCGGTTGGGCAAGGGGCTGCGCGGCGCGGTGCGCGACGCCCTCCTGGTCGACGGCATCGAGCCGGCCCAGCGCGGGCGGGTGTTCGGGTTTCACCGGACGATGGACACGCTCGGCGCGGTCATCGGTCCGCTGCTCGGCCTGGCCGGCTATGAGCTGTTCGACCACCGGATCGGCCCGGTGCTCTACCTGGCGGTGGTCCCCGCGGTGCTCAGCGTCCTGCTGATCGCCTGGGTGCGCGAACGACCGCGGGACGTGGCGCGCGCGGTCCGGCACTCGATCTTCGCCGGCGCGCGGCAGCTGCCCGGCCGCTACTGGGAAGTGGTCTGGTTCCTGGTCGCGTTCAGCGTCGTCAACTTCCCCGACGCGCTGTTGTTGTTGCGGCTGAAGGAGATCGGCTTTTCGGTCGTCGGTGTCATCTTGGCCTACGTCGGCTACAACGCGGTGTACGCGCTGGCAAGCTTGCCGGCCGGTGTGCTCGCGGACCGCTTCGGCCGGCCGGTGACCTACGGGGTGGGGCTGGTGTTCTTCGCCGTCGGCTATCTGGGTCTGGGCATCACCACGGACCCGGCGACCGCGTGGGGTCTGATCGTCGTGTACGGGTTGTTCACCGCCTGCTACGACGGGGTCGGGAAGGCATGGATCTCAACGCTTGTCGGGGGTGGGCTGCAGTCCAACGCCCAGGGGCTGTTCCAGGGCCTCAGCGGGTTCGCGGTGCTCGCGGCGGGACTGTGGGCCGGCTACCTGTGGGGCGCCGACGGCCGGCTGCCGTTGCTGATCTCCGGTTCGGTCGGCGCGGTGTTCGCCGTGGTGCTGCTCGGCGCCGCCGCCCGACGCTGACGCCGCACTGCCCTGGTCGACCCAGTTCAGGGGCTTCGGCGGCGAGGTGCTCGTCCTGAGCGCGCAGGGGCCCGGACCGATGCACTGCCGGATCCTGCTCGACCGCAACGTGGTGAGCGACGCACAGTCGGCGGGCGGCAGGACCGTCGGCACGCACTGACCGCGCCGGGCGCACGTAACACTCCCGCCGGCGGTTCGAACGGATTAGGCTCTCCCCCACCACTTCAACGGCGAAGGAGATGCAGGTGAGCCTCGAGACGGGCATCGCGACGCGTGCGAACGGGGCGCCGCCGCCCGAGATCCCATTGGCCGACATTCATCTCCAGTCGCTGGAGTTCTGGGGCCGCGACGACGACTTCCGCGACGGCGCCTTCGCTACCCTGCGCCGCGAGGACCCGATCTCGTTCTGGCCCGCGATCGAGTACGAGGGGTTCGAGGGGGGTAGCGGGTACTGGGCGCTGACCAGGCACGACGACGTTCATTTCGCCAGCCGCCATCCGGAGATCTTCAGCTCGGCGGGCGGCATCACGATCGGCGACCAGTTGCCGGAGATCTCCGAATACTTCGGCTCGATGATCGTGCTCGACGATCCGCGGCATCAGCGGCTGCGTTCGATCGTGAGCCGGGCCTTCACCCCGAAAGTGGTGGCGCGCATCGAGGCGTCGGTGCGCGAGCGGGCCCGCCGGCTGGTTGCCGCGCTGATCGCCGACCATCCGGACGGGCAGGCCGAGCTGGTCACCGAACTCGCCGGGCCCCTGCCGTTGCAGGTGATCTGCGACATGATGGGCATCCCCGAGGAAGACCACCAGCGGGTCTTCCACTGGACCAACGTCATTCTCGGGTTCGGCGACCCCGATCTGTCCACCGACTTCGACGAGTTTCTCCGGGTTTCGATGGACATCGGCGCCTACGCCAGCGCGCTGGCCGAGGACCGCCGCGCCAACCCCCACGACGACCTCACGACGAGCCTGGTGGAGGCCGAGGTCGACGGCGAACGGCTGACGTCGGCCGAGATCGCGTCGTTCTTCATCCTGTTGGTGGTGGCGGGCAACGAGACGACGCGCAACGCGATCAGCCACGGGGTGGCGGCCCTGTCCCGCTACCCCGCCGAGCGCGACCGGTGGTGGGCCGACTTCGACCGCCTCACACCCACCGCCGTCGAGGAGATCGTGCGCTGGGCCTCGCCGGTGGTCTACATGCGGCGCACCCTGACCCGCGACTACAAGCTGCGCGGCACCAAGATGAAGGAAGGCGACAAGGTCGCGCTGTGGTACAACTCGGCCAATCGCGACGAGTCCACGTTCGGCAACCCCTGGCTGTTCGACGTGGCGCGCACCCCCAACCCGCACCTCGGGTTCGGCGGCGGCGGCGCGCACTTCTGCCTGGGCGCCAACCTGGCCCGCCGCGAGATCAGGGTGGTCTTCGACGAGTTGCGCCGCGAGATACCCGACATCGTGGCGACGGACGAACCCGCGCGCCTGCTGTCGCAGTTCATCCACGGCATCAAGAACCTGCCCGTGGCCTGGACTCCCCCGAGGTGACGACCCGCCCCGGCTATAGGCTCGGAGGCCATGCCCGCAACGACGCCGCCGACCGTGAGGAAGCTGAGCAGCCACATCGGCCTCTGCATCGAGGGCGTGCGCCTCGGCGGTGACCTCGGGGCGGAGATGGCCGAGCAGATCTACCGCGCCCTGCTGGAACACAAGGTGATCTTCTTCCGCGGCCAGGACCACCTCGACGACGCCGGTCAGGTCGCGTTCGCCCGACTGCTGGGCGATCCCCTGTCGTTCATGCTGGCCGGCCACCCGTCGACGGGGTATTACCCGCTGCGGAATGCGCCGCTCGTTCATCGGGTCGACTCCCGGTACGGCTACGACAACCGCTGGCACAGCGACCTCACGTTCGCCACGAACTACCCCGGGGTGGAGATGCTGCGCGCGGTCACCATGCCCCCGTACGGGGGGTCGACGCTGTGGACCTGCACCGCGGCGGCGTACGCGGCACTGCCCGAACCGCTCAGGCGGCTCGCCGGGGACCTGTGGGTGGTGCACACCAACCGAACCGGCAAGCCGGAGTATCACACCGAGCATCCGCTGGTGCGGGTCCACCCGGACACCGGTGAACGCACCCTGGTGGCGGGCAGCTTCGCACGCGGCCTCGTCGGCCTCGACGATCACGAGTCGAACGTGCTGCTGGAGTTGATGCAGCGGCGAATTACGCTGCCCGAGAACAGTATTCGCTGGGACTGGCAACCGGGCGACGTGGCGATCTGGGACAACCGGGCGACCCAGCACCGCGCCGTGGCCGACTACGACGGCCAGCAGCGGCTCCTGCACCGCGTCTCCTTGATGGGTGATGTGCCGGTCGGCGTGCACGGAGAGCACAGCCGGGCGATCGTCGGCCCGCCGCTCGAGCCGTCACCCTGACTGCGCGAGCAGCCCCGCGTTCCCCGCGCCCGAGGTGCGGGCCGCGCGCCAGAAATTCGTGCTCGACCACTTCCGCGACGAGGTCCGTTATGCCCGGGACGACGTGCTGTCGACGTTCCCGCATCCGCGCTACGAGCTGCTCCCGCAACTGGTCGTCCACGACGGCGACGGGCGGTGCGCGCCTACTCCGCCGACACCCGCACCGCGTTTCCCGGGATCACCGCGCTACGGCACAGCGCCGACGCGGTGGTCGTCGAGTTCTGGCTGACGGGTACCCATCGCGGCCACCTGGGCAAGGTTCCGCCGACCGACGGCAGGTTCCGGGTGCGCATGACCGCCTATCTCGTTTTCGACGAGTCCGAAACGCTTGTCTGCGAACGCATTTACTTCGACACGCCGACCATGGTCAGACAGCTGCCGGGGGGCTGGACATGAAGTGGCCGGTGAACTGGCTGGTCGCCGCGCGCTGCGTGCGCGGCCTGCTGTCGATGTCGTCGACAAAGCCGGATCGGGCGCCGACAAACACCGGGCCCTGCGCCTTCACCTGACCTACACTGCACGGCGTGCGAAGCCTGCATGCGGTGTGCGGACTGGCCGCAGCCACGACCCTGACGGCCTGCGCCACGAACGGCGTCCAGGCCCGCCCGACGGCCGCACCACCGCCCGCTCCGGCCGCCGAGATGGTCACCGCGGCCCCGCCGCCGCACGGCTCGCGGACCGAGAAGTGGATCGACCTCGAGGTCGGCGACTGCGTGTCCGACCTGCCGCCGGCTGACCTGAGCCGGGTGACCGTCACCGTCGTCGACTGCGGCACGGCGCATCTGGCCGAGGTCTACCTGAGGGCCCCGATGGCCGTCGACAGTGCCGTCGCCACCGTCGCCAACCGGGACTGCGCCGCCGGACTCGGGCCGTACACCGGCCGGCCCGGCGACGGCGGGCCCTACACCATCACCTACCTGATCGACTCCAACCAGGACCGCACCGGCGCCGACCCCACCCCCAGCACCGTCATCTGCCTGCTGCAGGGCGCCGACGGCCAATCGCTCACCGGGTCCGTGCACCGCTGAAACGTTCAGCAGCCGAGTTGCTCGGCGAGGTCGAGGAAGTCGGAGGCGTTGACGTCGAACTCCGCGGAGTAGGCCACGTCGGCTGCCCCGCCGGGCCCGAATTCCAGCGGTCGCGCGACAAATGCGGTGCCGAACCCCAGAGCCGCCGCGGCGCGCAGGTCGTACTTGTGGCTCGCCACCATCATGATCTCGGCCGGTTCGAGCCCCAGATAGGTGCCGGCCATGCGGTAGATCGCCGGGTCGGGTTTGAACACCCCGGCCATCTCCGCGGCGAAGACCGCATCCCAGGGCAGCCCGGCCCGCTTGGAGATGTTGACCAGCGCCGACACGTCGGTGTTCGACAGCGTCGCCAACGTGAACGCGGTCTTCAGCCGCGTCAGCCCGGGCACCACGTCCGGCCACGGCCGCAGGCGCTGCCAGGCCAGCGTGAGCTCGTCGCGCTGGGCAACCGACAGAACGCCGTCCTCCAGCACATCGTCGAGAGCGCCGCGATACACCGAGTGCACCGACAGCCACCCGTTGTGGTGAGCACGCGCGTCCTTTAGGGCGGCAAAGTAGCCGGCGCGCCATCGGCGCACCACGTCCGGCCAGTCGACGCCCGGGGCGGGGCTGATCCGCCGCGCCTCCTCGCAGAGCGTGGAAAAGAAATCCGTCGCCGTTCCCTGCACGTCGAACAGCAACGCCCGCACCACGGGCACCAATCTACGATGTGCCTCGTGGCCGATGACGCCGACAGCGCCGGACGGGAAGAACCCGACTACCGGTTCACCTTCGCCAACGAACGGACGTTCCTGGCCTGGCAGCGGACCGCACTGGGGTTACTCGCCGCCGCCGTCGCACTGGTGCAACTGGTTCCGGAGCTGACCGTTCCCGGCGCACGCCGCGGGCTGGGCGTGGGCCTCGCGGTGCTGGCCATCCTCACCAGCGGCATGGGGTTGCTGCGCTGGCAGCAAGCGGACCGGGCCATGCGCCACGGCGACCCCTTGCCCCGTCACCCCTCGCCGATGTACCTCGCGGTGGGCCTCAGCCTGGTCGGGCTCGTCGCGCTCGGGCTGGTCATCGCCAAGGCGGTACTGGCTTGAGTGACGCACCGGCCCCCTCCGACCGCGGGCTTCAGGCGGAGCGGACGGCGCTGTCCTGGTCGCGCACCTCGTTCGCGTTCCTGGTCAACGGCGCGCTGCTGATGATCAGGAATTTGCACGGCCCGCTCGGGCCGGCGGGGGTGATCCCGGCGGTGCTGGCCGGTGCGGTGGCGTTGCTCACCTACTGCATCGCGGTTCGGCGCCAGCGGATACTGCAGCGGCCGATCGGCACCAGGATCACCGCCCGGCGGCCGATCTACGTCATCGGGGTGGCCTCGCTGCTGCTCATCGTCGTGACGACCATCGGCCAGCTCCTCCGGTAGCCGTCAACGACCGCTGCGACTCCAGTTCGGCGTGCTCGGCGACTCGCCGTAGCTGTTCGGCCAGCCGGCGAACTTCGTGGCGCAGCTCGGCGATTTCGGCGGACGAGGTCGCCCGGTTCGCGGTGTCGGTCTCCGACACCCGCTCGACGATCCACGAGGCCAGCGACGCGGTGACCACGCCCACCAGGGTGATGCCGCCGATCATCAGCATCACCGCAACCAGCCGGCCGGGGACGGTGACGGGGTACAGGTCGCCGTAGCCGACGGTGGTCACGGTGGTGACGGCCCACCACAACGCCTTGCCGAACGACGTGATCCTGGCTCCGAGGTGGTCGCGTTCGAAGTCGAGGACGGCCAGCGACGACACATAGATCAGCAGGCACACACCCGTGACGGTGTACGTGAGGATGCGGCCGCGCACCGCCATACCGACGGCCTTCTGCAACGCCCCGGCCAGCACGGCCAGTCGCAGGAGCAGCAGCGGTCCCATCAGTGGGAGCACGACGACCAGCAGGTCGAACGGGTGATGGACGAACCAGTGCCGCTTGTCGGACGCCAGTTTGAGGCGGACCAGGTAGTCGCCGACGAAAAGACACCAGGAGACCCAGCTCGACATCCACAGGATGTGCCTCCCCGCGTGCCCGAGGTGGCCCAGCACTTGTACCGAGTACAGGGCGATGAAGGCGATGGCGACCAAGGCCAACGGCAACTCGGTGACGCGTTGCCAGCTTTCGTCTCGTGTCTGCTTGATGCTTCGCTCACCCACGCGGACGGCCCTCCGAACTCCTGATCGCTGCCGGCTTCCCAGTGTTCCCGAGTTTCGCGGCGCTACACCGACTCGGCCCGGCCCACGGCCGGTCCGCCTGACGCGACCGACAAACCCTGGGAGTTAAACCCCGGGAATCAAACCCCGGAAATCAAACCCTGGAAATCAAACCCTGGGAATTCCGTTCTCAAAGCCAGTTTCCGGGACAATTACCACCTTATGCAACTATTGCTCTTGGTGGTAAATTAGCGGTTTCGCCGCGCGCCAACGCGAGTCGCCGAGAGGATCGATCCAGCATGAGGCACGGAGACATCTCGTCGAGTCCGGATACCGTCGGTGTCGCCGTGGTCAACTACAAGATGCCGCGACTGCACACCGTCGACGAGGTCCTCGCCAACGCGCAGCGCATCGCCGACATGGTGGTGGGCGTCAAGCGGGGCCTGCCCGGGATGGATCTGATCGCCTTCCCGGAGTACTCGACCCAGGGCATCATGTACGACGAGGCGGAGATGTACGCGACCGCCACCACCGTCCCCGGCCCCATGACGCAGATCTTCGCCGAGGCGTGCCGGGCCGCCAAGACGTGGGGGGTGTTCTCGCTGACCGGCGAACAGCACGAGGAACATCCCCACAAACCGCCGTACAACGCCCTCATCCTGATGAACGACCGCGGTGAGATCGTGCAGAAATACCGCAAGATCATTCCGTGGAATCCGATCGAGCCGTGGTATCCGGGGTCCGACACCTACGCGGTCGAGGGCCCGAAAGGGATCCTGGTGTCGCTGATCGTTTGCGACGACGGCAATTACCCCGAGATCTGGCGTGACTGCGCGATGAAAGGCGCCGAGCTCATCGTCCGCTCGCAGGGCTACATGTATCCCGCCGCCGAGCAGACGGTGTTGATGTCCAAGGCGATGGCCTGGGCCAACAACGTCTACGTCGCCGTCGCCAATGCGGCCGGATTCGACGGCGTCTACAGCTATTTCGGGCATTCCGCGATCGTCGGATTCGACGGCCGCACCCTGGGTGAAACCGGGACCGAGGAGTACGGCATCCAGTATGCGCAGCTGTCCATCTCGGCGATCCGCGACGCGCGGCGCACCGGGCAATCGCAGAACCACCTGTTCAAGCTGTTGCATCGCGGCTACACCGGTGTGCACGCGGCCGGCGAGGGCGACAAGGGCGTCGCCGAGTGCCCGTTCGACTTCTACAAACTCTGGGTGAACGACCCGAAGAAAGCCCAGGAGAACGTGGAGTCGATCACCCGCGACACCATCGGCGTCGCCGAGTGCCCGGTGGGCGACCTGCCCAGCGGGCAAGACGAGACGTCGGCGTGACGGTCACGATGACGCCGCCCCTGGTGCGCACCGCGCCCGGTGTGAGCCTGATACGCCCCATCGTCGAGTCGGGAGGGTCCGGTGACCGGTGCCCGGTCTGTGCGGGTTCCCGCCGGGATCAACGCGCGTGACATCGACGTTCGAGGTATCCGCACGCGGGTCTTCGAGGTCGACCCGGGCAACGGCGTCACGCCCCTGATCCTGCTGCACGGCGGCGGCCTCGACTCGGCGCTGGTGTCCTACGGTTCGGCGCTGGTGTCCCTGGGGCGGCGCCGGCGGGTCATCGCCCCGGACCTGCCCGGCTACGGCGACAGCGAATTCCCTTCTGATTCGCCCTTTTCCGTCCCCTGGTACGGCGAGTGGGTCGCCGAGCTGATCCGCGGCCACGGCTTCGACCGGGTCGATCTCGGAGGGTTGTCGCTCGGGGGCTGGATCACCCTGGCCGTCGCCATCGACCACCCCGGCGTGGTGCGCCGTATCCTCGCGATCAACCCGGGCGGCATCACCGACAGGTTCAGGTTCATGCGCACGGTCGAGTGGCTCGTCCGTCACCCCGCGCTGCAGAGGCGAATGTACCGTCTCTCGGTAAGCCTGGGCCGCGGGCTCATTCGCCTGCAATTGCGCGCCGGTCTGGGCATGACGAACGCGGCCGCGCTGACCGACGGTCTGATCGACGCAGTCGTCGTCAGTGGCAAGCGCCCGCGTGCCGGCGAAGCGTTTGCGGCCACGCAGCGATGGGCGTTCGCCGACCCCGCCAATTTGTCGCTCATGGCGAAGCTGCCGCAAATCGAAGCGGAGACGCTGATGCTCGCGGGCCGCGACGACAAGCTCGTGCCGGTGGCGGATTCGATTCGGGCGTCGCAAGCGGTCCCTCACGGGCAGCTGCGCGTCCTCGCCCCATGCGGCCACTGGCTCGTGCGCGACCGCCCCGTCGAGTTCGCCGACGCGGTGAACGAATTCCTCGATGCGGCGAAGTGATTCGGCGCCGGCGCACCGCGGTCTAGGAGTTCAGGAACGCGACAATCCCCGCGGTGACGGCGGCGGCGTACCCGGCCCGGCCGTTGGGGCTTTGCATCCGCGTCGCGTCGTCCACGTTTTTCATGTTGCCCAGTTCGACCAGGACCGCCGGGTATTCGGCGAGGTTGAGACCGGCCAGGTCGTCGCGGCCGTAAAGACCGTCGGAGCCGATGTAGGTGGCCGGGCGAAAACCCCACTGCACCAACGCATCGCGCATCGCGTGGGCCAGCCGGACGGCGGGGACGGCCTGGACCTCGTTCAACGGCGGGCTGGAGTAGTTGACATGGAATCCCGACCCCGACGGCGGACCGCCGTCGGCGTGGATGCTCACGATCGCCTCGGGTCGCGCCGCGTTGGCCAGGTTCGCACGCTGGTCGATGCAGGGCCCGACGCCGTCGTCGCCGTCGCGGGACAGCTGGGTGCGAATCCCCTGCTGATTCAGCGACTGACCGACCAGCGTGACGACGGCCCAGTTGAACGCGTGCTCGGGGTAGCCGTCGGCAGTCGCGGTGCCCGAGGTGTTGCACGGTTTGGTGCTGCCCCGGCCGTTGGGCACCTGCCGGGCCATCGACGCGTCGCTGATGGCGTTGTGGCCCGCGTCGAGGAAGACGACCCCGGAGCCGGCGGCGGCCGCGCGGGGGACGCGGGCCAACGCGGCGAGACCGATGGCGACCGACGCCACCCCCGCGCATCTGAGCAGGTCGCGCCGCAAAACCGGCCGGACGCGTGCGGTCCCATCACTCACCGCGCGATGGTAGCAACCGAACCGGGTCACGGCGGCCTCCGCAGCGGCCGCCTTGCCGGGAACAGATCGTGCATGAGCGCGGCACCCTCGGGGCCGTAGATGCCGCGGTCGTCGCCGCGCAGCACCCAGTTGTGTTGCTGATCGGCGCGCGCCGCCAGCCCCCGTCGCCGTCGCGCGCGCGCGGCCGCACGCCTGCCGTACCAGCGCACCACGGCGCGTAGGAGGAAGAACAACCCCGCCAGGGCGATCGTCGCGAGGATCCACCAAATCAGCTTGATGATGATCGCGATCAGCACCAGCACCGCCACGAAGCCACCGAACCCGCCGCCCGAGCCCGACCTGGAAGCACTCATGGCGCGAACGTACGCCGGCCCACCGACACGGCGCCCCGCGTCGGGACCCACCCGCGGGCCGTGCCGATTCTCCGGTGACGCCGAACCGGGCCGCCGAACCGGACACGGCGCCACGCAATCTGGGCGGTTGACCATGGCCGAACCCCGCGCGCCGAGAAAACCGTTGCTCGGCAAGAGTTTCGGTGCCCCGCGGCGCCCCGGGGGGAGGCCCGATGCGCGTCCGACCGACCGGCGCCGCGAAGTCCAATTTGCGCATGCCGGTTGCGGATTCGGCGATCCTGTGCACAAATAGATAGGTCGGGTAATTCGTAGGTTTGAGATCCGTCCGCATCGGGAGTATAGCCGCATGATCACACGTCACATCGCTCGTTTTCTCGGTCCGGCCGCCGTCGCGGCGGCGGGCCTGGGCACCTCCGTCCTGACATCCGCCGTTCCGTTCGCCGCCGCCCAGGGCTGCCCGGACGTTCAAGTGGTGGCCGCCCGCGGCACCGGGGAGGAACCCGGCCCCGGCCCGACCGTGCAGGCCTTCATCGACGACCTGCGCCCCCGCCTGGCCGGCAAGTCCTTCGACGTCTACTCGGTCAACTACCCCGCCAGCGACCAGTGGGACACCGGCATCGACGGCGTCAGAGACGCCGGGGCACACGTGCTCTCCATGGCCCAGCAATGCCCCAACACCAAGATGGTGCTCAGCGGCTACTCCCAGGGCGCCGCCATCATGGGCTTCGTCACCTCCGCGCAGGTGCCCGACGGCATCGACCCGGCCACCGCGCCCAAACCCCTGAGCCCCGAGGTCGCCAACCACGTCTCCTCGGTCGTCCTGTTCGGCACACCCAACGAGCGCGCCATGAACTTCCTCGGCGAGCCGCCGCTGGCCATCGGCCCGCCGTATCAGGCCAAGACCATCAAGGTCTGCGTCCAAGACGACCCGGTGTGCTCCGACGGGCTCAACTTCGCCGCCCACAACACCTACACCGACGACGTCAGCATGATCGACAGGGGCGCCGCCTTCGCCGCCAGCCGCATCAACGGCACCCCCGGCCCGCAGGGACCGGTCTCGGTGGCCGGCGCCACCGCCGGCGGCGGCTTCGGCAACTGACACCCAGCGGCCGCCCCGGTCGGCGATGGGATGACGCCGCGTTGGACGCGCACGCGCGCAGAGGTGACGATCATCGGCCACCTTGGCATGATGAATGCGTGGCAGTGCGGCACGGTTCGACGGTCACTTTCGACGACCGCTCGACGGCGGGCGCGATCGCCGTCAGCGACAGCCTCGCGGTGGCCGGCTCGGTCGCGACCGCGGGCGCCGTCGCAGTGGCCGGCTCGGTCGCGACCGCGGGCGCCGTCGGGGTGGCCGGCTCCGCGGGCACCGCGGGCAGCGTCGGGGTGGCCGGCTCCGTGGGCACCGCGGGCAGCGTCGGGGTGGTCGGCTCCGTGGGCACCGCGGGCAGCGTCGGGGTGGTCGGCAGCGTGCTGACGGTGTTGAGCGTTCTGGTGCGCGAATGCGTGGCGTGCGTGGCGTGCATCGCCTGCACGCGGTGCGCCGCCTGCGTGGGTTGTGCGCGCTGCGTCGACTGTGTGGGGTGCGTCGGGTGCGTGAACTGCTCGGGTCTTCGCAATGTCCGGGGCGCACGCAACCTGCGCACTCAGTCCGCCGCGTGAGGGTCGTGGACGACGACGGACAGGGCGCGGGCGGTCGCGGCCGTGGGGTTGCGGTAGTGATGCGGCGTCGCGGGGTCGAATGCCAGGGAATCCCCTTCCGACAGCCGCAACGTGTCGAATCCGATGACGGCCTCGAGTTCTCCCTCGAGGACGTAGAGGTATTCGCGGCCACCGTGCCGGATGGCCTGGCCGTTGCCGGAGGATTGGCCGCCGGGCGCGTAGACGACCTCGAGGAAATCGACCCGGTTGTCGCGGGCCGGCGTGAGGCGCTCCCAGCGCACCCCCGTGGACAGCTGGATGGTGTTGCGCCCGTTCGCCTTTTGCAGGATGCCTGCGCCGTCGGGCCCGATTGCACGGCCCCATGAACCGGTCGCGCCGGGCGGCGCGGACGGGGGCGCCGCGGTCTCGATCGGTGCCGTCCCGAACAGCGTGTCCAGCGCGACGCCGAGTTCGTTCGCCAGCGCGTAGACCACGTTGGCCGACGGCGCGGTCACGCCCCGTTCCACCTGGGAGACGAGGCTGGCGGAACATCCGGCCCGGCGCGCGAGTTCCCTGACGGACATGTTTCGCGCGGTGCGGACCTGACGCAGCCGCCCGCCGAGGCCCTCGGTCACCGCGGGCGTCGCGCCGGTAGCCCTTCTGTCCGCCATGAGCACTCCACCTGTTCACCGAAGTGCACGCAACCGTCGTGCCGAAGACTATAAACGATCGGATTTGACAGCGAAACTACCCAAAGTGTTCAGTACAGTGAACGTTACGTACGGGGAGGGGGACGATGACCGGCGTTCGCCTGCTGAGCTTTGCCGAAATTTCCGAAGAGGCCGCCACCCACCAGGACACGCACCGGCACCCGCGCGCCGCCTCCGCCCGAGTGCCGCATTTCTGCGGCGGCGCGGTCGAGGAGATCGCCCATGAGGCATGCCCACAACAGGAATCCCTTGTTACGCAGGGAGCGTCATGACCGGGGATCATCACATCGGCTGGCTCGGAACGGGCCGACTGGGCAGCGCGATGGCCACTCGCCTGCTGGCCCATGGCGTCACGATGACCGTGTGGAACCGCACGGCGCCGAAGACCGGGCCGCTGATCGGGCTGGGCGCCACCCGCGCCGCCGCCGTCGGCGATCTGGGGCGTTGCGACATCGTGTTCACGACGGTCACGTCGTCGGCGGACCTGCTTGCGGTGACGCTGGGCCCCGGGGGCTTGTTCCGCGCGCAGCCGGCGCCGCGGATCGTCGTGGACTGTTCGACCGTGTCCGCCGAGGCGGCCGCGGAGGTCCGCGCCGAGGCCGCCAAGCGGGGGATCGCATTCCTGTCGGCGCCGGTGAGCGGCAACGCGGGCATGATCGCCCAAGGACACGGTTCGATCATCGTGTCCGGCGCGGCGAAGACCTTCGAAACCGTCCAGCCGTATCTGCGCGCGATCGCGCCCAACGTGACCTATTGCGGCACAGGGGAAGCCGCACTGCTCACCAGGCTCTGCCACAACCTGCTGCTGGGGATGGTGGGCGAGGTGCTGGCCGAGGTGACGACCCTGGCCGAGAAGGGGGGCGTGGCGCCATCGACCTTCCTGGATTTCATCGACGAATCCGTGCTCGGATCGACGTTCATCCGACACCAGGGCCAGGCGATACGCGCCCGCAACTACGAGCCCACGTTCACCACCGAAAGCGTGCGCACGGACTTCGATCTGGGGCTGGCCGCCGCCCGGCAACTCGAGGTGCCGATGCCGGTGGCGGCCACCACTCACCAACTGATCCAGACCGCGATCGGACATGGACATGGCAAGTCCGACTTCGCCGTCCTGTACGAGGTGGCGGCACGCGCGGCCGCGCTGCCGCGAACCAAACGCTGAGCCGGGTCCGCGACGCCTTGCCCGCACCGGGACAACATCGCGAAGTCCGCGTCATCACCGACCCCAGCGAGGCCGACAGGTTCGACGAGCTCGTCGAGGTCATGCTGCGCACGGTGCAGTCGCTGATCGTGGATCCCGGGCACCCGCCGGCGCACCGGCGCCAAGTTGCGGACCTTCCTGCAAGACTGGGTCGCGCCGTCGGTGCGCGCCCACTCCGCGGTCGAACGCCACCACGGAAAGGCTGGTACTGATGGGGAATCCCGTGAAGATCGGCTGCTTCCGGTACGAGACGACGGCGGCGCTGTTCGACGGCAGCGTCACCGTCGACGGCGTGGACGTCGCCATGGAGACCGCCGCAACGATCCCCGAGATCTTCCAACGCATGATGCGCGGCCGCGAGTTCGACGTGGCCGAACTGGGGCTGACGTTCTACCTGCGCACCTTCGGTGACGCTTCGCCGTTCATCGCGATCCCGGTCTTTCCCAACCGGGTGTTCCGCCACTCGTGCGTCTTCGTCAACACCGCGAGCGGGATCCGCGAGCCCGGCGATCTCGTCGGCAGGACCATCGGCGAGATGGGCATCTACGGCCAGGACTCCGGGGTGTGGGCCAAGGGAATCCTCATGGACGAGTACGGCTTTCGGCCCGAGCACAACCGCTGGCTCGTCGGCGGGCTCGACACCCCCATGGAGCCCTACGACTTCGTCCCGCAGACCCACGCCGCCGGGGTCGACGTCACGGCCGCGCCCGCGGCGCTGGGCCCGATGCTCGAGGCCGGGGCGATCGACGCGCTGTTCAGCGCGAACGTGCCGCAGTGCGTGCTGGACGGGTCGCCGGCGGTGCGGCGGCTGTTTGCCGACTTCGAGCCGGTCGAGCGCGACTACCACCGGCGCACCGGGATCTTTCCGATGATGCACACCGTCGTGATCCGGCGGGATTCGGCCGCGGCCGAGCCCGCGGTGGCGCGGGCGGTCTACCGCGCGTTCGTGGCGGCCAAAGAGGCCGCCGCCGAGCGTTACCGGGCCGGCCGGCGGGTCTACGAGGTGCAGAACATGACGCCGTGGATGAACGCGCTGTTCGAGCGGAACACGCAGCAGTTCGGCCCCGACTGGTGGCCCTACGGTATTGCCGCGAACCGCATGGCGCTGGGCACCAACCTGCGCTACCAGTTCGAGCAGGGGCTGGTGGACCGGCGCTGGACTCCCGACCAGATCTTCCTGCCGGAGTTGCTGGACACGTGATTCGCGGCGGGATGCCGAGCCCGCGCTGCCCGCGCTGGGCCGCCGGCGCGTTCTGGTGAATTCCCGCCGAACAGGCGGCGAACCGGGGGGTTCGCCTGGTGCGTGGGTGTAATGTCCGGGTTTGCCAGCGACAAGTTCCTGTTAACTCTTGGCCTGCCCGATCGCATGCCGACGGATCATTAGGGGTGCCGTGAGCACATCCGAGGTTTCCGACGTGTCGGCCGTGACTGATGCCGGGACCGACGAGGTCGTGGTGGCCCTCCACGACGAGGCCCTGCTGCTGGGCGGTGATCCCGCCGCCGTCGAGTCCTACCTGGCGCGGCTGCGCGCGAGCGCCGGGCACGCGATGCGGGTCGCCGGAATCGACGGCGCCTCGGTGGCGAACGCGGCGAGCGGGCTGGCCGGGCTGGCCTCGCTGCTGGCCGACACCGGCAAGTACGTGCAGCTGCACCGCGACAGCCTCGACGCGCTGAAGAACGGCGCGCTGCTCCCCGGCGGCAACGGCTTCTTCCGGCTGACGGCGCCCGCCGCCGACGGCCGGCTCCTGGCGCCGCTGCAGTGGCGTCCGGCGGGGATCGGGCCCGAGGCGATGATGTCGGCGCAGCTGATCGCCATGCAGATGGCGCTGAAGTCCGCGGTGGCCGAGGTGGAGGACGCCGTCCGCCGCGTGGAGGACAAGGTCGAGGCGGTGCTCGAGGTGGCCCGGGCGCACCGCGCCGGCGACGTCCTGGGCAACAACCTGACGGTGACGCGGATGGTGGACTCGCTGGCGAAGTACGGGTCGCTGCCCGACGCGTACTGGGATTCGGTGGCCGCGCTGGGGCCGGCGCTCAACGTCACCGTCGAGCAACTGCGCAACCACGTCACCCGCAGCCTGGCGTCGTTCGACCACACGATGGCCGTGCAGCAGCGCGCCGAGAAGCTGCGAAACGCGATGAACGACAACCGTATCGGCGACGCCTTGAGCCTGCTGGTGATCGCCGAGGAGTCGCTGCACAAGTGGCAGCGCCTGAGCCTGGCGCGCATCGAGTCGACCCAACCCGAGCAGCTGCTGCGGGCCATCGACGAGGCCCGCGAGCTCGTCGAGCGTCATCTCGGTGAGGACCTGCGCATCTATCGGGACGCCAAGGACGTGCTGGACCGATTCGGGAAGCTGTCGGCCATCGACGGCTTCCGCTTCTCGTCGGTGCGCGCGCTGGCCAGGCAGCAGTGCGCGCTGCGCGAGGAGCTCGACAGTTTCGCCAAGGCCCGCCATCAGCAGGTTCAGACGTGGGAGGACTTCCACATTCCCAGCGTGCTCGATGCCGCGATGGCCGCCATGGGGGCGGCCGCGACCACGACGGGCCAGGTGCTCGCGGCCTTGGGCCGCGGGGTCGTCTGGCTGGGCGCGCAGCTCGCGGAGCCGCTGCGGGGCGGGACCGCTGCCGGGGACAGTACCGGTCGGCCGTGATCGATTTCGGGCTGTCCGGTAAGCGTGCGGTGGTCTCGGGTGCGGGTTACCTGCCCGAGCGCGCGGGCCACGGCTGGTTCACGTCGCTTGTTCTCGCCGAGGCGGGCGCGTCGGTGGCCTGCATCGACATCGACGAGCAGCGCGCGCATCGCGTCGCCGACGAGATCGTCGCCAGGGGCGGGCAGGCGGTGCCGATCGTCGCGGACATGACCGATCCCGAGCAGGTCGGTCGGGCGATCGACGACGTCGTCGCGGCGCTGGGCGGGGTCGACGTGTGCGTCGACATCATCGGCGGTGCGACCTGGTCGAAGGTCGAGGATTTCACCGCCGAGCTGTGGGACGCGGCGATCCACTACAACCTGACCCAGGTCTACTACCTCTTTCAGGCCGTGTCCCGGCAGATGATCGCCCAGCGCAGCGGTGGCTCGCTGGTGGCGCTCGCCTCGGTCGACGGCATCGCGGCGGCGACCTACCACGCCGCCTACGGCGCCGCCAAGGCCGGCGTCATCTCGCTGGTCAAGACCTTCGCCGACGAGCTGGGCCGCTACGGCATTCGGGCCAACGCGGTCGCGCCGGGCAACGTGGGCTCGGGCAACGCGGACCAGCCGCCCGGCGAGTACGCCGTCAACGGGATCAACCCGCTGGCGGCGCCGCGCGCGCACGACGTCGCCAACGCCGCGTTGTTTCTGTCCTCCGAACTGGCCGCCCGCATCACCGGTCAGACACTGGTCGTCGACGGCGGTGCGTCCATTCGGCAGCTGTGGGGACTGCCGGAATCGATGATCCCGGCCAACCCGCAGGAGGCGATGCCGGCCTTCATGCGGCCGGGACCATCAGCAGGCTAGCGCTGGTGGACCATCGGCAGGCCCGGCACCGAGCTTCTGCCCTTGAGCACGTGCGGGGTCAGGATCGAGCCGACGTAGATGTCGCGCATGTCATGTCCGCCCCAGGCGATGCTGGTCGGGCCGTGCAATGCCGCGCCGTCGGGGTTGTCGAGCACGACGGTCGCCGTGCCGTCCGGGCGGATCGCGACGATCCTGTTCGCCAAAACGAGTGTGACCCAGAGGTTTCCCTCAGCATCGAACGCGCAGCCGTCGGCCATCCCCCACCGGCGGCCCACCTGCGGGTCGGCCAGGAAGCGGCCGGCGTCGGGGCCGAACTCGTCGGGGCGCCGGTCCCCCAGCGGCGGGCCGAATCGCTCTTGGGGCCCGAGCGTTTCGCCGTGGATCGGGAAGCGCACCACGTCGGCGGTCAGCGTGCGGACCACGTACAGGTAGGCCTCGTCGCGATCCAGCGCCATGCAGTTGGGGAAGCCCACCGCGTCGGCGACCACGTGCGCCGACCGGCGATCCGGTGCCACCCGGAAGAGGTGCCCGTCGGGTGTGCCACGCGCGATGGTGTCGAGCAGATCGTCGGCCGTGGTGCTCACCGAACACCACAGCGCCCCAAGGGAATCCAGCAGGACGAAGTTCAGCCACTTCAGCGGCCGCCCCTCGAGTTGGTCGGCCAGCAGCGTCGCGATCGCGCCGGTCACCGGGTCGAGCTCCTGCAGCGCGCCCACGCCCCAGTTGGCGATCAGGACGTGGCCGTCGCGGTCGAGCGCGAAGCCGTTCGGCTCGCCGCCGGCCCGACCGATGCGCCTTACGGTGTGCTCACCGGTGAGTTCGGCGACGGCAGAGGCCCTGTCGGAGGCGAAGACCCGGCCGTCACCGGTCACGACGACATGTTCGGGGCGCTCCACGCCGCGCCCAATGGGGTGCAGACCCTTCAGCGCGATCGGGGTCTCAGCCGTTTCGCTCATCGTTGCCTCGCCTGGGCGGGTGGGAAGCCGACTGTAGCGGATCTGCACATCGGCGAGGCACGCGTTCCGTCGGCGGTTCAGGTCGCGACGGAGGCCTTCAGCGACGCCAGGGCGCGGGCGCTGAGCCGGGCGAGTTCGTCGGCCTCGTCGGGGGTGAGCGCGGCCGCGAAAATCTCGGCCATCCGGCGGTTGGTCGCCCGCTCGACCTCGGCGTAGCGGTCCTTCTTGTCCGCGCCGTCGGCGAACGGCTCGGGCCAGCCGAACATCGCCGCGTACTGATGGCCCTTGTTGAGCATGTGCGCTTCCACCGGGGTGATGCCGGAAATGGTGAGGGCGTTGAAATGCACGCCGCCCCGCAGCTCGCGCAGAACCTGCATGACCTGCAGCGCCCGCGCCGCCGCGTCGTCGGCCAGCGGCATGGTGCGCCAGCCGGCATACAGCGGCAGGCCCGCGTCCGGTGCCGCCGCGATGATCTTCTCCCCCAGCGCCGCGATGCGGTCCAGGCCTTCGGCACCGGCCAGGTGCTTGCGGGCGAAGCGGGCGATCTGGTCCCAGTACACCTCGGCCGCGCCGGCGGCGCCGCGCACCGCGACGCCCTCCTCCCACAGGCCACGCAGGAAGTTGGGCTCGAACGCGACGAAGATCGAACCGACCGTGGCGCCGGTGGCCTCGCCCAGCACTCCGCCGCGGCCGGCGACGTATCCGGTGAGCGGGTTCTGGTAGCCGGCGGCGATGCTTTCGGCGAACGTCTCGGGGTGCAGCATGAACACCGCGACCGTTTGTTCGATCGGCGAGGCCGCGGCGATGGCGCCGTCGAACACGTCGTCATGACTCATGGGTTCTCCTTGTCATTCGTGGCGCTGCGTGTGTCGCACGCTACTCCTGGCGTCGGCAGCGACGACGCGGGCAGCGGCGTCCCGCCGCGGCCGCCGGTGCGCTTGATACTCCCCACGCCCGTGGGCAGACTTGTCGGATGCAGCCATGTGAGCAAGCCGCCGTCTTGGCGTCCCCGACCACAGCGCGCCCGGCGTGAGCCTGCCCGCCGGCGGGCCCGGGCCGCGCGGCCCGCTGACCTGCCTCTCGGACGTGCGCGCGTTCTTTCACACCAACACCGTGCCGCTGTACTTCATCTCACCGACCCCGTTCAACCTGCTCGGCATCGACCGCTGGATACGCAACTTCTTCTACCTCACCTACTTTGACTCGTTCGAGGGCGCGCATTCGCGCGTGTTCGTGCCCCGCCGGCGCGACCGCGTCGATTTCGACGGCATGGGGGACGTGTGCAACCACCTGCTGCGTGATCCCGAGACGCTCGATTTCATCGCGCGCCACGGGCCCGGTGGCCAGGCCTGCTTCGTCATGCTCGACGAGGAGACCGCGGTCCTGGCGCGGGAGGCGGGCCTCAACGTCATGCATCCCCCGACGGAGCTGCGGCATCGCCTGGGCTCCAAGGTCGTCATGACGCGCCTGGCCGACGAGGCGGGCGTGCCCAGCGTGCCGCACGTGATCGGGCGCGCCGGCTCCTACGAGGAACTGTCGGCGCTGGCCCACGGCGCCGGGCTGGGCGACGACCTCGTCATCGAGGCGGCATACGGCAACGCCGGCAGTGCGACGTTCTTCGTGCGCGGCGAGCGCGACTGGGACAGTTGCGCCGCCGGCGTGGCGGGGCAACCGGAAGTCAAGGTCATGAAGCGCATCCGCAATGTCGAGGTGTGCATCGAGGGCACGGTGACCCGCCACGGCACCGTGATCGGCCCCGCGATGACGAGCCTCGTCGGCTACCCGGAGCTGACCCCGTACCGGGGCGCCTGGTGCGGCAACGACGTCTGGCGCGAGGTGCTGCCGCCCGCGCAGATACACGCCGCGCGGGAGATGGTGCGCAAGCTGGGCGACGTGCTGAGCCGAGAGGGGTACCGCGGCTACTTCGAGGTGGATCTGTTGCACGACCTGGATTCCGACGAGCTCTACCTCGGCGAGGTGAACCCGCGCCTGTCCGGCGCGAGCCCGATGACGAACCTGACCACCGAGGCCTACGCCGACATTCCGCTGTTCCTGTTCCATCTGCTCGAGTACATGGACGTGGAGTACGAGCTCGACGTCGAGGAAATCAACGCGCGCTGGGAGCGGGGCTACGGCGAGGACGAGGTGTGGGGCCAGCTGATCATGTCGGAGACCTCGCCGGATCTCGAGCTGTTCACCGCGACACCGCGCACCGGCGTGTGGCGTCTCGACCAGGACGGGCGCGTCTTCTTCGCGCGCCAGGGCAACGACTGGGCCACGCTGCTCGACGATTCCGAGGCGTTCTACATGCGGGTGGCGGCGCCGGGTGACTTGCGTTGCGAGGGAGCCCAACTCGGCGTGCTGGTCACTCCCGGGCACCTGCAGACCGACGACTACCAGCTCACCGAGCGCTGCCGGCGCTGGGTCGACGGCCTCAAGGCGCACTTCGCCTCGACTCCCCTGGCGCCGGCCACGCCGATCGTCTCGCGGCTCGTCGCGCGAGCGTGAGCGGCGTTCCGGCCGGCCTGTCGCTGGACAACTGGCTGTCACCGCCGCACTCGCACTGGGCGTTCCAGCACATCGACGACTTCATGGCGAGCGCGGTGATTTCGCGCGGGACCGGACCGGCCGTGGCGTTGCCCGCCCTCAGTGCGCCGATCGCCGAGATCGCGGTGACCGGAGCCGACGGGACGGCCACCACCGTCGGCGCGGTGATGGCCGGCACCGGTACCGACGGGTGGGCCGTCGCCCACCGCGGTGCGCTGGTGGCCGAGGAGTACCTCGGCGGCATGGGCGCGCAGACCCGGCATCTGCTGTTCTCGATCAGCAAGTCGCTGGTGGCGGCCGTGGTCGGCGCGCTGTGCGGGGCCGGTGTGCTCGATGTCGACGCGCCGGTCACGGATTACGTTGGCGTGCTGGCAGAGTGCGGCTACGCCGGTGCGACGGTGCGCCACCTGCTGGACATGAGGTCGGGGATCTTGTTCTCTGAGGATTACGGCGATCCGGACGCGGAGATCCACGTGCGCGAGCA
Source organism: Mycobacterium helveticum (assembly GCF_007714205.1). Lineage (GTDB taxonomy): Bacteria > Actinomycetota > Actinomycetes > Mycobacteriales > Mycobacteriaceae > Mycobacterium > Mycobacterium helveticum. Next base: position 9,220 of record NZ_VMQU01000028.1, on the reverse strand, counting down.
GGTGATCGGGTGGCAGCGTCAGACCAGGCCGGACCTCCCGTTGACGTTGCGGGACTACCTGCTGACCCTGCGGCGCAAGTCGGCGCACGGCGGCCCGTTCGAATACCGTTCGTGCGAAACCGATGTGCTGGGTTGGGTCTGCGAGGCCGCCGGCGGCAAGCGGATGCCCGAACTGATGTCGGAGCTGCTGTGGAGCCGCATCGGCGCGCAATGCGACGCGACCATCGGCGTCGACGCCGCCGGCACGGGAATCTTCGACGGCGGCATCAACGCCTGTCTGACCGACATGATCCGGTTCGGGTCGCTGTTTGTGCGCGACGGTGCCTCGTTGACCGGCGAGCAGGTGGTGCCGGCGGCGTGGATCGCCGACACCCTTGCCGGCGGGCCCGATTCACGTGCGGCGTTCGCCGCCTGCCCCGAGGACACCGACATGCCCGGCGGGATGTACCGCAACCAGGTGTGGTTTCCCTACCCGGGCAACAATGTCGCGCTGTGCCTGGGCATGTGCGGTCAGATGATCTACGTCAACCGCTCCGCGGAGGTGGTGGCCGCGAAATTGTCCACCCAGCCGAACTCCGGGGACCCGCAGCTCCAGTTGGACACGTTGCGCGCATTCGACGCGGTGGCACGCGAATTGGGTGGGGGCACTGGTTCAAAGTTTTTGTGACCTCAGGTTCGCGTGGGAATGAGTACCGCCACATCGCTGTGCAGGTGCGCCAGGCCGCTGTCGAGAGTCGCCAACTGCCCGTTGCGGATTCGTGCAAGCTGGGCGAGGTAGGCATCGGTGACCTGTCGGTGGCCGACCACACCGGTGACTTCTACGTCTGCGAAAGAAACACTGTCGGGCCAGAACTCGTGATGGACCGAACCCGCGACCGCACGTTCGCGTCGAGCAGCGCCGTCACTCCTCATCCTCCAATGACCGCACGTCCTCGGAAGTCACACGACCGTCCCAACACTCACCAGCGGCAACCCCGTCCTGGCGTCTCGGGAGATTGCGGCGGTCCCGCCGGCTCCGAGGCCGCGCCGAATGAGGTCGGCGACGGTTTCGCTCAACGTGCGGTGGGTGTCCCGCGCAATCGCCAACGCCTGGTTGTGCAGGTCGTCGGGGAGGTCAACGGTGGTGCGCATGGCCCAACCCAGCATCAGTGCATCAAGATGCAGGTGTGCACAAGTGGCACGCGTGTGGAACTGATGAAGGTGGGGATTCCGAGCTCGTCGGCGCGACGGCGAGGACGTCACGTCTGTCTCAGTGGTCACCGCCGCCGACCACCATGCGAATTGCGCCGCGACCGCGGTATCGGCACCAGCGAGGCGGTCAACCACATCGACGGGAAGTGATCAGGTGCCCGCGGCGGGCGCACATCTGCGAGGGCCCCGATGGCGTCGACGCAGGAGAACAGGCCTCGCCTACCGGTCAAGGGATGGATGAGAGCTGTTGCGCACCAAGCGCTCTACCCGGAGACCTTGACGACGAGCTTGCCGACATTCTTGCCGTCGAAGAGCATGTTGATGGCCGTGGGCAACTGCTCGAAGCCCTCGATGACGGTCTCGAGCGGGGTGAGTTTGCCCTCGGCGATCAGGCCGGCGATCTCGGTGATCGCCTCCGGCGCACGCCCGAAGTGGTCGAGGACGATGAAGCCCTGCACCGTCGCGCGCTGGATGAGCAGGTTGCCGAACGCGCGCGGCCCGGGCGGCGGGTCGGCCGCGTTGTAGCCGGAGATCATGCCGCACAGAGCCACCCGCGCACCGATGTTGAGGCGCGCGAAGATCGCGTCCATGATGTCGCCGCCCACGTTTTCGAAGTCGACATCGATGCCGTCGGGCGTGGCCGCGGCGAGCTGGGCGGCCCAGTCGTCGGCGCGGTGGTCGACGGCCGCGTCGAAGCCGAGCCGCTCGGTCACCAGCTTGCACTTGTCGGGGCCGCCGGCGATCCCGACGACGCGCGCGCCGGCGGCCTTGGCGAGTTGGCCGGCGACCGAGCCGACCGCGCCGGCCGCGGCCGAGACCACGACAGTCTCCCCCGGCTTCGGCTTGCCGATGTCGCGCATCCCGACCCACGCCGTGAGCCCGGTCATCCCGAGCGCGCCGAGATAGGCGCTCGGCGAGACACCGTCGGCGACCTCGACCGGCATCAGCGGCGCCGTCGGTGAGGCGACCGCGTACTGCTGCCAGCCGACCAGGCCCTGCACCATCTGGCCGACCCGATAGTCCGGGCTGTTGGACGCGATCACCTCGCCCAGGCCGAGCCCGCGCATGACCTCGCCGATGCCGACCGGCGGTAGGTAGGTCGGGGTGTCGTTGATCCACATGCGGTTGGTCGGGTCCAGCGAGATCCAGTCGACGCGCACCAGCGCCTCGCCGTCACCGATCTGGGGCACCGGCTCCTCGCTGAGCTCGAAGGTGTCCGCGTCGACGCGCCCGGTGGGGCGCTGACGGAGAAGGAAGCGACGGTTTCGTTCGGCCATGAGCGCACGCTACCGGACGCCGTCGGCGGGCCATAGGGGTCCGTCCGAGCCATATGGGTTCGTCGTACACAGCGGTCGAAACTGTCCCGCAGGCCCGCCGGTGCAGGCATACGATCATTCGCGACGCGAAATACCCTGCGCAGAAAGACTTTGCGCCGAATAACCGTGGTATGTCGCCCGGCGGCAGCCGCCGTTCACGCCTGCACGAGTCAGGTCCGGCGCGCGCGACAGGCTATCAGCGGTATTCCACGATGCCCAGCCCATCGATACGCCGGAAATCCGCCGTGTTCGCGGTGACCACCGGGATCCCTAATCGTAGGCTCGTGCAACCGATCCAGAGGTCGTTGGTGCCGATCAGTTCGCCGCGGCGACGTAGTTCGCGTGCCACTCTGGCGTAGACAAACGCGGTTTGATCATCTACCGGAACGACTACGTGTCCTTCGCGCATGGCTGCGACGGTGGGGTGTTCAGCTTGGTCGAATCCTTCAGCGAACTCGCCCAGCGCGATCGTCGACAGGAACAACTCCGCGTCTGGCGACCGTTTGAGGAAACGGTGCGCGGCGCCGTCGTCACCACCGGAGACTCGTTCCCTTTGAAGGTCGATCAGGAACGTGGTGTCGACGCTCAGCCGGAGCGCCATTGGTCATCCGGCGGCGTGTCCGCGTGCTGCGCTTCGTCCAGGCGCGCGAGAACGTCGTCGTTCACCGTCGGCAGTCCGGCGAGTGCATCGAGAAGCGCTGCTGCCGTGCGGGTTTCGTTGCGCCAGTGCGCGCGCTTGATGACATGAGAGAACGATTCGTTCGGCGAACGCCGAGCGGTCCGAAGGCGTTCGTAAGCCTCGAGATCGATCGATATCGTCTTGGTCGCCACAGTGCATGTATACATGCATGGGTCTGTGTATGCAATGGGACGCCCCGCACAGAGCTTGGGACGAGTACTGATGCCGACTGGTCTTCCGAAGACTTTTCGACGACGACCACCAGCGAGCAGCACCGGCGGCGTACATCTCAGGGATTGGGCCAGCCAGTCGGCGCCCGCAGGACTCCGTCGGCGCCGTGGGCTCTACACTGGCGCTTCGACAGGAATACCGAGGTCGGCGGCTGCGCCAGCCATACGGTTGTCATAGGTAACCACGGCGCGCAGCTCCGCACCGGCACGCCGGGCGGCGGCGAGGTGGATTGCATCAAGCGTGCGCAAGCGGGCGGGGCGAAGATCAGCGGCGGCATCAAGCAGGCCGCGGGTCAGGTTGACGGTGTCGAGCTCGTCCAGGATGCGACGCGCCTGGGCTACCGCCGCGATGCCGGCGCCGAGGACGGCGCGGACGAGCTCGGTTCGGGTAAGCGCCGCGGTGAACAGCGTGTCGTCGCCGACCCGACGCAGGTACGCGTGCAGGGCCGCCGATTCGCGTTCGGAAACAACGAGTTTGACCAACGCCGAGGTGTCGAGGTACGCCCTCATCGCTCCCCGGCTCGCAGCTCGGCGAGCGCTTGCGAGGCGTCAAAGTCGCTCGCTATCGGTTCGACGTCCCGGACGTTTCCCCCGCGCGCCGCCGGGGTGATCTCCCCGGCCGCAATCATGTCCGCCCAGGGCTCGTCGGTGATGGGGACGAGCCGGGCGATCGGACGTCCGTGCTCGGTGATTTCGATGGGGTCTCCGCTCGACGTGACCTTGGCCAGATACCGGCTGGCGTTCTGCCGAAGCTCGCGGACACCGATCCTCTCCATGTGCTACAGGGTAGCACTAATGGGGCGGTGCCAAGCAGCTCTCTGTGTCCGCTCCGACAGCCGCGCCAGGGTGAGCGGTTGCGACCATGCGTTATCGCGAGGCGTCCTGGAAATTCCATCACAATGGTCGCGAAACGGGCTGCGGGCGTGTCTGATGGACTCGGCACCAGTTGACGTTCGGCGCGCCAGCGGAGATGCGGTTGGCGCTGGCCAGCACGCTCTACTCCGATACCTTGACGACGAGCTTGCCGACGTTGACGCCGTCGAAGAGCATGTTGATCGGCGTCGGCAACTGCTTGAAGCCCTCGACGACGGTCTCGAGCGGGGTGAGCTTGCCCTCGGCGATCAACCCGGCGATCTCGGTGATCGCCTCCGGGGCGCGCCCGTGGTGGTCGAGGACGATGAAGACACCGCAGCGCCACACGACGACGGCAAACGGCCTCACCGGCGCCGCCGCATCGAATCGTCGTCGAAGTGCAGTGCCGCAATTACTTTGGTAAAACACTTTCCTGACGGAAGCAGGCTGCATACCCTCGACGCGTGTCCGATGCCGTGAAGATGAAGAGACCGCAGCCAGACACCAACAGCTCGGTCAGCAGCCTGGCCGCCTACCGCAAGTGCGCCGAACGTGCACGGGCGGCGTGGCCGGCGTTTGCCGCCGAGCGCCGAAGACGTCTGCGACAAGGCGGAGGCGGGCAACCCGTCGAGAAGGTCGCCGAGAACATCTTGGAGAACCTTTTCACCACCGTCCTGGACTGGCCGATAGAAAACATCCGGCCTCAGGTGGAACGGGCCGACATCGTGCTGACCCGGCTGGGGCTGAAGTACCTGGTCCTCGAGGTTAAACGGCCCGGCTGGCTGACCGGGCGCCAGACGGCGATCGACGCTGCCTTGAACCAAGCCCGCCTTTATGCCGACGACCAGCGTGTCAAGGCCGTGGCGGTGAGCGACTCGATCATGCTGTACGCGGCCGACGTCGTGGGTGGCGGGCTGCGCCCGCGGGTCTGGCTGCAGCTTGACACCGAGGAAGCCCCCGATGATCTGTGGTGGTTGTCGGTTCACGGCATCTACCGGCTCCGCCCGGATCTGCCGGTGGGTCTCGGGGCGCTGTCAATGCGCAACAGCGAGGTCGGTTCTGATGCGAATCTCGACGCCGCCGTTGAGCTGCACCCGAAATACAAGCTCGCCATGCAGTGCTTCGCCTATGTCGGCGCCGCGAACGACACCCACACCTGGAAGCTGCCCTACCTGTTGGCCGACGGCATCACCCCGGACGCCAGGCGGTTGCCGAAGGCGATCCAGTGCATCTTGAGCAACTACCGCGGCGCCGTGGTGGACATTCCGGAAGCCGACGTCGGCGATGTCCTGGTGCGGCTCGGGACGGCGGCGGCAGTGCTGCGCAAGATGCCCTGCCAAAAGCCGTCCACGGCCACCGCCTACCGCGAAGCCCACCAATTCCTGGCACAGCTGGATCGGCTCTGCGACGTCGGCTGTTGCCCGAAGGAGTAGCCGGCCAGCACCGCATCCCGCGATAGGGCTTCCCCGGCAAACACCTGCGCCGCCCGCCGTCTCGTCGGATACTGACCGTGGCGAAAGGAAGCAGGGAATGCGGTGAAGTCGCTCGTCGGAGGGATGTTCGGCAAGTATAAGGTCGTCCGACTGCTCGGTACGGGCGGCATGGGCAAGGTGTACGAGGCCTACGACACCGACAAGGGCAGAACGGTCGCGTTGAAGCTGCTCAACGAGCAGTATGCCGATGACGAGAAATTCCGTGCCCGTTTCCTGCGCGAATCGCGTGCCGCGGCCATCCTCCAGGAGCCGCATGTCATCCCGATCCACGACTGGGGCGAGATCGGCAACGTCCTCTACATCGACATGCGGCTGGTCCGGGGCCAGACCCTGCACGACATGCTCAAGAGAGGCGCCCTGGACCCGCAGCGCGCCACCGACATCGTCGGCCAGATCGCCGCCGCGCTCGATGCCGCCCACGCCGAAGGACTGATCCATCGCGACGTGAAACCACAGAACATCATCGTCACGCCGGACGACTTCGCCTACCTGGTGGACTTCGGTATCGCCGAGACCAGGGGCGACACTCACCTGACGATGGCGGGCTATCAGGTGGGCAGCTTCGACTACATGGCGCCGGAACGGTTCGGGGGCTCCGAGGCAACACCGGCGGTCGATGTCTATGCGCTGGCCTGCGTTCTCCACGAGGCGTTGACGGGCCACAAACCGTTCGCGGGCCACAGCGCCCAGGTCATCGCGGCGCATCTGTCGTCCCCACCGCCGCGGCCCAGCGCACTCAATGCCCGCGTTCCGGCATCGTTCGACGACGTCGTTGCCCGCGGCATGGCCAAACACCCCGATGACCGTTACGGCAGTGCCGGAGCGCTGGGCCGCGCCGCCAAGCATGCCCTCGCAGCGGGAGCGTCGGCGGCCGGTGCGCCCACGATGGAGGCGCCCCGATACGTGGCGGGACCGGTTAGCTACCCACCCTTCAACGCCCAATACGCTCCTCCGCCGACGGTTCCGCCGACGCAAAGCCGTGGCAACTACGTGTTGCCGGTGTTGATTGCTGCCGCCGCACTTTTGCTCGTCGGCGTCGTGGTGCTGACGATCGCAGTTGTCGCCACCCGCAACAAGGAGCCGGACACCCCGTCGCCGACACTGGCCGATACCCCGCCCAGCGTGCTCACCTATCAGTCGGAGCCGTCCTCGACCACGCAGCCGGTCTATCCCCAAAGCACGGCCATCTCCGCGCCGCCGGACGCCGAGCAGCGGCTGCGCCACATCGCCGATGAGGACCGGCCATTCGTGGCCGCCACCCTAGCCGAGTATTGGGTGCCGCAACTGAGCTCCAAACGTCCGGGCGTCGTCGACCAGGGTGTGGTGTGGGACAACACCATGACGCTGCAGGAGCATCTGGACCTCAGGCAGCGCTATCCCGACGTACGGCTGCTGTGGTCGGGTGACTGGTCGACCTTTTCGGCGCCCGACTTCTGGGTCACCGTGGTCGGTTTGGCATTTCCCGACTCCGCCGGTCCGCTGACGTGGTGCAGGGCCCAAGCACTGGACCGGGACCACTGCATCGCCAAGCTCATCAGCACGACGCATGCGGTCGGGGGAAGTACGGCCTACAACTGATGTGGGACAAACTAACCGGCCGGATACGGGTCCACGCCGTCCAGCCACAGCCGTTTCCCGAACCCGCCGACCTCAGCGCGCTTGCGGTCTCCGGCGTCGACGATGTCCGCGAGCGTGACGCCGTGCTCGGCGGCGATGGCCTGAAGCACTTCCAGCACGTCGGCGGCCTCTTCGATGAGGGACTCGGTTGTCGTCGCCGCGATCAGTTCGTCGACCTCTTCGCGCAGCTTCTCGTGCAGGGCGGTCCGGTACGTACCGGCGGCCAACGTCGTGACCCGGGGCGTGCGTCCGGAGGCTCGAATGATGTCGGGAATCTTGTCCCGGACGAGTTTGCCCACGCGGCCCCTTTCGCTGGCGATAATGCGTCGGTGCAGTTCTACCTCACCGGGCCGACAACACGGGTGCGCCGTGGATGACAGGGCCGATCCGCTTCTGCTCGGACAGCGGGTGGTGGCAATCCTCGAGACGGGTCTACGCACGGCCACCTACAAACTCGCCACGTTGATGGCACTCCTCGACCACTGCATCGAGAAAATGCCCGAGCGGCCCTTCGATGTTCTGCCGGTGCCGATTCCCGACCTGGCCCACCGGGTGCTGGAGATCTACTGGCAGCAGGTGCGCCCATTCGACGGCCACGAACTGCGCCAATCCACACAGCCGCGCGCACGAATCCTGATCGCCACCAATGCGTTACGTGCGGCGGCTGGGGTCAGCCGCACAAGCGTTTCGGTAGACATCGCCGGGCTGCGCGCTCCCGCAGCCTACCAGCGCGCCATCGACCAGATCACGTTGTGCCTGGCCCAGCAGCCGTTGCACCGGCTGCAGAAACTGCCCGGCTCATCGACGAGTGAGCCTTTCCTGTACGACGACTCGTTCCTGCACGACCACGTGTCGCGGTCGACGCTGCGCGCACACGGCGACGCCATCGAACTCAAACCCGGAGTAGCACACAGCCTTGCCCGGCTGGCGGGTCTGCTCAAACCCGCGCTGGAAATCATGTGGGTTGACGATGTGCGGCGGATGAACAAGTTCCTCTACGAGCAGGTCCCCGATGTCGCAGGTCATCTGTTCGGTCGTGAGCGGACCGCCTTGGCCGCCGTACGTGCGCCATTCAAGGAGGCCTTCGGCCCGCATTGCTTCTACTGCAATACACACCTGGCGGTCAACAACCCGGTCGATCATGTGCTGCCGTGGTCATTGGCGGGTATTGACGGCCTGGCCAATCTGGTGCTGGCGTGTGCTCGCTGCAACGGCGACAAAAGTGGCGCGCTGCCCGCGGTGTCGATCCTGGACCGGGTACTCGAACGTGACCGCCAGGTGCTGGAACAGATCGCATCCGAGATTCAGTGGCCGACGCAGCGCGACCGAATGGTTTCCGCGGCTCGCGGCATTTATCGGGTGCAGCCGGCCGGCGTGCCGACGTGGTCGGGATACAAACAGACCGAGCGGCTCGACATCGGCTTTCCGTTGTCGTGGGCGTGAACGTGAAGCGATGTCGCATTGAGTCGACATCTTCCTCGGGGCGAGGGGATTCAGCGGAACACCTATCACGCAACAGCCGCCCGCGAAGCGATAAATACCTCCATCGGCATCGGCCGGCGCAGTCGCCAGGTAATCGCCATCGGCCGCTCCCCTTCGTGGGAGACGTAGTCGGCCGGGCCGAGAAACACGTACGGCGACGTGCCCAACGCGTTGTTTTTCGTCTCGCGTACGAAGAGCAGGATGTGGGATCCGCGCTGGCGGTGGTGAATATAGCGCTGCCCGGTCGGTGATGCCGAGGTCGTCGTCGACTGCGATTCCCAGTTGTTGAGCGGCACTTTCGATGATGATGATGGCGTCATTGGTGTTGACGATGATCTGGTGATGGGAACGGCCCCGCTC
>NZ_VMQU01000289.1 GCF_007714205.1 Mycobacterium helveticum | reverse complement strand
CTAGTTGGCTAGATCCGGCGAAGCCGGATTTTTGAGTCAAGTTATGTGATGTGGGTTAGGTTCGCTTGTGTTCGATTGGGGTTGTGGCGGTTGATGTTTCGTTGCGCGAATTATGCTGCTCCGCTGAGGTTTTCGACCGCGGTACGGTATGCGGTGGCAGCCGATCGCAGACGACCCGGGGTGGGCGTCGCAGTGGCGAGTTCGGCGAGGCCGCAACGCAATACGCGGTCCTGGACGCAGGTGAGGAACTTCGCGGTATCCAGGCCGTGGTCGGTGACCCGGTAGCGGTGGCTGCCCTCGATCCGGGTGATCAGGTTCCGGGTTTTCAGTCGGCGCAAATCGTAGGTCATTTGCCCGGTGGAGACCTCGCCGGGGTCGAGTCCGCGCAGCTCAGCGGTGTAGGCGCGCAGGTCTTTGTTGGTGAAGCCGTGGGGTTGGCACCGGAAAATCAGCAGGGCCGACAACAGGGCATGGCTACGCTGGTCGGCGAACCGCAGCCCCGGGATGCGGGCACCGGTGGCGGTGGTGAGGGTGCCGGTGATCGCGGCCAGGGCATCGGCTCCGGTGATCGGGTCGTGGCTGAGTTGTTGGACGCCCAGCAGGCGCCGGTTGGCGGAGAAGCCGATCTCCCGCAGCGCGGGCAGATTGGTCAGTCGTTTCCCGATCCCGAAATCGCGGGTGTCGTTGATGGTGGTCTCGGTCCGTAAGGCTTGTCCTTCCTTGTGGTACTGCTTGATCGTGGTGTGCTTGTAGTCCACGTGCAGGCTCGGAGTGACCCCGGCGGTGATCACCCGGGTCCGGAACCGGCCCGGGGTGGCGCGGGGTCCACGCCGGCGCAGTTGGCGGTCGAAGATCAGGCTGACCTGATCGGGGCGGCCGATGTCGAGGTTGTCGCGGATGACCTGCTCGAAGAACATCCGACCCGACACCGGGGCGTCGAGCATCTGGGTCAGGGAGAACTCGGCCTGCAGGATCGACAGGTCGTAGCGGTAGCCGGCGGCCCGATCGTCTGCGGTGAACGGGTGCGGCAGCCGGGCCAGCCATTTGCGCAGCAGCGCGTCGATCTGGTCTTCTCCGAGCCGGTCACAGATCTGCTGCAGCCGGTCCACGTCGTCGACCGCAGCGAACCCGTTGTCCAGGGCGGTGAACCCGATCCCGGCCTTGGTGGCCTGGCGTTTGGCCCACTCGTTGCCGTTGAGGCACAGCTTGGCGTTGTAGGGGAAGTAGGAGCAGAACTTGAGGAAGAACGGGCCGAAATCGGCGTCGAGGCAGTAGAAGTAGAACTGGTTGACCACCCCGGTGGTCTTCACGATCCACGGATAGGAGCCGCCGTTGGCGTCGT
>NZ_VMQU01000288.1 GCF_007714205.1 Mycobacterium helveticum | reverse complement strand
AAACCGGAAATCAAGCTCAACTCGTGACCTCAACAGCCACCACGGGGAAAACTCGGGCTACCGTGAAATTTTGAGGTGAGCTGGTCTGGCCCCGTCGGTGAGGAAACACCTTTCGACTGTAACGCCGGGTCGGTTCGCGACCACCGAAACCGAGACCTCGACGACCTCCGATCGGAGGTAGTTGACCCGACAGTGGTGCGTGACGCTGGTCTCACAGCGACGGTGGTCTGCACCGTCAGGAACAGGTACGAGGAGCCGCGATTTCCGGGCAGATGCCAAGGCCATGAGCTCGATCACCCCCCGCCAAACAAAGGTCAGCAAATGACGGTTAGACACCCCGAGGACTTCAAGCATTATGAGGTGCAGCTTCCAGAGGTGAAGATTCATTATGTACGCGAGGGATCCGGGCCGACGCTGTTGCTGCTGCACGGCTGGCCAGGATTCTGGTGGGAATGGAGTAAGGTAATTGGACCGCTTTCGCAGCACTACGATGTGATCATTCCGGATTTGCGTGGGTTCGGTGACTCAGAGAAGCCCGACTTATCCGACCTGTCGCAGTACTCGCTGGAACGGACTACCGACGACCAAGCAGGGTTGTTGGACGCATTAGAAATCGATCAAGCGTACGTCGTGGGACACGACTACGCTGCAATCGTCGTTCACAAATTCATCCGCAAGTACCGCGACAGGGTTATAAAGGCGGCGATCTTCGATCCCATTACCCCCGATTTCGGCCCTTTTTATCTTGGCTTCCCGCACATCGCTGAGTCGTGGTATTCGCAGTTCCATCAGACAGATATGTCGGTCGAACTCGTTACTTCAAGCCGTGAGGCCTGCCGGATCTACTTCAAGCACTTCTTCGATCACTGGTCGTACCGCACGCCTTTACTGACGGAGGAGGAGCTGGAGATCCATGTGGATAACTGTACCTCGATTTTTCACGGGGGTGGGGGTTCGGCTGTCGGTAGCGGCGATCAGGTGAGTTGGTCCCGGTTGTCGGGGCGGCGGTAGGCGGCGGCGCCGCGTGTCATGCGGTGACGCCGGGTTCCACTGCCCGGGGCTGCTCAGCTCCTTTCTGGGGTGATCGGGATTGGTGGCCCGCTGTTATGGGATGGCTGCGACGCGGTGGAACGCTGTCTGCAGTTCGGTTGCCCAGGGCCATGTTTCGGATATCCGTAGGATGGTCTTGCGGGATCGTTTGATGATCCGGGCACCGACGTGGAGCAGCCGGTAGCGTAGGGTCGCCGGTTCGGCGATGGCGAGGGCACCGTCGAGGAGCAGCAGCCGGGTCCAGCTGAGGTGTGTTTGAGTTAATGAGCCATTCGCGGTTAGAAATACCCAGCCAGAACCGGGGTGTGCTCATTGATCATCT
>NZ_VMQU01000287.1 GCF_007714205.1 Mycobacterium helveticum | reverse complement strand
GGCTCTATTGCCATGAATGTGGATGACCTCATGTGTGGTATGGGAGCTCGAGGGTGACCGGCCCGCAGACGAGCATGATCATGGCCAGTGCGTTCTGGGCGTTGTGGAAGCCGTAGGCCCTGCGGATGATCAACCGCACCTTGTTATTGAGCCCTTCGTGGCGGCCGTTGGCCAGACCGCGCTCGACTGCGGCTTGGATGCCGTCGACGTGTTTTTTGATGGTTTGGCCGACCTTGACGAACTGCGGGATCCGGCACCGCTGCGCCCATGAGCACCATTTCCCGAGTATGTCGGTGACGGTGTCGGTGTCGAGGTCCCCGGCGAACACCGCGCGTAGCGATTCTTTCAGCTCGTAGGCACGGACCAATGCGCCGCCCTCGCGTTTGAGCTGGGCAAGGGTGGCTTTCTGTGTGTCGGTGAGGGATTCGGGGTTCTTCAGCAGCGCCCAGCGGGCTCCCTTGTAGGTTTTGGCGATCTGCTTGTTCGACAGCTTGCGCGCGGACTGCCATACCTGGCGGCGGACGTCGTCGAGGGCGTCGGTGGCTAGCTTGATGACATGGAACGGATCGAAGCAGATCACTGCCTGCGGGGCATGTGCGCGAACGGATTTCGCGAATGCCGGCCCGAGGTCCATCGATACGGCCTGGATCTTCTTCGCACCGTCGGCGGGCAGGGCCGCGGTGAAGAACTCATCGAGAGTGGCCGCCTTCTTGCCCGGCGCACCCCACACGATTTTGCCGGTGTCGTGATCGGAGACCAGCGTCAGGTACTTGTGGTGCTTGCGCCAGGAGATCTCATCGACGCCGATGTCGACCAGCCCTGCGAGCCGGTCGGGGTCCAGTTTCTCGGCCACGACGCGCGAACACATCGCCCCGACAGTGCGCCACGTGACGCGGCAGAACGTCGACACCGTCTTCTTGTCACACTTGCCGGCCAGCCAGACCGCAAGGTCCTCGAAGTCGCGGGTGAACCCCGATCCCGGCCGCGCGAACGGCACCGACTCGGCTAGGACACCGTGGGCGGGGCAGCGCAACCGGCGTCGCCGCAGCTTGAGCACACATACCCGCCCGCCCAGGTCCAGGTGCCGCCACGCCGAGTCCACCACCCGTGTGTCGTAGCGGTGCCGGGTACGGAAATCGCAATGCGGACAAGACATCACCCGCTGTCGCGGGCGTACCCACACCGTCACCTCGTCGCCGAACTCGACGTCGCGGACCGTGGTCTTCGGCAGGTCGAGGACACGGTTGAGTAAGGTGGTCGCGCGCACGGGCAAGCTCCTGGGTCCGAGGTGTTGGAGCTTTCGAACTTATGGGCTGCCCGTGCGCCCAGACCGTCACGCCACGCGAGACATAGCACACCCCACCCGACCCACATTCATGGCAATAGAACC
>NZ_VMQU01000286.1 GCF_007714205.1 Mycobacterium helveticum | reverse complement strand
AAACCGGAAATCAAGCTCAACTCGTGACCTCAACAGCCACCACGGGGAAAACTCGGGCTACCGTGAAATTTTGAGGTCAACTACTTCTACTTTTATTGCCTCGATGAGGATTTCGGCCCGTTCTTCATCAAGTTTTCCACCTACTTCCCCTACACCGCCAAGCTGTGCATCAACGGCAACGAATGGGCCAAACGCCAGGCCGCCAAGTCCGGTATCGGCTTCGAACCGCTCGACAATGGGTTCGCCGTGGTCGACGACGTGGACAGGTTGCAGGGGATCTGCGACAGTCTGGGACCCGAACAGATCGACGCGCTGCTGCGCAAGTGGCTCAAGATCCTGCCCAACCCGTTCACCGCCCATGACGAAGCCGCCGGCTACCGCTATGAGCTGTCGATCCTGCAGGCCGAGTTTTCGCTGACCCAGATGCTGGATGCGCCGGTGTCGGGGCGGGTCTTTTTCGAGCAGGTCATCCGCGACAACCTCGACATCGGCCGACCTGATCGCATCAGCCTGGTCTTTGATCGGCGCATCATCAACGGCCGCAAACGCAAGACCCCGGGCCGGTTCCGTACTCGGGTGATCACCGATGGGGTTGTCCCGTCGCTGCACGTTGACTACAAGAACAACAAGATCAAGCAGTACCACAAACAAGGGAGAGCACTGCGAACCGAAACCACGATCAACAACCCCCGCGACTTCGACATCCCCAAACGGCTGACCAGCCTGCCCGCCCTGCGGCAGCTCGGCTTTTCCGCCAACCGGCGCCTGCTCGGCGTCCACACCATCAGCCACGACCCGATCCGCGGCGCGAAAGCCTTCGCCGATCTCACCGCCCCCACCGTCACCGCCTCCGGAACCCGCATCGCCGGCCTGCGCTTCGGCGACACCCGAGTCCACGCCCTGCTCCAGGTCCTGCTCATTCACCGGCTACTGGTCCACGGATTCACCAACCGTGATCTGCGCACCTTGATCGCGCCCCTGCTCGGCACCACCGCCGAACACATCACCGCCGGGCAGATGACCTACGACCTGCGACGCCTACGTGCCCACGGACTCATCGAACGCATCCCCCACAGCCGCCGCTACACCGTCACCGACACCGGGCTGCAGAACGCGCTGCTATTCACCCACGCCCACGACCACCTCCTCCGCACCGGGCTGGCCCTGGCAAGCGACCCCAGCCCTCCACGAAACACCAAGCTGCACAACGCCGCCCGCGCCTACCAAGCCGCATTCGACGAACTCACCCAGCAGGCTCAACTCGCCGCCTGACCGCTCACGACCCCAACCGCATACTTGACTCAAAACTCACGGCTGCGCCGCTTACTAAGGAGTTCGTAAGTAAGTCGAGACACGCCGGGGAAAGCCTTTGCTGGCGAACGATATTCGTCGAGAATAG
>NZ_VMQU01000285.1 GCF_007714205.1 Mycobacterium helveticum | reverse complement strand
GGTTTTGAGCTCGGGGGTATCGGCGGGGCCGGCGGGTCAGGCGCCACCGGCGGCAACGGCGGCCCGGGCGGTCTTGCGTTCAACCTGGGCTGGGGAACCGCCACCGGCGGGGCCGGCGGCGTGGGCGGCGCCGGCACGGTCGACGCCGGCGGCCAGGGCGGACAGGGCGGCATCGCGATGATGGGGCCCTACAACATTGCCGTCGACAACTTCGACGGCCTGGTGAAGTACCTCCCCACCAACTGGGGTACCGCCTACGGCGGCGTCGGCGGCGCGGGCGGCAACGGTGTCACCGTCGGCGGTACCGGCGGGACGGGCGGGACGGCGTTCGATTTGTTGGCGGGCGGACACGCCTACGGCGGCACCGGCGGCATCGGCGGCACCGGTGCTACCGGCGGCAACGGCGGCACCGGTGGCAACGCCTACGCAGCCACTCCGGGCAATGCCACCGTCGGGAGCGGCGGCGCGGCCGGCGGCACCGGCGGTACCGCCGGCGGCCCCGGGAGCGTCGTATCACTATAGGTTCACAGACCGACCGAATGTCCGGGTCGCGCCCCGGCGGCCGCCGGCGTTTACCGGAAACGCAGATATACAGGTGTGCAACGAGATAGATTCCTAAGCGCTCGTAATCGTGACCGTGGTGCGGGGGCGAACCACCCCACAGCGGTCTCCGGAGGTCAGCAATGTCGTATGTGTTCGTCCAGCCAGACGCGTTGACGGCGGCGGCGGCGAATGTGGCGAGGATCAACGCGTCGCTGGACGCGGCCAACGCAGCGGCGGGCCTCCCATTCGTCTGGGTGCCGGGCTCCGCC
This sequence comes from Mycobacterium helveticum, assembly GCF_007714205.1. Lineage (GTDB taxonomy): Bacteria > Actinomycetota > Actinomycetes > Mycobacteriales > Mycobacteriaceae > Mycobacterium > Mycobacterium helveticum. The sequence continues at coordinate 598 of NZ_VMQU01000285.1, read as the reverse complement.
GGTGATCAGGTGTCGAAGGCGCTTTCGACGTTGTTTTCCGAGGTCGGCCAGGAGTTTCAGACGCTCCTCAACCAGTTCACGACGGTCAGCGCCCAGATCACCCAGGCCTTGAATGAGGCGGGGCAGGCGTTCAGGGGTGCCGAGGCGCTTGCCACCCAGGCGTTCAATCCGGCGACGTGGTGGGCCGCGGTGGCCGAAGCCTCGGGTTCTTCGCCGCCGCCGAGGACGGATCCGTTGGCGACGGTGATGTATGAGCTGAACCAGACCGGCGACAAATTGTTCGGAGAGCCGTTGTTCTACGACGGCGCTAATGGGACGGCGTCGAGCCCGAACGGCCAAAACGGTGGCTTGTTGCTGGGCAACGGCGGCAACGGCTGGAACTCCACGGTCACCGGGGGCAATGGCGGCAACGGCGGGATGGCCGGGATCCTCGGCAACGGCGGCAACGGCGGGACCGGTGGCCCCGGCACGACCAGTGTGGCCCCTGGGACCGGTGGGAACGGTGGGGCCGCCGTGTGGGAGGGTAATGGCGGGACCGGCGGGGCCGGCTGGAACTCCACCATCTCCGGCGTGAACGGCGGTAACGGCGGGGTAGGCG
>NZ_VMQU01000284.1 GCF_007714205.1 Mycobacterium helveticum | reverse complement strand
AGTTGCGTCCAGCAGAGTGGTGTACGAGCCGGTGATGACCGGCGTGTCGTAGCCGGATGAATGAAGGTCATCGCGTGATTCTTCGAGGGACCGACCAAAGTCACTCGAGCAAAGGAATCAACGCGATGACCATTGCCCACGATATCGACCTGTCTGCCGTGCTGGCCGAACGACTCACCACCACGCACCCTGATGTGCTGCGCGAGTTGTTGGCCGCCTTCATTCACGCCCTGATGGGCGCCGAAGCCGACGCGGTGTGCGGTGCCGGCTACGGCCAGCGCAGCAGCGAGCGCACCAATTCCCGCAACGGGTATCGGCACCGCGAGTTTGACACCCGCGCAGGCACATTGGATCTGGCGATTCCCAAGCTAAGGCAAGGTTCGTACTTCCCGGACTGGCTGCTGGAACGGCGCAAACGCGCCGAGCGGGCCCTGACCACGGTGGTGGCTACCTGCTACCTGCTGGGCGTTTCGACGCGGCGGATGGACAAACTCGTCGAGACTCTGGGCATCACCAGCTTGTCGAAGTCCCAGGTCAGCGTGATGGCCAAAGAGCTCGACGCCGCGGTCGAGGCGTTCCGGACCCGGCCACTGGATGCAGGCCCGTACACGTTCATGGCTGCTGACGCCCTGGTGCTCAAGGTTCGCGAAGCAGGCCGGGTGGTCAACGTGCACGCGCTGATCGCCACCGGGGTCAACGCCGAGGGCTACCGCGAAATCCTGGGCATCGACGTCACCACCGCCGAGGACGGGGCCGGCTGGCTGACCTTCCTGCGGTCGCTGACCGCCCGCGGCCTATCAGGGGTCCGTCTGGTCACTTCCGACGCCCACGCCGGTCTGGTGGCCGCGATCGGCGCCACCCTGCCTGGGGCATCGTGGCAACGGTGTCGCACCCACTACGCCACCAACCTGATGGCCATCACTCCGAAATCATCGTGGCCGTGGGTACGCACACTACTGCATTCGGTCTTCGATCAACCTGACGCCGGTTCCGTTGCAGCCCAATATGACCGCATCATCGACGCACTGGCCGACAAGCTCCCCAAGGTCGCCGACCACCTCGAAGACGCCCGCGCCGACCTGCTCGCCTTCACCGCCTTCCCCAAACAAATTTGGCGGCAGATCTGGTCCAACAACCCACAAGAACGACTCAACAAGGAAATCCGCCGGCGCACCGACGTCGTCGGAATCTTCCCCGACCGCAACGCCCTAATCCGCCTCGTCGGCGCGGTGCTGGCCGAACAACACGACGAATGGGCCGAATCCCGCCGCTACCTCGGCCTCGACGTCCTCAGCAAATCCCGCGCCGACCACACGCCATCAACAGAACAGGAGGACACCCCGGCGGCACTGACCGCCTAAACCACCAAGTCGAAGAATCACACGACGACGTCGTACACCACGTCCCTGGACTTGACC
>NZ_VMQU01000283.1 GCF_007714205.1 Mycobacterium helveticum | reverse complement strand
GGGTGGGAGCGACGAGTTTGTGGCCGGGGACGGGCCGCACGTCGGCGGTGGGGCGGATGGCGATCGCCAGGGCGACGACCAGCGCCGCCACCCCGACGATGAAAACCCCACCCAGGACGGTCCCCAGCAGCTTGAACCCGCGATCGCGGTAGCCGCCGTCCAGGAGGCTGGTCGCGGCGGTGCGGGCACCGGGGTAGGCGCCGGTGTAGGCGTCGTCGTCGGCGACGGCGCTGTAGGCGAGGTTGTCCAGGCCCGCGTCAGCGCCGGCCTCGAAGTAGCCGGGGGCGATGGCCAGCGGATCGATGGTGCCGGTGCCGGGGTCCTGGGCGTAGGCCAGCGCCGCGGTCGACGATGCGAACAGCGGGGCGCTCGCCGACGCCAGCGCGGCCCCGCGGGCCAGCGCCGTGGCCGGCTCCTCGGGCGTGGTCAGCGGCAGCGTGGCCGCCGCCTCCAGCGCCGGCTTGATCATCGGGATGTCGATGCCGGCCCCGACGACGAACACCGCGTCCGGGCGCGGGGCCAGGCCCTCGGCCTCGGAGACCATCGCGGCCAATTGGGCGACCGCCGCGTCGTCGTCGTCGGGCAGCGCCTCCCGGTGAACGTCGGTGATCGACCCGTCGGCAGTGTCGACCACCGCCAGGGTGGCGGTATCGGGCTCGATGAAAAGCAGCGCGGTCTGGGCGTAGTTGGTGTGGTTCCCGACAGCCTGGGCCAACGCGGCCGCGGCCAGGAAGGCCGAGACCAGCATCACGTTCTCGATCTTGTGAGCGGCCAGCGCATCGCGCAGGGCTGCGGCCTCGGCGGGATCGGAGAAGGTGACCCCGGTGGAGGCCAACTGGTAGCCGCCCTCGGCGGCGCCTTCCTTGGTGCCCAGGATGGCCGACACCACCTGGTCGGCGGCGCTGATCGTCGCCGTCCCGTTGTCGGCTATCTGGAAGTGGTCCTCGTCGACGGTGGCACCGTCACCGCCCTGCCCCTCGACCAGCACCATCCGGACTGCCGTCGGCGCCATCGACACGCCAAGTACCGTGTCCAAAGCTCCTCCATCGTCGTTTGCCAGGTCGTCGTTTGCCAGCCGGTGGCTTCGAGCCGTCGTCCTCACACCATCCGGCGTCGCTGACGCGCCGGTCGTCCCCACCGATGATCCCCTTGGCCATGTTCCCCTTGGGCATGTTCCCCTTGGGCCGTGATTTTACCGCGCTCCCCGCCGGGCGGTCCGAGTGCTCGTTACGGCCAGGGGAGGGGAATGCCGTATCGGTCGAGGTGGCGGCGGACCCAGGCGCCCCCACCGTGATCGTCGCCACCGGGACTCAGCGGCGGACCCTGCTGCGGGGGATTCGCGGTCGGTCCCGGCGCCGTGCTGGCGATGTTCGTCTCCGGGGTGGCGGCGCTCGTGCTGGGGCTCAATATCCGCCCCCACAGCCCC
>NZ_VMQU01000282.1 GCF_007714205.1 Mycobacterium helveticum | reverse complement strand
CACGGGAAGTGCCCGCGAAACGCCCTCGGTGCATCACGTAAGAATGCCCGCGAAACGGTGATCCTCGACAGGCATGGGAAGTGGGCTGTCGATGCCGTCTCGGGCCGAGATCACCGCGAAGTTCGCCAAGGCGTACGTGAAGGCCTCGAAGAAGGACAGGGGCCAGATTCTCGACCAGGTGGTGGCGGTCACCGGCTGGTCGCGTGATAATGCCCGCCGGCGATTGAGAGCTGCCGCTCGCCCACCTGGGGCGGGCCGGCAGATCGCCAAACGGGCCCGCCGGCAACGCATGCCGAAGTACTCCTACGACGCGCTCAAGGTGCTGCAGAAGGTCTGGGCGGCCTCGGGTGGGCAGTGCGGCCGCTACCTGGTCGCATCGATGGCCCTGCAGCTGGCAGCGCTGGAACGCCACGGTGAACTCGTCGACGGCCAAGACCGCTACGGCCCGGCCGTTCGTGCCGAACTGTTGGCGATGAGCAGCGCCACGATCGACCGCTACCTGCGGGCGGCGAAGGCACGTGATCAGGTCAAGGGAAAATCGACCACCAAGCCCTCACCGTTGCTGCGGTCGTCGATCAAGATTCGCAAGGCAACCGACGAGGTCGAGGCTGCTCCTGGGTTCTTCGAAGGCGACACCGTCGCGCACTGCGGACCGACGCTCAAAGGTGAGTTCGCCCGCACCCTCAATCTCACCGACATGCATGTCGGCTGGGTGTTCACCCGCACCGTGCGCAACAACGCCCACGCCCACATCCTCGGCGCACTCAAAGCCGGCATCACTGAAATTCCTTATGAGGTAACCGGTTTGGATTTCGACAACGGCACCGAGTTCCTGAACAAGGCTGTCATCAAGTGGGCGGCGGACATGGAGATCTTCTTCACCCGCTCGCGACCGTACAAGAAGAACGATCAGGCCACGATCGAGTCCAAGAACAATCACCTGGTGCGCCGCTACGGGTTCTACTACCGCTACGACACCGACGCCGAGCGCGTGGTGCTCAACCGGCTGTGGAAGCTGGTCAACGACCGATTCAACTACCTGACGCCGACGATCAAACCGATCGGTTACGGCTGCGGACGCGATGGTCGGCGCCGCCGGCTCTACGACGAGCCCATGACCCCACTGGACCGGCTGCTGGCCGCCGGAGTCCTCTCACCCGCCCAGGAATCCGAGCTACTCGCCTACCGCGACAGCCTGAATCCAGTCGCAATCGGCCGTCAGATCGCCGACCTACAGGCCAGCCTGCTCCGGCTCGCCAAAAACAAGACCGAGCAGCTCTACCTCGCCACCATCCCTGCCGCCCTACCCGACGTCAGAGCCGGCATCCGGGTCAAGAACAAGACCGCCAGCTGACCCCGGTTTCGCGGGCATTCCTTACGTGATGCATGGATCAACTTTCGCGGGCATCTTGACGTGATGCATTACG
>NZ_VMQU01000281.1 GCF_007714205.1 Mycobacterium helveticum | reverse complement strand
TGTTGAGCGTCTCTCTGGATGACGACCACGGGGTGGGGATTCGTCACTGGGGTTGACGATGGGCGGGCCGGTTGGATGTCCGGGTTGCTTGTGTTCGTGTGCACCATCAGTGTGACGAGGTAACTGATGGGTGCGCGGCACCCCGCTGAAGTTTTGGTCGACTCACGGGGTGCCGCGCTGTAGTGCTCGGAGGCACTGATGGTGACGGTAGGGGTTGATTTGGCCTGCGTCGAATCCCGGCTTTGCGCCGGCGAGATCGGCTGCCCGACGTGCCGGGACGGTGTGCTGGGCGGCTGGGGGTATGCACGAGTCCGCCAGATCGAGGGGTTGGGTGATCCGGTGCGGCCGCGGCGGGCTCGGTGTCGGGCGTGTTTGGTCACCCACGTGTTGTTGCCGGTGACGATGTTGCTGCGCAGGGCGTATGCCGCGAAACGGATTTGGGCCGCGTTGACCGCCCGCGCCGAGGGGTTCGGGCATCGCCGGATCGGCGTGCGACTGGGTGTTCCGGCGTCGACGGTGCGGGGCTGGCTGCGCCGGGTGGGATCGCGGCTGGAAACGACCCGGGTCTGGTTTCTTCAAGTGGCGGTCACCGCCGGGGTGGACGTGACGATCCCCGATGCGACCGGTTGTGCCTGGGGTGATGTGGTGGCCGCGGCGGCGGTGGCGACCGCAGCGATCAGGTTCCGCTTCGGCGCCGCCGGAATCCTGGGCATGGTGACGGCTGAGCAGGTGGCGGTCGCGACCAGCGGCGGCCGGCTGCTGGCCCCAGGGTGGTCGCCACCGCGGCTCTGAGTCGGTGCAACACGAATCGCCCCTGACGCCCGAGCCACCTGATCGGAGATCCTCACCAAGGCGCCCGCCCGGAACGGTTCCGGGCGGGCCTTGAAAGTGAAAAAGGAGAACCGAGACGATGTCGTTGGAAGATCACAAGCGCCGCGAGCGCGCTCAGGCGATCGGATTGTTCCGCTACCAGCTGATCTGTGCGGCCCTCGACGAGCAGTTGTCGGCCAAGCAGCGCGGAAAGCTGGTGCGCGCGATCGCCGCCCAGGCCCATACCGACCCGTTCGGCAACACGGTGCGGATCTCGCGGGAGACGCTGGACCGCTGGATTCGCCGCTACCGGGCCGGTGGGTTCGAGGCGCTGGCGCCCTGCCCGCGGATGCTGTCGGCGCGCACCGACGCGACTGTGCTGGAGTTGGCGGCCAGCCTCAAGCGGGAGAACCCGGACCGCACGGTGACCCAAGTGGTCCGGATTCTGCGCACCGCGACTGGTTGGTCGCCTTCGGAGTCGACCCTGCTGCGCCATTTCCACCGCTTGGAGCTGATCGGGCCGGCTGCCGGTGAGGTCCCGGCGGTGTTCGGCCGGTTCGAGGCCACCGACCCCAACGAGCTGTGGTGTGGCGATGCCCTGCACGGCCCGCGGGTTGGTGACCGCAAAACTTACCT
>NZ_VMQU01000280.1 GCF_007714205.1 Mycobacterium helveticum | reverse complement strand
TTCAAGTGGACCGGAATTTCTACTCCGTGCCATCGGCGCTGATCGGGTGCAGCTTGGATGTGCGGGTCACCTCTAACACCGTGGAGGTCTTCGCCGGCACCGAACGCGTCGCTTGTCACGCCCGGTTCAAAGGTGTGCGCGGGCGGTATTCCACCGTGGCCGAGCACATGCCTGCCGGGCATCGGCACCGGCTGGCTGACTGGAGCCCGGCCCGCTTCGAGCAGTGGGCGGCGACCATCGGCCCGAACACCACAGCGGCGATCCAGGCGATCCTGGCCTCCCGCAAGATCGTCGAGCAGTCCTACCGATCGTGTCTGGGGGTGATGGCGCTGGCCAAACGCCAAGGCGGCGCGACCCGGCTGGAAGACACCTGCGGTCGGGCACTCGGTGCGACGCCGTCGCCGTCCTACACGCTGATCAAGAAACTCTGGGCCACTTGGGAACAGGCCGATCCGCCGCCGGCGGCGTCGCTCGGTGACGCCGGGTTCGTGCGCGGCGCCGACTACTACGGCCAGGACGGGGGCCCGGCATGATCGATACCGAAACCCTGGCCAGGCTCAAGGCGATGCGCCTGTCCGGCATGGCCGAGTACTTCGAGAACCTCGCCGCCACCACCGGTGCGCAACGGCCCACCGGCCCGGAGATGGTCAAGATGGCCGTCGACTGGGAATATGAACGCCGCCGCAACAGCAAGCTGCACCGGCTGCGCCGACACGCGGCACTGGCCCAGCCCGCCGCCGACATCGCCGACATCAAAGCCATGCCCGGCCGCAGCGTGGACACCGAGTTGATCACCCGGCTCGCCGTCGGCAACTACCTGCAAACCCACCAGGACGTCATCCTGCAAGGCCCGACCGGCGCCGGGAAGACCTATGTGGCCTGCGCATTGGGCAACAAGGCCTGCCAGCAGTACCGCAGTGTGCTCTACCTGCCGGCCGGTGAACTGTTCGACCGGCTCACCATCGCCGAACGCACCGGGGAGCGAAAACGCTGCCTGGACGCCCTGGTCAAAGTGGAGCTATTGATCATCGACGACTGGTTCCTCACCACGCCGAGCCGCCAGCAGATCCAGCAGCTACACACCTTGATCGATCGGCGCCACAAGGCGGCATCGACGATCTACTGCACCCAGCTGCCGCCCGAACAGTGGCACGACCGCATGGAGGAAAAGATTCTCGCCGATGCGATCATCGACCGCATCACCACCAACGCTCACGCCACCGTGCTGACCTGCGACGAATCAATGCGCAAGCACTTCAGCCAACTCGGCTGACCAGCGTCCGGCGGGACGAGGCACCACACGTCCCGCCGGCACCGGTCCCACGCCAACACCGATCCTGCGCGCACACCCGCACCTCGACTGGCGCAGCGGTGCCACGGCTCACCCGATAACGCCGCAGTGGCTCACCAGCCAACGGAACAGTGGCTCACCCCACAGCGGAACACCGGCTCTCACCGAGCGTGATATCCA
>NZ_VMQU01000027.1 GCF_007714205.1 Mycobacterium helveticum | reverse complement strand
CTACCTGCTGCCCCGGCAAGATGACCCGCAGTCGGCGACCACCGACCGGTTCCCGGCGGCCTCACCGCACTACTAAGCCATCACCGCTATCGCCGCCCAGTCCTTTAGCGGCACATCCACGACGGTCCGCGTAACCGGCCCTCCCGCGACGTTCAGCGATCAAATCGATTCGGCTGAGCAGGATTTGATTGTCATCTCCGTCGTGACCGCCGGGCTGATAGCGCTGATCTTGCTGGTCATCTACAGGTCACTGTTTACCGCGTTGCTGCCTCTGTTGGTTATCGGGGTCAGCCTTGCGGTAGGGCGCGGAGTGCTCTCGGCGCTGGGCGAAGCGGGAATGCCGGTGTCGCGATTCACCATCGCGTTCATGACGGCGATTCTGTTGGGCGCCGGCACCGATTATTCGGCATTTTTGATCAGCCGGTATCACGAGCAGCGCCGCCAGGACGTCTCGGCTGACCTCGCGGTGATCAACGCAACCGCCACCATCGGCCGGGTGATCCTGGCCTCCGCCGCGACTGTGGCGTTTGCATTTCTGGCCATGGTTCTTTGCAAAGCTGAGCGTTTTTGGCGCGCTGGGCCCAGCGTGCGCGATAGCCGTCTTCGTCGGAGTCGCGGCCACCGTGACATTGTTCCCTCCGGTATTGGCGCTGGCCGCCAAACGGCGGCATTGGCGAACCCAAAGCCGACCGCACACGCCGCTACTGGAACTGGATCGCCGTGGCCGTAGTCCGCCGACCCACCCCACTGCTGGCCGCCAGCCTGGCCCTTGTATTAGGGCTAGCGGCTGTCGCGCTGACCATGCGCATGAGCTACGACGACCGCCAAGGAGAGCCGGACACAACCGCCAGCAACGAAGGTTATCACCTGCTGGACAGGCACTTTCGCAAAGATATCGTCATCACCCAGTTCATGGTCGTGGAATCACGGACCGATATGCACACCGGTAAAGGCCTGGCCGACCTGGATGAGATGGCGTCTCGCGTGTCGCAATTGCCGGGCGTCACCAAAGTATCCGGCGTCACCCGGCCCACCGGGGCACGACTCGATCAGGCACAGCTCTCTTGGCAAAACGTCCAGATCGGCAACAAGATGGCCGATGCCGTCGCCAAAGGAGACGCCCACAAGACCGATCTCACCAAACTCACCGGCGGTGCCGACCAACTCGCCAGCGGCCTGGCGCAACTTGACACCACCCTTCGCACAGCGTTGACTCCGCTGACCGGTATCCTTAACCAAGCCCAGTCCAGCGGCTCGCAATTTCAGCGCTTTCGCCCTCTGCTGCAGCAACTTTCGACTACCACACCGACCATCGACCAAGCTATCCGAGCCGGACCTGGGCTACGTCAAGAAGCTCAACAAGCTCAGAATGCGATCGCCACGATCGACCCGCTGGTCGGTGCGCTCAACACCTCCCCCTGGTTTGCCTCCACACCCGAGTGCACCCAGATCCGCGACCAGGTACGGATTCTGGTGACCTTGCGCGATGGCGGCTTTTTCAGCCAGCTCGCCAACCTCGGCGACATGTACCAGCCGGGCGGCGATACTGCGGGGGGCACCATGGCAGACCTGCAGAACACGGTCACCTCGCTGAACAAGGCGTTCGGAGCGCTCGGCGACCCCGCCGACATGGCCGGCAACATCCGCCGCCTCCAAAACGGCATCAGCCAGCTCGCATCGGGCGCACAAGCCCTAGCCACCGGTGTGCATACCCTTGCCGACAGCAACATCGAAATGTTGTCCGGCATGAGTCAGATCGCCACCCAACTACAGAATTCCGCGCGGTCCAGCGCCGGTTCGGACAACTCCAGCGGCTTTTGCCTCCCGGCTAACGCCTTCGAGAATCGCCAGTTCTCCGATGTGGCAAAGCACTTCCTGTCCGCTGACGGCAAGACCGCACGCTTCGCCATCGAATCCAGCTACAACCCCTACAGCAGCGAAGCGATGGATCTCGCTCAGAAGATCACCCAAGTTGCCGATGCTGCACGCCCAACACCTCCTTGGCCAACGCCAAAATATCGATGGCCGGATTCCCCGCCGTCAACTCCGATATCCAGCGCCTTCTGTCGGCCGACTTCCATCTGCTGGCCATTGCCACGCTCGTCATCGTCGGACTGATCCTCGTCGTTCTCCTGCGCGCCTTGGTGGCCCCGCTCTACCTGCTCGGTACGGTCGTGCTCAACTACGCAGCCGCACTGGGCATCGGGACGCTCGTTTTCCAATACGGCCTCGGTAAGAAAATCGCTTGGCTGGTACCGCTTTTGGCGTTCATCATCTTGATCGCGGTGGGCGCCGACTACAACATGCTGCTGATCTCGCGGTTACGCGAGGAATCCGCTCACAACATCCGCGTCGGCGTACTGCGCACGGTCGCAAACACCGGCTCAGTCATCACTTCCGCCGGGCTCATCTACGCGGCCAGCATGTTCGGCCTTATGGTCGGTTCGGTCGCGATCATGATCCAAGCCGGGCTCATCATCGGCTGTGGCCTACTACTCGACACCTTTGTTGTCCGCACTCTCACGGTTCCCGCGATCGCCACATTGCTCCGTGAGACCAGCTGGTGGCCGCAACGTAAACGTGAGGACGCTTGAAACTCTTGCATTTTGACTAAAATACCGACGATTACGCACCTTCATCTGAGTCATGAGCGGTGTTGGGTCCAGCGAAGCGGACGAGCTGGTCAAGAAGCTCTCCGAAACCGGCGATGTCGCCGTGGGCGGCGAAGTGTTCGGGTTCTACCGTGATGAAAACCGCTGTTGCGGTGAAACGAATGACGCCATCTTCACCGACCCCCTCGCCAGTGTAAGGCACGTCCTTGCCGCACGCTGATACGTGCGCTAATGCGGTGGGGCTGGTGTAGCGGAACCGGCGCTAGATACTCGATCGCGAGATTGCGCGTGACCGCAGGCGTGCCGGCGATCCACAGGGTGAAGCCCAAAAGGTCGTCGCACGCCGCCGCGATAGCCCCGCCGTGCGCCAAGCCGGGCGCACCGATATGACGCTCATCGAATGCCACATCGGCATATACCTCATCGTCCAGACGATAGACCTCTAGCTGCAGGCCACTGGAATTCTCGGGTCCCGCAACCCATACAGGTAGGCGTGTGTGACGGCAGGCGTTGCGGTTCAGTTGAATTTGGAGCATCCAAGGTTGCGGCCTCGTTTCCGGTTGGACGTGTTCGATAACTTCGGCCATTGCGGCCTTAAACGACGAGAAATCCCGCATTAAGGTGCCGAACGCAGCAACTTGGCGTATGCCGACCTGGCAAAGTGCAGCTCATGGTCACGGCGAGCCGCGCCGGGCGATCCAAGCGCCAGTACGGTCCGCTTCGGCGCGATACCGTTAGCACGGTACCGCAGGCATTTTGGACACGCTGCGTCACGATGGTCGAACACCGTCAGGGGGCCATTCGTCGACGCCGTCTTCGAGCGGCACATCCAGAGATCGCAGGAGCGCAGAAAAGAGTCGCCAGTTGCCAATCGCCGCGACAAGTTCTACAAGGAGCCCCGGGTCTGCTTGCAACGCATCTCGGCACACAGCCCACGTGCCATCCGAGATGGTGCCGTCACGCAGTGTCTCATCGGTCGCCGCAAGTACAGCACGTTCGGCATCGCCAAAGTGGTTAGCATTCTGCCAATCTCGCACCGCGAGCAGGTCACGCTCGGACACGTCGAGCATTCGTGCGAGTCGCCAATGTTGCGTCCATTCATAGACCGAGCCGGTGACCCAGCCGATTCGCATGATGATCAGCTCTCGCAGCCGCGCGTCGAGGTCCCCGGTCCACAGCAACGCCTCCAGCAGTCCGTTCAAGGCCATTGCCACACTAGGCTGGTGAAGCGCGATTCGGAATATCGACAACTCCGCTATGGCTTCGGGGATGCCACATTGAGCAGCGCGCCGGCGCGCGTCTGTCAGGCCGAGCATTTCGACGCGGTTTCCACTGCCCACAGTCGGTCCTTAAGTTCGTAGGTGCAGTTACTTCGTGTTGTTACGTTGTGCTGTGACCCGGGTGGGTCGGGTGAGGCGGCATGTCGGTTGCCGGCCTGGTGGTGCGGCTTGAAAGGACTGGCCGCCCGGCCTTCCTGGACTTCCTCGGGCCGCTGATTGAGATCTGCGACGTGATCGCTTGTTTAAGGAAATGCTGGCGGGGTTGTCCGTGGGGATCGTGTTGGCAGACAAGCGGATAGGAGATCGATGGCAGCGGGCCAGTTGTGGGCTGGGGTTGATGTCGGCAAGGAACATCACTGGGTGTGCGTGGTCGACAACAGCGGCACGGTGGTGTTGTCGCGCAGACTCGGCAACGAGGAGCAACCGATCCGTGCGCTGATCGGCGAGATTGACTCGTTGGCTGATCAGGTTGCCTGGACGGTGGACCTGACCACGGTGTATGCCGCCCTGTTGTTGACCGTGTTGGCTGATGCCGGCAAGTCGGTGCGCTACCTGGCGGGCCGTGCGGTCTGGCAAGCCTCGGCGGTCTATCGAGGTGGTGAAGCCAAGACCGACGCCAAAGACGCCCGGGTGATCGCTGATCAGTCGCGGATGCGCGGCGATGACTTGCCACTGCTGCATCCCGACGACGATCTGATCACCGAACTGCGGCTGCTCACCGCTCATCGCGCCGACCTGGTCGCTGACCGCACCCGCACGATCAACCGACTGCGCCAACAACTCGTTGCGGTGTGTCCGGCGCTGGAGCGGGCCGCCCAGCTCAGCGCTGACCGGGGCTGGGTAGTGCTGCTGGCGCGCTACCAGCGCCCCAAAGCCATCCGCCAGACCGGTATTTCGCGGCTGACCCGGATCCTGGCCGACGCCGGAGTGCGTAATGCCGCGGCCATTGCGGCGGCTGCGGTGGCGGCCGCCAAAACTCAAACGGTCCGACTGCCCGGCGAACAAGTGGCCGCCGGACTGATCGCTGATCTGGCGCAGGGGGTGATTGCCCTCGATGACCGCATCAAGACCACCGATGCCGACATCGAGGACCGATTTCGCCGCCATCCACTGGCCGAAGTGATCACCAGCATCCCAGGCATGGGATTTCGGCTCGGTGCTGAATTCCTGGCCGCCGTCGGCGATCCCGAACTGATCGGCTCGGCCGACCAGCTCGCCGCCTGGGCCGGGCTCGCACCGGTATCTCGAGATTCGGGAAAACGCACCGGACGACTGCACACCCCCAAGCGCTACAGCCGCCGGCTGCGCCGGGTGATGTACATGTCCGCACTGACCGCCATCCGCTGCGACCCGGCCTCCCGCGCCTACTACCAACGCAAACGAAACCAAGGCAAACGACCCATCCCAGCCACCATCTGCCTGGCCCGACGCCGCACCAACGTCCTCTACGCACTCATCCGCGACAACCGCACCTGGCAACCCGACTCACCCCCGATCACTCAGTCGGCGGCTTGACATCGTCATTGAGAGTCCTTTCAGTTGGGCACTGCTGGCACGTCAGGCCATCGGTACGAAGACGTTGTGCAAGGCCGGAATCGTGCCCGGCTCGCCATCGGCTAAGACGTCGAGTAATCGTGGTAGGCCCGCGAAACCGGCGACGTCCCGGGATAGTTCATCGAAGGGCCAACGCCCAGAGACGAGCAATTCGATCGCGCTCTGATAGGCGGGGTAATCGACCCCCAGCGAGCCGAGGACGCGTAGTTCTTTGAAAACGAGGAGGTCTGGCTCGAAGCCTGGTGCTCCGCCGCCGCCGCGGGTGCCGGCGATCACCACGCGTCCGCCTGGTCGAGCAAGTGCGACGGCGTCAGCGAATGCACCTGGCGCTTTGGCGGTGACGTCGACGACGACGTCTGCGAGTTGACCGGTCGCTCGTTGCAGGGCCTTGACCGGGTCTTCACGGGTCACGTCAATGGTCAGGTCCACGCCGAACTTGGACGCTGCGGCTAACCGTGGTCGATCGCGTGGTCCGAGTCCGGTCATAGCGACGAATGCCGCTCCGGATTCCTTCGCTGCTACGGCCGAGCAGATGCCGCGGATGCCTGGCCCCAGGACTGCGACGACGTCGCCTGACGCGGTCTCCGGCAGCGTGGCAGCCCATTTGATTCCCGCGCCCAGCGGGTTGAACAACGTAGCGACAATCGGGTCGAGTCTGTCTGGAATCGACAACAGCATGGAATCGAAGGGCAGATGCAGGTGCGTTGCGTACCCTCCCCACAGGCCGGGATCGATGTTTACGTCGACGAAGCCGAACATCGTGGCCAGTCCGTTGCGCGAGCACCTGCGATACTCACCTCGGCGGCACGCGTCGCACTCCCGGCACGATCGAAAAACCTCGACCGCAACCCGATCACCTGCCGACACACCCCAACGCGCGCTTGCGGCGTCACCGACTGCCTCAACGACACCGACGATTTCATGTCCCGGGACGAAGGCGAAGCCCGCTGGTAGGTGACCGCTGTACTGCTCGTGATCGGTTCCGCAGAGCCCGCACGCCTCGATCCGAAGGACTCCGGAGTGGCCGTCGACGGGCGGTACCGCAAGAGTGCGCCGCTCGAGGGCGCGCGGCTTGGTCAGCACGAGCGCATCGGCCTTCATGGCAGTTCGAATTCGACGCGCTGATCAGCGGGCCGCACAGTTACCTGACGTCCGACCATCATCTCTTTTGACATTTCCTTCGCCACCTTCGCATCGTCGTTGCGAGCCGCGACGCGCCGGCCGTCGGGTAGACGCGCGAGAACAGGCACCCACGAAGGGCCAACGTCGCGGTCGTGTACCACCGTGTAGCCGTCGATCGTTGCCCTACCGGATGTGTCGGCGGCAGAAGCGACTGGAACCGCAGTCGCATCAATCGCGGCCTGCGCTTCCGCCATGTCCGGTGTCTGCCACCCAGTCGGCGGCGGCGTCGCCGACCATAGGCCCAACGAGTGCTTCGTGATGTACCAACCTAATCCGGAAACCAGTCCTAGGGCGTCCGGTTCGCTTCGGCAGCGTCGAACCATCTCCACAATCGAGTGGCTGACATAGTTGTTACCCGGTCCTCCGTGGTAGGGCAATCCACCGGTCACCGTGAACCCGCGTGGATCCGCTGGATCGAGATCGAGCGCCTCGATCGCAACTTCGACCGCGGAAGGGAAGCAGGAGTACAAATCGAACCATCCGATGTCATCGGCGGAAAGGTCGCAGGCAGCTAGGAGCGCCCGTCCGACAGCGCGAATTCCCGCGGACCGACTGAGATCGGGCCGCTGAACCGGAAAGTACACGTCGTTGCAAGTGGCCGCGCACCATGGGAAAACCCATCGGTCACGAGGAACACCGATTTCGTCGGCGACTTCGGCAGCCATCATGACGAAGGCGGCTGCCATATCGACGGTGATAATGCTGTTGAGCATCTTGGGATATGGCTCGCACACCATCCGGTTAGTTGGCGAGACCGAGCTGAGCTCACTGGCAGTGCGCGCGCGCGGAAACCATGCCTGGCCGGGATGCCTCGATGCTTCGAGCGTGAAGGGGGCCATCAGGTTTCCCAGCCAGCGACGCTGCTCATCGAAGGTCCGGCCCGATCGAGCCGCAATCGCCGATTCGAAGACCGGGTACACCTGGTGCGGCCAACGCAGTCCAGCACACATCTCGGCCGCGCTCAGACCGGGGCGAGTATCGCCAAGTGACTCATCCCGGCCCTCAACGGGTTTCGGGTCTCGTCGCACCTGACCCGATCCAACCCTACGAGCTGACGCGCCGCTCTCCGCTCCGACGACTAACACCGCGTCGCTGACACCGCGCGCGATGCGGGCGCCGAGCACCTCAACGAGGTACTGAGGCGTATTACCGCCAACCGGACAACTGATGCGCCGTATTGGCGCCAGCCCAGCCGCTTCGGCAATCCTCGTCGCAGGATTGTCACGCGGAATCATCAAGATTCCGGGCGTCGCCACCATATCGATTCGATGCCCGATAGCAGCGCCCGAGTCCTGCAATGCTCGACGCACGGCCTCGGAAGCCAAATCGATGGGGTCAACGACACCGTCGTCGCGGTGCGTGATCTCACCAACTGCGACGACGACCGGAGTGCGGCGTGGAATCGGCAACGGTCAGGCCGCGGTCATCGTCGACGCCTTTGCGACATATCTGCGATATTGTCACATAAGGTGCTATACGACAACTGCTTCGATCGTCAGCCCACGAACGGCACGGGACGGCATACTTGAATGGTGACGAAAAAATCGTTGCGATGGGGCACGGCGACCGCCGCGAGCCGCGACATCGCCCGAGACCATCTGCTCGATGCCGCCGCAACGTCCCTCGAGAACAAGGGGCTACCGGGCACCACGATGGAGGACATCGCCAGGCAGGCCGGGGTGTCCCGCGCCACGGTGTATCGCTACTTTCCGAGTCGTGAATCCGTCATTTCCGGTGTTATCTTGCGGTCAGCCGAACGCTACCTCCGCCGCATTAGTGCGCGGATCGCAGCGCATGCCGATTTAGGCTCGGCGATACTGGATTTCGTCGAGGTTACACTCCGTGCGGCCCACCGTGAACCCATAATCGGATTGCTATTCGGCAGTGACGACGAACTCGCCGGCGTAGGGCTGGCCAAGGGTACGTCGGTGGCTTTGTTCGAACTCGTCGCCGAGTTCCTTCGCCCTGTCTTCGCCGCGCACTGGGATCAACTTGAGCGTGGGGTGTCGGTCGACGATGCATCCGAGTGGATACTGCGGGCTATCCTCAGCCTACTCACGGTCGAAGGCCCAAGGCAGCGCAGCCCGGAGGGCCTCGATGCTTTTCTACGAAGATTCCTGCTTCCTCCTCTGCTCACCACCACCCGGTCTTGCGCTGATGCAACAAGTACGGAGTAATGTCTCGTTAGTGGCAGCAGTATCGGTGAACGACGAGGGGCTCTAGACATGAAGTTCGAGCAGTTCAGCCAAGAGATTGCCGACGAGTTGCAGAATGCGGCGGCAACCGCGGGTGGGCTGTCCAGCTACTTGGGATTTCGGCACACCGAATTCGCCGCGGGACGTCTGGTTGTGGAGATGGATGCTCGGGACGACCTGATGACGCCGTTCGGCAACCTGCACGGCGGATGCTTGTCGGCGATGGTAGACCACTGTCTGGGCGTGGTGTTCTATCCGGTTATCCCAGCGGGATCATGGGTGGCCACAACGGAATTCAAGCTAAATCTGCTGCAGCCCGTGTCGAGCGGAGTGTGCGTTGCGGTCACCGAGATCATCGCGCTGGGCAAGCGTAGCGGTGTCGCCAGAATCGATGTCTCCAACGCGGGGCGCGCGGTATGCGCGGCGCAGGGAACCGTGACGGTGGTTAGCCCGAGGGGGTATTCCGGTTGATGGCGAGACTGAGCACGAGTGCCGTCCGAATTGGCTATCGCGGCCTAATCAAATGACTGTTACCTGCGAGCGAATCCGCACCGAAGACGGCGTCACCCTCACGGCGGATTTCTACCGGCACGACACCGCCCGCGCCGTCGTACTTCTCCTGCATGGTGGTGGTCAAAATCGCCACGCTTGGACCACCACGGCGCGCCGGTTGCATGCGCGCGGTTACACCGTCGTCGCCTACGATGCCCGAGGCCACGGCGATAGCGGGTGGGACCCGACTGGGCGATACGAACTCGCAGGACTCACATCCGATCTGCTGGCTGTGCGCGAACATGCGAGTGACGACCGCCCGCCGGTGGTCGTTGGTGCGTCGTTGGGTGGCATGACCATTTTGGGAACCCATCTGCTGGCACCAGCCGATTTGTGGTCAGCAGTCGTTCTTGTCGACATCACCCCGCGAATGGAGTTCCACGGTGCACGCCGCGTCGTGTCATTTATGGCCGCCCATCCCGACGGATTCGGCACGCTCGACGACGCGGCCGACGTCATCGCCCAATACAATCCGCACCGCGCTCGTCCCGAAAGCCTGGACGGACTGCGAAAAGTGTTGCGCCAACGCGACGATGGCAGGTGGATTTGGCGATGGGATCCGGCTTTCATCACCTCTAATTTTCAGTTCCTGCAAGGTGACCCCGCCACTGGTGCCGAACAGTTCGACGCGATCAGCGAACTGCTTGTTGAGGGGGCCCGTCGCGTGCAGGCACCAACGCTTCTGGTGCGCGGCGTCCTCTCGGATGTGACATCGCAGCAGTCGGTCGATGAATTCCTCCAGGTTGTCCCGCACGCCGAAGCGGTGGACGTTTCCGGCACAGGTCACATGGTGGCCGGCGACGACAACGACGCCTTCACTGCAGCAGTCGCCGGATTTCTCGACCGCACGATAGCCAATTCGGCCTGAGAACCTCTGAGCTGTGTGGCGCAGCCCAAAGCTGGCCATAGTTAAGGGCAGCCGACAGCTACCAAAACCAAGATATGCGTGACATCCATCCACTTAAGCAGGATGTGAATGGCCATTAGCTACAGTCGAGCGATGCACCTTCGTACCGTCTGCACCACAGTAACTTCCGGCTTGGTCGAGGGTTTCTCCCGAGACGGCGTGACCAGGTGGCGATCCATCCCCTACGCCGAGCCGCCCGTCGGGGCGTTGCGCCTAAGAGCCCCCCGGCCAATCGAGCCGTGGGAGGGAGTCTTGCCGTGTCACCGTTTCAGGTACTGTGCACCACAGCCGCGCAAATACACTTTTGTTGGCCTCGGCAAATATCAGCCGATGAGCGAAGACTGCCTGACGCTGAACGTCGTCGCGCCCGACACCAGATACGAGCGGCCGTTACCTGTGATGGTGTTCATCCATGGCGGCGCATACTTCCTCGGCAGCTCCGCGACACCGGTATATGACGGGGCATCGTTGGCTCGCAAGGGGTGCGTGTTCGTGTCAGTTAATTACCGGCTGGGCGCGCTTGGAGCAGTTGACCTCTCGTCTCTGTCTACCGACGCCTTCCGCATCGACGACAATCTTTATCTGCGTGATCTGGTTATGGCGCTCCGTTGGGTGCGTGACAACATCGCAAGCTTCGGCGGCAATCCCGACGCTGTGACGATATTCGGCGAGAGCGCAGGGGCACACGCAGTGGCGACGCTGTTGGCTGTTCCAGCTGCTAAAGGGCTGTTCGCTCAAGCCATTTCTGAGAGCCCCGCGGGAGGTTTGGCTAGTTCCCGTGAACAATCTGAAGAATACGCCGCAAGGTTTGCGGCGATTCTCGGAGCTCGGAGGCGAGACGCTGCCGCGGTCTTGCTGACCGCGCCGCCGACCGACCTCGTAGCGACTTTGGATCATCTGATCATGCAGGAAAGCCGCAACGCGCCGGGCGTATATCCGGTCGGTCCCACATATGGAACCGACTACCTGCCGCTGGATCCAATGGATTCGTTGCGCTTGGGAAAAGCACACCGAGTGCCTCTCGTCGTGGGTAACAATGCGGAAGAAGCCAAGCTGTTCACCCGCTTCCTGAAACTACTGCCAACGAACGAACCCAAGATCGAGCTGCTGCTATCGACTGTGGAATCTGCTGACCGTGAGCGGATTACGGCGGCGTACCCCTCTTATCCGAAAGCCGCTGCTTGTATTGAATTGGGAGGCGACTTCACGTTCGCATCGGTCGTATGGCAGATCGCCGACGCGCACAGCGCACACGCTCCGGTATACGTGTACCGCTATGACTACGCTCCGCGCACGTTGCGATGGTCCGGGCTGGGGGCCACTCATGCTACCGAATTGCTCGCAGTTTTCGACGTCTACAGAACGCGGTTGGGTCGGCTGCTCAGCGCGGCAGGCGACAAATATACGGCGCTGCGCATTACCGAGGATGTCCAGTCGCGGTGGTGCGCCTTCGCCCGCACAGGCGTGCCTGGCGCGGGTTGGCCCAGCCACGTCAGTGCCGACCATGCGGTGATGATCTTCGACAGGACATCGCGGGTCGAGTGTGACCCGCTTGCGGTTCGGCGCCAGGCGTGGGAGGGATTTACCTTCCGCCGCCCCTGACCGCATTCTGTGTGCATCTCGTTCCCGACATGCCGCGAACTGCCGCGGGCGAGGTATTCAAAGACAGAGCTTCGCCCGTAATTCGGCGGGGAGCGGCGTTCAGCCCTACGTTGAACCGCTGTTCGTCGCGTCAGCTGCTGATTACCACCACCACCTGGGAATGGAACCAGACGCCCAGGTAGTTGCGCGCGGAGCGCTTGAGCTTCAGCCTATCGGCTCGCGCTACGGCGGCGGGCCAAAAGTTTCGATAGTGGGATGGCCCACTCGGGTCAGAGTTGACCCTGCTGCCCGTGGCCATGAGAAAGTCCCCATCTGTGGCCGGTAGGAAGTCCCCGCTGGTGGCCAGGTAGAAGTCCCCACTCCTTTGCGGGCTCGTCGTGTCTTTTCCGGGAGCTGAGGGCCTGGGCGGTGACGGTGATAGCGCCAACTGTCACCACACCGCCCAGGGAGCTCTATTGAAGTCTGCAAGGGAGCGTATGAACATTATTTCGGCGTATCACCAGGTCGGCACCTATCGCGGCGCGGCCGAGCTGTGCGGCACCACCCATAAAACGGTCAAACGGGTCATCGAGCGGGCCGAGGCTGGTGGGCCGCCGCCGCGGGAGCCACGGCCCCGCAACCTCGACGCGTTCACCGACCTGGTCGCCACCCGGGTCAAGAGCTCGAACGGCAAGATCTCGGCGAAGCGGCTGCTGCCGGTGGCCCGCGCCGCGGGGTATCAGGGTTCGGCACGAAACTTCCGCCGGTTGGTGGCTGAGCAGAAAGTGTTGTGGCGCAAAGCCAACAAGCATCAACGCAGGCCGGCAGTGTGGTCACCGGGTGACTACCTGGTGATGGACTGGGCCGAAGCCGCGCCAGGGTTGTTGGTGTTCTGCGCGGTCCTGGCCTATTCGCGGTGGCGGTTCGTGCGGTTTGCCGCCGATCAGAAAGCCTCGACGACGTTGGCGATGGTCGCCGAAGCCCTGGAGGCGATCGGCGGGGTCCCGGCCAAGGTACTGGCCGACCGGATGGGCTGCCTCAAAGGTGGTGTGGTCGCCAATGTCGTTGTCCCGACGCCGGATTACGTGCGGTTTGCCTCCCATTACCCGTTGACTGAACTACGACACGCCTAGCCGCTGGTAGGCGCTCTTTTTCGGTGTTGTGGGTTAACGTCTGGGCCCGTGTCTGTTGATGGGGAGCAAGAGCGCGACATCGCGGTCCTGTCGGTGCCGGTGCTCGGCTCGTTGGTGCAGACCAATGATTCGTGGGAGCCGTTCCGGTTGGTCGACCCGACCGGTGCCGTCGTGGATGGGGTGTCGGCGTTCTTCCGTGATCTGCAGGCCGCGGGGAGATCGGAGGCGACGATCCGGTCTTACGGGATGGATCTGCTGCGATGGTTCCGGTTTTTGTGGGCGATCGAGGTTCCGTGGCAGCGGGCGACTCGGGTCGAGGCCCGCGACTTTTCGCGCTGGATGCTGGTGGCCGGCAAGCCAGCTCGTCCGCACTGGCGACGACCAACGGTCGTTCCGAAGACGAAGCAGCGCAAGGAGTCCTACTCGGCGTCGGTGCGTGCGCATAGCGAAACGGTGTTGCGGTCCTTCTACGACTTCCATCTGGATGCCGGCACGGGGCCGCTGGTCAACCCTTTTCCGCTGGACCGGGCGCGGCGAGGGCGCCGGGCCCACGCGCATCACAATCCGATGGAACCACACCGTAATGAGCGCAAGGGCTTGTATCGGCCGTCGACGCCGTCGCGGATTCCTCGCAGCATCCCCGACGAGGAGTTCAACGAGATCTTTGCGCGGCTGCCGTCGCAGCGCGATCGGGCGTTGGTGGCGTTCTACGTCTCCACCGGGGCAAGGGCCTCGGAGCTGCTCTCGGCTACTCAGGGTGGTGTCGACCCGGGCAGGGGCGTGATTGCGTTGACTCGCAAGGGGTCTCGGGCGATCCAGGAACTGCCGGCTTCTTCGGATGCCTTCGTGTGGTTGCGGCTTTATCAGGTCGAGATGAAGGGCCGTGTTCCGCAGGGTCGGCATCAGCCGTTGTGGTGGACGTCCCGAACTCCGTTGCGGCCGTTGACCTATCATGCGGTGCATCGGATGTTCGAACGGGCCGGGCAAGGCGCCGGAAGCACCGCGACACTCCATGCCTTGCGGCATACCGCGGCGTATCGGATGGCCGAGGACCCTGATCTTCCGTTGACCGATGTTCAGTTCGTGCTGGGTCATGCGTTGCTGACCACCACGCAGATTTACCTGACCCCGCGCAAGCAGGACGTAATCCGCAGAATCCTCGCCCATCATGCCCAGCAGACGAAAAAGGCCGCCGAGCGAGTGCAAGCACCGCCGGCACCTGGCTACCGCCCTGAGACACTGCGGGTGCTGTTCGGCGGTGAATCGCGATGACGGTGACCAGCATCGAGCAGCCCGCTGTCGCAGCGGCGCTGCCGGTCGATGCGCCAGTGGCGATGATCGCGTCTGCCCGGTCGCCCGGTGCAGAATGGCCGCGGACCCGGCAGGACCGCCAGAGCATCGACTCATTGTTGACTCAGCCGCCGTTCGCGCCGCCCAAACGTCACCGCCGTCACCCCGGCGCCTACGACGTCGCAGTCGGCTTGATGTTGGACTGGCTGCTGGACCAGCCGGGAGGTACCTGGCAGGACCGGTGGCTGGCCAGCGGCGCGGACGCCGACGGACGGCGCTGGCGGCACATCCCCGTGGGATGGCTGACCGCGCGTGGCCATGACCAGTCGTGGGCACATGACTGGTTCTTCCGGGCGTTGTTCACCGCCTTCGGCGCCGATCTCATCCGACCCTCGTTGAGTTGGCTTGCCGCAGCGCATTTCCGGCGCGGCATCCTGACCAACATTATGGCGCGCTGCCGCGATGCCGCCGGGTTCACACGCCTGCAAGCACTATGTTCGGGCGACCCGGACGTGTCATCAGCCGCGGTGACCCGCACGACCTACCGAGCGTCGCTGATCCTGGCGGCCAAGGGCGGCGCCATTGCCGACATCACCATCGGCGACATGCTCGAACTGCTCGACGCTGAGGCCGTGACGCTCAGCACCGCTCCTGGCGCCACGCATTTGTTCTACCGGGTATTGCGCACGATGGGTGTCTTCGGCGCCGATGCGCCGGCGACTCTGCGGGAGTTGCGCACGGTCGGGCAACGCACACCTGAGCAGTTGATCGACCGGTACGGGCTGGTCTGCCGTCCCATCCGCAATCTGCTCGTGGACTACCTCAAGGAACGCCAGCCCGCCCTGGACTACACCAGCTTGAACAGCCTCGCCAATTTCCTCGGCGGCCTGTTCTGGGCAGACCTGGAACGTCACCACCCCGGCATCGACAGCCTGCACTTGCCGCCCGAGGTCGCCGAGGCATGGAAACAGCGGCTACGCACGGTTCCCAAGACCATCCGAGCATCCGACGGCAGCGCGACTCAGACCCAGGTGCCGCGGATCAACTACCGTGAATGCCTCACCCCGGTGCGGGGCTTCTATCTCGACCTCGCTCACTGGGCCGTCGAAGACCCCGCCCGCTGGGCCGCCTGGGTGGCGCCCTGCCCGGTCGGGAGTGAAGAGATCAATCGGCGAAAAGACAAGCGGCAACGCAAGTCCCGCATGGACGCACGCACCCGTGAACGGCTGCCGGTGCTGCCGACACTGCGCCGCACCGCCGACCAGCAGCGCCGCGACGCCGCCCAGGTACTCGATGCAGCTCGCAGCACCCCGATCGGGCAGACCTTCACCGCGGCCGGCCGGACCCTACTGCGCATCGACTCGCCCCGCGCGGCAGCGGTCAAGGTCTGGGCCCAAGACGTGGGCACCGGCGCCCGCCATGATCTAGTCAAGCAGGAAGAGCAGGCCTTTTGGGCCTACGCCGCAATTGAGGTGTTGCGCGCGACCGGCATCCGCATCGAAGAGCTCACCGAGCTCTCACACCACAGCCTGGTTCAATACCGGCTGCCCACTACCGGCGAACTCGTGCCGTTGCTGCAAATCGCACCGTCGAAAATCGATGCCGAACGGCTCCTGGTGGTCAGCCCCGAACTCGCCGAGGTTCTCAGCGCGGTCATCTGTCGCGTCCGCGACACCAGCGGCGCGATTCCGCTTGTCGCCGCCTATGACCACCACGAACGCATCTGGCTGCCACCACTACCGTTGCTGTTTCAGCGTCGCAGAGGCTGCGAGCCTCGCGCCATTAGCGCCTCGGCGATCCGCTCCATGCTCGATGACGCCATCGCCGCCACAGGACTCACCGAGCCAGCAACAGGGCAACCGCTGCGATTTACGCCCCACGACTTCCGAAGGCTTTTCATCACCGACGCCGTCCTCAACGGGCTGCCGCCTCACATCGCCCAGGTCATCGCCGGGCACCGCGACATCAACGTCACCATGGGCTATAAGGCCGTCTATCCCGACGAGGCCATCCAATCACATCTGGCATTCCTCGCCCGCCGCCGCGACCTGCGGCCCACCGACGAATACCGCGCCCCCACCGATGAGGAATGGCAGGAATTCCTGGGCCACTTCGAACGCCGCAAAGTCTCCATTGGCACCTGCGGACGCGCCTTCGCCAGCAGTTGTGTTCACGAGCACGCTTGTGTCAGATGCCCGCTGCTCTGGCCTGACCCGACCCAACGGCACCGTCTGCTCGAGATCCGCGACAACCTGCTCGCTCGCATCGCCGAAGCCGAACGCGAAGGCTGGCTCGGCGAGGTCGAAGGACTCCAAGTCAGCCTCGCCGGCGCTGAAGACAAGCTCGCCCAAGTCGACCGGCGCAGCCGCGAACAGGCACCCGTGGAACTCGGAACACCTACCCTCCCAACGAAAACACCCAAGCGTAAGGAGACAGCTCCGTGAGTCTGACGTTCTATGTCCTGTTGTGGGCCCATCCCGGGACCGAGGACTCGCTGGTCGCCTACGAAGATACAGTCCTCTGCCTTGTCGCCGACCACGGCGGCAAGGTCCTGCAACGCGCGCGGAGCGACGGCGCCGAAGGTCGCCCACTGGAAATTCAGTTATTCGAGTTCCCCTCCGCTGAGGCGTTTGACGCCTACATGGCAGACTCGCGCCGAACGGCGCTGGCGTCCGAGCGCGACCGTGCTATCGCAAGGACCGAACTCATCAACGTCCAGCTGGTGTGATGCTGGCCGGTGGCTGCCTGTGAGGTTAATAGCTAAGGCGCACAGAAAAATTCAGACAATCCTGACGGGCCGTTGAGTTCAGAGAATACCGGTTCGTCCCGGACTTCTGCCATGGCGCGGATCCGCAATCGAAGGGGATCGTGGAGAACCTGTGCGGCTACGCCCAAGACGACCTGGCTGTCCCGCTGCTGACTGAAGCCGCCATCGCCGGGGAGCCGGTCGATCTACGAGCCCTCAACGACCACGCCGCGGCCTGGTGCGCCGAGGTCAACGCCGCGGTGCACTCGGAGATCTGCGCGGTGCCTGATGAGCGACTCGTTGAGGAGCGCACCGTTCTCAAGGCTCTGCCGTCGTTGCGGCTCGAGATCGGGGCTGGGTCGGTGCGCCGCAAGGTCGACAGCCTGTCGTGCATCCGCTACGGCTCGGCCCGCTACTCGGTGCCCCAGCGGCTCGTCGGGGCCACGGTGGCGGCCGTGGTTGATCACGGCGCTCTGATCCTGCTGGAACCGGCGACCGGGGTCATCGTGGCCGAGCACGAGTTGGTCGGCCCGGGTGAAGTCTCGATCCTCGATGACCATTACGACGGACCCCGCCCAGCACCCTCACGCGGGCCACGCCCGAAAACCCAAGCAGAGAAACAATTCTGCGCCCTTGGACCCGAAGCCGAACAGTTCCTGGTCGGTGCCGCCGCGATCGGCAACACCCGACTGAAATCCGAGATCGACACCCTGCTTGGGCTCGGTGCCGCCCACGGTGAACAGGCGTTGGTCGACGCCCTGCGCCGGGCGGTGGCGTTTCGGCGGTTCCGCGCCGCCGACGTGCGCTCCATCCTCGATGCCGGCACCGGCACCCCACAACCCCGGCCCGCCGGGGATGCGTTGGTCCTGGATCTGCCTAGCGCCCCGACCCGATCTCTGGACGCCTACAAGATAGCCGGCACGTCGACAGATGGGACGGCATCATGACCGCCACCACGAACACGGCCAAACCGGTGGACCCGCCCTCGGTGGCGCCATTGGCTGCCGACCTCGACGCCGCACTGCGTCGGCTGAAGCTGGCCACGGTGCGTCGTAATGCCGCCGAGGTGCTGCAGGTGGCCAAGACGCAACGCTGGACCCCTGAGGAGATTCTGCGGACCCTGGTCGAGGCTGAGATCGCTGCCCGGGATGCGTCCAATACCGCTAACCGCCTCAAGGCGGCCGCGTTTCCCGTCGCCAAGTCCCTCGACGGCTTCGACGTCACCGGGTCATCGGTCACCCAGGCCACGTTCGACTACCTATCGAGCCTGGAATGGATTCGGGCCCAACAGAATCTAGCGGTCATCGGTCCGCCCGGCACCGGGAAAAGTCACCTGCTCATCGGCTGCGGACACGCCGCCGTGCACGCCGGTTTCAAGGTCCGCTACTTCACCGCCGCCGACCTGATCGAGGTGCTCTACCGCGGCCTGGCCGACAACACCGTCGGCAAGATTATCGACACACTGCTGCGCGCGGACCTCGTCATCTTGGACGAGATCGGCTTCGCCCCGCTCGATGACACCGGCACCCAACTGTTGTTCCGGCTCGTCGCCGCCGGCTACGAGCGCCGCTCGCTGGCCATCGCCTCGCACTGGCCCTTCGAACAGTGGGGACGATTCCTGCCTGAGCACACCACCGCCGCCAGCATCCTCGACCGGCTACTGCACCACGCCACCATCGTCATCACCTCCGGCGAGTCCTACCGGATGCGTCATGCCGACCACAAGAAAGGAGCCAACAAGAGTTAGCCAATCACCCGCAACGGGGTGGGGACTTCACGTGGCCACCAGCGGGGACTTCTACTTGGCCATTGACACCCTGCCGGACCTTACACGCGATGTGAGCGGCGCCATACGCTGGCGCTACGAATGGATTAGGTCACTAATGTGAAGGATCACCACATGACCGAGATGCTGACCCAGATGCAGGCGCTTCCCAGTGAAACTCCGCTCGAAGACGAGGCGTTGGCGGCTTACGAGAAGAAGTTTCGGGAGGACAACACGATTTGGGCTGAGTTGTTGCAGGAGAACCTCGACCGGCTCGGGCGCGGCTCGTTTTCGCTGCACTGGATGAACACCGACAAGGCCAATTGGGGTGTTCGCGCGCGCCCGAGTTCGCGGGGGTTGACCTATACCGACATCAACCGCCCGCCAGCCTACGGCACGCTGCCCGAGCACACGACGTGGCGCAACTTCGCCCCGCGCGGCTCTGTGCGTGAGCCCTATGTTGACCAGATGCCGACCATCGACGCTTATGACATCCTCGACAAGAAGGAGGCCTGGGCGGACAACGTCATGACGCTGTATGAGGAGGCCAAGGCACGGCAGTGGAACTCCACCAGCGATATTCCGTGGAACGAGCTGGAGCCCGCCAGTGAGGATCTGGAGAAGGCGGCGTGCCAGCTGGCTACCTCTTTGACGGAGGTTGAGTTCGTCGCCGGTGACTTTCCGTCGCGGTGGGTGTATCGCACCTCACCGGATTTCTACGAGGTTAAGAACTTCCTCGTGACGCAGATGATGGACGAGGCCCGCCACATGGAGGTGTTCCGAAAGCGTGCCCTCGCCGGCGGGGGAGGCTTGTTGCACGCCAGCCCGGCCCTGGAGTGGGCACTGAAGGCGATCCTCGAGTCGCCGAGCCACACCCAGGGCACGTTCCTGCTGAACGTGCTGGGCGAAGGGCTTGTCCTTACGATTTTCCGGGCCGGGGAGTACCTGTCCAAGACGCATGTCGACAAGGAGATCTTCCGGCGCTGCATGCAGGACGAGGCCCGTCACGTGTCGTACGGGACCCTGGAATTGAAGAACTTCCTCGACAGCTCGACTGATCGGGAAAAGGCGCTTTCGGATATGCATCGCTTCGCCGATCTTGGCGAGCAGATCATCCTCACCGCACTGAGCAGTCCCGGGCTGTTGGAACCGCTGGCCGTTCTTATGGGCGGTGGAGTGGACAAGATCGACGAAGGTATGGAGGGTGTGTCGTTCCTGTGGGGGACGATTATTGAGGAGTACCTGCAGCGCTGTGAGCGGGCCGGGTTTGACCGTCGCGAGAAGGTGACGATCCCCTTGGAGATGCCGTGGACGGCGTAAGTACGAGCGCAGATCTTCCTACCGTTGAGTGGTTCACCAGGCTGGCGGAGGTCAGTAAGGCTGACCTCGCCGAGTTCCGTAAACTCGGCGAGGTCGACTGCCGGTTTGCCGTCAACATCTTCGATGGCGGCCCAGATGGGTCTGCGTTGATTGTCCAGCTCACGTTCGACGGCTTCGAGGTGAGCGAGATCAAAGAGATCAGCGACACAGGGTTGGAGTCGATGGATTTCGTCATCGAAACCGACCGTGATTCGTGGCTGGACATGGTGGACAACATCCGCGCCGGAGACGGCCGACCGGACCTCGATCACACCCTCAACGCCTTGAGCATGGCGTCGACGCCGATACGGGTCTGGTCATCTGATCCTCTGGGCAAGGACATGTTTTTCCGCTACAACCAGAGTTTGCAGCATTTCATCAACAAGAGCGCTCGGCTGTGAGTCGCCGCTGAAGAAAAGGAAAGAGCATGAGCGGCACTCGGCGAGGCCATTTCTACATCGATGACACGTGCATCGGGTGCGGAGCGTGTGAGCACTCGTGCCCGGGACGGGTCGATGCCATATCCAAGAAGGCCGACGATTTCCTGGGCCGATTCGTCATCGACCTCGATGAATGCATCGACTGCGGGAAGTGCGTCCCGCTGTGCCCCGTCGATTGTATTCACGACGGGCGGGTCGAGGCGGCATTTGTCCCGGACAATGGCTACACGAAGATCGGAAAGCTATACGACTGGGCAGCGCGCAAAGATAGCTGATACATCAAAAGATCCAGGAGCTGAGGGATTGGCATCAGATTGGTGGCCGGGGCCACGTGTCGCGCGGCCGCTTGGCGCGGAGGTTGATTCTGACCTCTCTGCCAAAATTCGGACAGGCGATAGCTGTGGCTTCGACCCACAATGTCAGCTGCCGCATGAGCTCCCGCCGCGTCGCCGTCAGCTTTGCCGATCTATCACGACATCATCATCGTGGTTTTTCGGTCAGACCTCGCGGCGTCCCGACCATCACCACCCCATCAAATGACTAGGAGTTGTGTCATGGGCGTTTTCAAAGACGGCGTCGAGGCAACGAAGTACATTGCCGGGATCTTCGAGGAGGCGGTGGACGATGAGTCGATCGCCGATCAACTAGCGGCATCCGGTGTTGTGCTGCAGCTCAACTGCTCTGACCCGGATATCCAGGTTACGGTCGACATGCCTAATAAGAAGGTGTTCACCGGGAACTGTGACATCAAGCCTACCGTAGCGATGTTCATGACCTCTGACATGGCCAACCGGTTTTGGCAGGGCAACCTCAATCTCGCTGTCGCGCTGGCCAAAGGCCAGGTCCGCGCCAAGGGGCCGGTTCCAAAGATCCTGAAGCTTATTCCCGTCGCCAAGAAGCTTTTCCCGCGGTACGAGGAGCTGCTGCGGGCTGAGGGCCGTACTGACCTGCTGGTTGTTTGACGCGCGTCGACAAGTCGTCAAGCTGTATGGCGTACATCAAGCTCCTCGAGCGTAGATGTTCGAACGGGCCGGATAAGCGTCGGCCTGGTCGCTGCGACCGGCGTCTTGGTCCGCGCCGCACTTGAAGCCCTGCGCTACTAGGGTCCTGCGTCTGAAACCCGTTTACGGGTGTGGGGCAGGATTTCGTCGGGGTCATTTTCCATACCTGGGACTGTCTGAACAACGGTGGATCTGATCTTGGTCTGACACGCCGGGCGTGAGCTTGGCGGGAAGGACTGATGATGTCGGAAACACTCGACTTCGGAATGGCCATTGATCGTCAGCAGACTACTTTCCCGTGCTGACGACCGACGCCGCCGAATCGGCTCGACGGGGGACAAGTTTGTCCTGGTTCGTGGCGCGCTGGGTGCTCAACAGGCGAGTGCCCAGCCGCTGCAACGCCTCCACTGAGAATGGTTGTGTCATACGGCGGTTGACAGCGGGGGCAATGCGGAGCATGAAATAGCCCAGCCAGGCCTCGGTGCGCACCGGTACGACCGCGAGATCAAACCGTACAGCACGCACGGCGGCGCGAGCGACGAGGTCGGGACTCATCGGTGAGATCGGAAACTTCTCGCCAAATTCCTGGAGCTTCTTGGTGAACTGTTTTCCTTGTTCGATCAGTTCGTGGTTGACGCCGACAACCACCGCGCGATCACCTATATTGGTATTGATCACACCCGGGCATATCGCGCTGACGCCGATGCCTTTCGGTCCGAGCTCGAGCCGCAGGCATTCGGTCAGCATCTTCACGCCCGCTTTGGAAACCGAGTACGGCGACATAACCGGGGTGGGCGTGAATGCCGCCGCCGAGGCGATATTGACGATATGGCCACCGCCGTGTTCAACCATCTGGGCGCCGAAGAAACGGCACCCATGAACGACGCCCATTAGGTTCACACCGAGTTGGCGTTCCCAATCCGACGGACGCAGCTCTAAGAACGGGCCGCCCACCAAGATTCCTGCGTTATTGACCAGCACATCGGCGTATCCGTAATCGGCTAACACGCTGCGAGCGAGCGCCTCCCAGGCATCGGGGTCGATAACATCCAATTGCGCCGCCGACGCGCTGCGGGCATGACCACGGATCATCGCCGTGGTCGCTTGTGCCGCATCCAGATCGATGTCGGACACCACGACATGGGCGCCGAGCTTGGCAAACCTGATCGCTGTCGCCCGGCCAATACCGCTTGCAGCCCCGGTGACCACCACCACGCGTGGACGCAACCGATTGACCTTCACGCGTTCTCCTTCCTCATGGCCCCGATCGCACCCGGAAGCTTAACGCCCGTACTGTAGCGGTAGACATCAAGGTTGTAATGTCGGTTCTGCCAATACATTTCGCCATGCGTCGACGGCCGAAACGGTGAATCGCCCTGGCTGTTGATATAGTAGGTATTCGAATCCGCGCAGGTCGGAGTGAACAGAAAGTTCTTTTCCTGGCGCTTCAAACACTTCCGGAAATACTCGTCGTGGACTTCCTGACGTATCTCGCAGACCGTCGCGCCGCAGCGCTTCGCCTCGGCTATAGCGCGGCTCAGATGAGCCGACGTCGCTTCGATCATCCACAGATATGATCCCAGCACGAAGCCATAAGGCCCAGTGATGGAGAACATGTTCGGAAATTTGGGAACAGACACGCCTTGATACGACTGGTATCTCTGCTCATACCAGAACCGCCCGAGATCGATGCCGTCGCGCCCGATGACGGGAAAGGGTGGCACTGCACCCGTATCCCACAGCTTGAACCCGGTCGCGCATATCAACACGTCGACCTCGTGCTCTACACCATCCACTGTCCGCACCCCCTTCCTGGTTATGCACTCGATCGCATCGGTGACCAGGCTGACATCTTCGCGGTTGAATGTGCGGAGGTAGTCGTTTGACATCGATGGGCGCTTGCAGCCCAAGCCATAGTGTGGGATCAGCTTCTCCCGAATTACTGGATCCTCGATTTGCCGACGCATCCAGCGGCGTGTAGCTAGCTCGAGCAGCTGGCGAGTCCCGTTCACTAGCCACCCTGGACCGACCCACATCCCCGCCATCCCGATCTCAGTTGCGACAGTGCCCACCGTGCGGATAGCCGAGCGGATTCGTTTACGGCCCAGGACCCATCGGCCGACGGACTTGATCTCCATATCCGGTTTGGGGAACACCCAGATCGGCGTTCGCTGGAAGACGGTCAGATGTTCGACCTCGTCAACGATGGCCGGGACAAGCTGGAGCGCCGTGGCGCCCGTGCCGATCACCGCGACGCGCTTACCGGCCAGCACCACGTCGTGATCCCATAGCGCGGTGTGCACGAGCGCACCCCCGTACTCGTCCAAACCTGGGATATCGGGCATCTTCGGGCGTTCCAGGCCGCCGACCGCCATTACGACATATCGGCTCGTGATCTCCTGGTTGCCGGCGGCGGTCAATCGCCATAGACTGTTGTGCTCATCAAACACCGCCGAGGCGACGGTGGTGTTCAACCGAAGCTTCTCACGCAGGCCGTATTGGTCCACGACGTCATCGGCGTAATCCCGAAGCTCGTCACCCGGAGCGAAGATCCGCGACCAATCACCGCGCTGCTCGTAGGAAAAGCTGTAGACAAACGACGGAATATCCACCGCCACACCCGGATATGTGTTCGCATGCCAGGTGCCGCCCACCCGATCCCACTTGTCGACGATGACAAAGTCGTGAATACCTCTCCGTTGCAAGGCGATACCGGCGCCGATACCGCCGAACCCAGCGCCCACAATGACGACGTCATGGTCAGGAGTGACACGCTCGGCAGCAGGTAACTGTTCAATCTCGACTTTTGTACTCAATTCGGGCTCGCCGGACTTGCTGCTACTTTTGGTAACCCACAAGGGTGCCATGGGTCCCGAACAGTTCCTGCTGCCACTTGTTCAGCAGCGCACGGGTGTCGACATCGTCGGGATGAAAGCCGGGTTTCATGTAGATGCGCAGGTCGGCCATCAAACCCTTGAGCAGCGGGCCTCGAAACACAGCACGCGCTTGACGCGTCACTTTGATCGGATGCCACCCTTTAGGGTCCGTCGCGATGGACAGCAACACGCCGATCGTTATCACCGGGATGGCCAGAACGTATAAAACCCCCATCACACCGATGCGAAGCCACTCCGGCCCGCGGACCGACCGGTAAACGTCGAAGGCAACCGATTTGTGCTCCAGCTCTTCCACCGCGTGCCAGTTGAGCAGGTTTCGCACCTCGGGATCACCAGGGATCTTCTGTAACTCCTCGCCTAGCATTCGCTCAGCCAGCGTGGCAGTGAAGTGTTCAGCCGCTGCAGTGACCGCCAGGGGTACCCGCGCGGGCAGCAGGTTTTCGATCCGCACCAACAGCCGCTGCCGCCGACTATTGGCATCGAACATGAAAAAACTGACCAGGGGATAGCCCCTGTCCACCAATTGCTCGTTGAGCCGGCGGTGTTCCTGCCCATGCACCGACTCCTGACCAATGAATCCGGCCACCCGCTTCTTTAACTCCGGATCGGTCACCCGATCGGCGAAGCGCCGGACCGACCTGATAAATAATTCCTCGCCGGGCGGAAATATGCCCGACAGCAACGCCACAAGGTGGCTAAGCACGATGTCGCCCTCAACGAAGTGACGCTGCATCGGCTGCGGATCACCGAATGAGAACCGAATCCGGCGAGTTTTCGGATACGCCTTTTTTGCTGGTCTTTCCGGTGCCATTCCTGTGTTCGCAACTGCTGCGTGACTAGCTACCATGACACTCTCCTTTGTTTTGAGTGTGGTGGTCGGTCACTTCAGGTAGCCGACCAGGGCCCCCTCGGTGCCGAAGAGTTCCTCCTGCCATTGCTCCAGCAACGCGTTGGTGTCGATGTCGTCGGGATGAAATCCCGGTCGCAGGTATTGCCTGAGCTCTGGGATCACGCCACGAAGAATGGGGCCGCGGTAGAGCCGATAGGTCTCACGCACCAGTCGCACTGGCTGACGGCGCGCTTCGGGATCCCGCGCCACCGAACAAGCCAGTACGGCGGTTATGAGGAGGAGCAGAAGGGGGATCATTACCGCCATCACACGTCGACGCACCCGCTCGGTACCCCGCACCGAGCGGAATACATCAAAGGCAACCGACTTGTGCTCAAGTTCCTCCAGCGCATGCCAGTTCAGCAGGTTCCACACCTCCGCATCACCCGGGATCGCCTGGATCTCCTCATCGCCGAGCAGCCGCTCAGCAAGTACGGCGGTGAAGTGTTCTGCGGCTGCTGTCACCGCCAGCGGAATCCGGGCCGGCAGCACCTCCTCGATGCGTTTCACCCAATCAACAAACTTTTCGGAATCCCACCACCCAATCGGATACCCCATGTCAACGAGCTTGTCATTGAGCGCCCGATGCTGCTGGCCATGCACCGATTCCTGACCGATAAACCCGGCCACCCGCTTCTTCAACCCAGGGTCGGCGATCTCATCGGCAAACCGGCGCACCGACCGAATGAACAACTCCTCCCCCGGCGGGAACGACCCCGACAAGTTCGCCAGAAAGTGGCTGAAGATGATGTCGTCGTTAACGAAATACTTGCTGCCCTGGGCAAACGGGAAACGTATCCGCCGGGTCGTCGGATACCGAGACCCCTCACTCACCGCATTTGCAGTGGTCGCTGCCTCTTGCACTATGTGGTCGCTCGTCATAACAAGATACCCCTTCCTCGAACACCCGGTTTCCGATACCGACAGTACTAGGTGTTTAGTGAGACGTTACTGCGGATCGACAGGGCGCGCAAGACTCCGCAATGACGTGTAGAAGCGCTGCGTTTGAGAGCCGCATCACACCGCCGCGTACGCTGTCACCTCCACGACTCCTGCCTTTAAACTGTTTTGACAATCGGCCCAAACCGCAGTACATAGTACTAGTCGTTACGTATACTGTTTGTTCGGAAAATTGCTTACTCGGAAGCAGGGAGCGTTCAAGCTGGATACCGGCATCGAGGCTCTCAGCAACCACTCGTACGGCGCGTAACAGGGAGGCTCGCGTTTCATGTTCCGGGATACCTAGCGGTTCTAGCTGCTCTACGGGCGCCTGTGGCGACGGTGAACATCCCGGACGGGATTGGCACCCAGCGCCATGCCGTGTAGTGCAGTGGACTCTGGTTGTTACAGAAGAGGATGGGGGCGGTGTCAACGATCTGCGGAACCGGCCGTCGGCCAGTCCAAATACATTCGGAGGCGATCAGTTTATGAAGGACTTCACCAATAAAGTGGCAGTAATCACCGGCGCTGGCTCAGGTATCGGCCGTAACCTGGCGTTGAGCTTGGCTGAACAGGGGGCGCAGCTGGCGCTGTCGGACATCGATACGAGCGCGCTGGCCGATACCGCTGGTCGATGCGAGAAGGTCGGAGCTAAGGCGGTGCCGTTCGAGCTCGATGTAGCCCAACGGCCGGCAGTTTACGAACACGCAAAGAATGTCGTCAGTGAATTCGGCAGAGTGAACCTTGTTTTCAACAACGCGGGTGTGGCACTCTCGGCCGACGTGGCCGACATGGATTGGGACGACTTCGAGTGGCTGATGGGCATCAACTTTTGGGGGGTGGCCCATGGCACCAAGGCATTCATGCCGCACCTGATCGCGTCCGGCGATGGCCACATCGTCAATGTGTCATCGGTTTTCGGGTTCGTCGGGATTCCGTCACAAAGCGCCTACAATGCCGCCAAATTCGCCGTCCGCGGCTTCACCGAGGCCCTACGCCAAGAACTCCGGGCCGCCAGGCATCCGGTAGGTGTGACCTGCGTTCACCCGGGCGGGGTGAAGACCAACATCGCCGGTCACGCCCGAGGGCTGCCCGACGGCTCGGACCCCGAAACGCTTAGCCGCCTTTTCCATAGGATCGCGTTCACCAGCCCCGAATCAGCCTCGAGGGCGATACTGCGTGGGGTCAAGAAGAATAAGCCGCGGGTGCTGATCGGTCCTGACGCAAGAGTTTTCGATGCCATTCCCCGAATCCTCGGCCCTCGCTACGAGGACATCATGGCGTCGTTCTATCGCACCGGGCGCTACGGTGCGGGGCGTCGACTCGCCGAACGCCTCGGCCTGCCCAGGTAGTAAGAGCCAACCCTGACGACTGGCGAAATGATTTGCTGGTGGAGCCACAACGTTGGCATACCTGCATCCTCGTTACCAAGGTCAGGAGCCTCCGGGATTTGCAGGACGATTCATCTGGAACGACAATCCTCGACCCTACGTCTGGATCAGAACCGCCGACCAAATCCTGGCAGCATCAGCTAACTACTGCTCCAAATTAGTGACTCACAACGCTAGGCGACCGCGACCAGGTGCTGGCGCTGCGGCTCGCAGCGATAACGCGACGGCTTGCCGTTGATCTTGCAGATCCGCCACACCATTCGCGCGATCGGGTTCATCAGCCCGGTGTCGTAGCACAGCATCCGCACGTCACCGAACATGTCACGCAGCGCCTTGCGCGACTCCAGGGACCCGAAGAACACCTGCTTGCGGACCTCGCGCGGGATGTCGAATTCCTGCCAGAAGGCCTTCGGCGGGACCACGATCGCCGAGCATGCCACCCGCATAATCACCGGCACGTATAACGACAGCCAAAACCGCTTACGCCGCGGTAAGTGCGGCACACGCTTACGCAGATACTCGTGAGCAAACGAGATGTGCCGAGCCTCTTCGGCCACGTGGATGGACATCACCCGCTCCATGATCGGGTGCAGTTCCTTGCCCTCACGTAACACGTTCTTCTGAGTGTGGTCGATGGGTTCCTCACCGGCGAGGATGCCGAACCAGAACGGGATCGGCAGAGGGCTAGCGACCAGCGGGATCAGCGGCGAAAGCCACTTCAGCTGCCGCCGCATCCCAGGCACGTCGGCGCCGATGTGGTTCACCATCTCCTGAAACATCATGGTGTGGTTGCACTCTTCGACCGCCTCGTGCAGGCAGTACCGGTACTCCGGGGACCCGTTCGGCACCCAGAACGCGTACCCCATCAGGCCGCGGATGAGGACCGACTCGAAGTGCAGCCCCACCTTGGCCACATTGGCCTGACGCCACATGCCGATCCTGATTTGGCGTTCCTCCGACTGCGCCTGATACCACGGGTGCCGGCCCAGCGGGTCAGTCGCCGGCAACTTCCAGCGGGGGTCGTTGTCGACTACCGCGTACTCAGGTGCGGTCCAGTCGATGTCGATGTATGGGTTGAAATTGCGTCGCACTGAGCCCTCAGACAGGACGCGCAGCACGTCGGCATACTCGGCGTCGTCCAGCACGTCCATGTTGCGGCGCCAACGCCGCACCAACCTCGTCCGAGCGATCTTCTGGGCCATCGCCAGCCTCCTACCGAAAGTTCACATCAGAAAAGCTACTGATACGGTACCGCTGGTATCGCCAACTTTTCAAAAGCCTGTCCATTTAAGGGCTTGTACCCGCCGCAACAGGTTCGGGCCGTCGCGCAGCCACGCCACCACGAGCCTATTGAAAGTCATTTTCATTACGATATCGCCCGCTCCTAGCTCGCTTGGCAGGGGCGCGGGCACCGATGTCGCCGGAGCCGAGGTTGGGGGCATCAGCGATCAGTAATTTGTACACTATCCCGCTCGTCGCGTCCTCGAGGCACGCTCCAGCCGCTGTGTTCAAGCAGTGCGGCCGAAGTGAACCATCCTATGCACCCTCGGGGTTCTGTGAGCCGGCCGGTTGGTCGGTCACGTGTTGGGAATAGTACTGGGCTTCGGCTTCGGCGCGTGGGACTCGTCCGAGGCGGTGCATGAGCCGCTGCTGGTTGTACCAGGCGACATAGTCGGCGGTGACGTGTTCGACGTCGGACAGGGTGTTCAGCGGGCCGCGGCGAAACGGGGAATCCGCGCGCCATCATCTCCTCACTGCACACTCACACCTGTTCATCTCAAGGTGCGGCCGCCCGCGGATAACGCATGGGGACAACGATTCTGATCCTCGTGCTCAACTAGCGGCAACAGTGAAGGGCCCAACAGCGGCATCCGACGCCCGGCTCGATGCACGGCCTCGTAGGACCAGAGTTGTTAGACGGCGTCGACAGGCGACCACTGCATAATTTTCATCTCCTGAGGGCGAGCGCCAGGTCAGAATGGCTCGTCCGCTGAACTACCACTTGGGCCTCCCACAACTGTGGCTCTACCGACCAGGACCAACTTTCTGACGGCAACCCACGTTCACATGTGAGCGGAGGCCCCAGCCCCCCATACCCGTCTAACCCGCCCAGCATAAGGCGGCAGTCGTCTGCCGCCAGCATGCCCTACAATTCCCAGCAAAGGTCAGCACCGCAAGGACTTCGGCCCATTCTTTGGCGGCTGCGGCCGTCTTTTCGTGACGACCTTCGGGCGCAGCGTGTCCTTGAGTGCGTTACGCACGTGATTGCGACGCCAGCCGGTGATGGCGCACAACTGGTCGAGATTCCGGCCATTGCCGGCCCTGTCCGTCCCCACGTAGCGGTTACGATCGCCTCAGCACCACCTTGCGTTGACTCACCTTCAGTACCACCAGCTGGGCCTATCCAGCGCGTTATCCTTGGCTGATCAGGTGCGCCGCACGCGCGCATTCTTAGCTGACGCGACGAGCGGGTCTACCCACGCATTTGCTGAGTCCAGGCGGCGTCTTGACAAGGCGCCCGGAGCGGCACAAAACTGGTGTCATGCGCCCACACTTAGGGCCAGTGCCACCAGTTTGTGGTTGCGGATCCTGCTGGCTCCCGCGCGTGCGGTCGCCGATGAGGCTGGTGCCATTCGGCGGCTCAGATGTGCTCACTCATGGTGCTGTCGCTGTAGTCACGAGAGCTGGCAGCGGCATTGGCCGCGGCTTTGGCGTTGAGCTTGCTCGTCGGGGTGCGCGGGTGTCTGCGCCGATATCGATCCGGGACGGGCTAAGGAGACCGTTGGACTTGTCGTCCAAGCTGGTGGTCAAGGTTCGGACATTACCTGTGATGGCAGGCCGAGAGAATGGCGCCCAGGAGCTATACCGGTGGGCTTGGTGTCATCGAGTGGGTCGCGCGGTAAATAGCCACCGGGCGATTTGAAGAACCAGATCGGAGTAGGGAAATGGCGTTCGAATACAGCGATATGCTGCAAACGATTAAAGACCGACAGTGGGCGCTTGCCGACATCGATTGGGAAGCCCCAGGCGCGGAGTTGATTACCGACGAGCAACGGCCCCACCTCAAACAATTCATGTCAGATGTGGTGTGGATCGAGCATGTCGGAGCGCGTGCTTTCGAGGCGATGGCGCCTAAGGCGCCGTTCGAGGCGTTAAGAGAGATCTACCACTACTTCCACGCCGAGGAGCAGCGGCACGCTAATGCCGAACTTGCCCTCATGCATCGCTGGGGAATGCTCGAGCCAGGAGAGACACCTGTGCCGAATAAGAATATTCGGCTGGGGATCGAGTGGATCGACCACTATAGCGATGCGCTCCCGTTGACGGTGATGAGCTCTGCGATCCCGGCGTTGGAATGCGCCCTCGACGGCGCGTTGCTGAAGTTCCTTCTAGACGAGGTGGCAGACCCGTTGTGCGGCGAGGTCTTCAGTAAGGTCAATAGTGACGAATCTCGCCATCTTGCAGTGGGTTTCCAAGTTCTCAATGACCTCGGCGCCAGCCCGGTGCGGGTGCACGTGATCGAGACGGTGGGGTCCATTATTGATCCGAGAATTCTCCTCGGCTCCCTAATGTATATACCGCTGCTCACCAGGATGATGGCTAACCTCACTGCGTGGGGCCTCTCGGAGGAGAAGCTATACAACGCGGTCACACGCTACTCGAATATCGGCGATCGAAGCGAGTTCACCCGCCGAATTCCCGCTTATCACATCCTTCGGACGCACATGTCTGCGACTATCAACCGCGCTCAACCTTTCCATTTCTTTTCCCAGGGGCTAGGTACCCTTGTCGACCATTTCCCCGTCCAGGTGTTCGGCAAACTGCCCTCCTGGGCTGGGGACATGACATACGAACCGGTTTCCAAGTGACCGATCAATCGACCGTTCTGATCGTCGGTGCCGGCTGGGGGTCAGCGAACCGTTTGCCGGCTCTTCCGGAAATGGAGTGCAGGTAAACGCTGCGGCGACTTGTTGATTGGGTCGTGTCGGTGAGCTAATACGGGCGGCGGGCAGAGGATGCAGGTTCCTACACCTTTGTCGTCTGCCTTCTGGGGAGTCCTGTGTCCGAGCCTACGTCTTGTTCTGCTGCTGTTGTTGCCGACACGATCGTGCGCACGGTCGAACTTGGGGTGACGATCACCGATGCTGCTGTCGACGGCGAGGCCACGGTGGTGTTTTGCAACTTGCTCGATGATGGCCAGCGGCATTGTCCGGGCTGCCGTCGAGACGTCAACCGTGACACTGTGATCCGCAACGTGACTGATGTGCCGGTGGTCGGGCATCCACTTCGCCTGCGGGTGCCGCGCTACCGCTGTGTCGACACCGCCTGTGAGCGGGAAGTGTTCGCCCACAACACCTCTGCGCTAGCGCGGCCAGGATGGTCGACCACCCGCAGATGCGCCCGCTACATCTGTCACCGGCTGATGATCGACCACGCCACCGTCGCCGCGGTCGCCCGCGAGCTCGGCCTGTCCTGGGACACTGTCAACACCATCGCCATGGACGCCACCCAGCTGATCGTGGCCAACGACACCGGCCGACTCGACGGCGTGCGGGTCATCGGGGTTGATGAGCATCGCTGGTCACATGTGCGTCGACCCGACTCAGAGGGCTACGTCACCGTCATCATCGACCTGACTCCCGTGCTCGATGGCACCGGCCGTGCGCGGCTGCTCGACCTGGTCCCCGGACGTTCGGCAGCCGCCTTGAGCAGCTGGCTGTCTGAGCAGAGCTAAGCGTTTCGCGAACAGGTGCAGGTCGTGGCGATGGACGGGTTCGGCGGCTACAAGACCGCGGCGACAGATCAGCTGCCTGAGGCCACCGCGGTCATGGACCCCTTCCATGTCGTCGCGCTGGCCGGCGCCAAGCTCGACCTGTGCCGCCAGCGCATCCAACAACAGACATGCGGGCACCGCGGCCGCACGGGTGACCCGCTTACCTTGTGCGGGGCACGTTGCGCACCCGCTATCCGCTGCTCAATGCGCACCAAAAAGCCCGACTGGAAGCCGTTTTCACCGATGAGGCCCACCTCGCGGTCCAACTGTGCTGGAGCTTCTACCAACGCCTGATCGCCGCCTACGCCCACCCCGACCGCCGCCGCGGCAAAACCATGATGACCACGATCATCAACACCCTGCGCCATGGCGTCCCCGACGAGCTCGAGGAACTGGCCCAACTCGGCCGCACTCTATGGCGCCGCCGCAACGACATCCTGGCCTTCTTCGACCACCACGCCTCAACGGCCCCACCGAAGCGATCAACGGCCGACTGGAAGCACTGCGCCGCAACGCGCTGGGATTCAGAAACCTAACCCACTACCGATGACGCTCACTGCTGCACAGCGGAGCCCTGCACTCACTCGTCAACGCACTCTGAATTACGAAGAGCCGCTTTGGCGTGAAGAAGGACTGCGCGTACCGCAGCGGTGACGACGCAACCGCCGCGGCAGTTCCACCGCGCCGACCACGGTCGCCGATGCGGCCAACCGGGTGTGGGCGGTCGACTTCCAGTTCGATGTCACCACCGATGGGCGGCCGCTTCACCGAGGTTGAGGTCCTAACATCTCCTTCCAACCGTCGTCTCCTATTTTGGCCGAATCTTCGATGGTGTATTTGACGCCATCGGGCCCTAGGAACTCGCCGCTTTGCGGACTATAGATAGCTGCAGCACCGCTAGGAATGTAAATGCACGGGTTCGGCTGCTGACCGTTGCACTGGACGCTCCCAGAACCTGGCCGTTGCAGTGGATCGCTTCGTGGAGGAGGCGTCCCCGTCACCCGGTCGGAAGGAAGCGGATTGATGCCGGTATCGACCGACGGAGCCGGTATGACCAAGCCGGGTTTCACCGGCTGATCACAGCGCGCCGCAGGTGCGGGGCAGCTTAGAATCTGGTTCGGATCCCCGTACCAAGGATTGGTCCCCAGCGGGACATACGGCTCTTTGCTGCGGCATTCGCGCGGCGTGGCCGCGCGCTTGCCGGGAACATCGACACAGGGATAATTACGCGCGCCGCGGACCGCGTTTTGTGCCTCCATCGGAATCTTGCAGTATCGCGTGGTCAAAAGCCCGGGAGTCTCGTCCACAAAGGATCGCCATTGCGATGCCGGCAAGAACCCCGTCAGGCAAGCAGGGGTCATATTTATTGGCGTTTGGAACGAAAGAGAAAACGTATGTGGGTAAGCAGCGGTCACTGTCTCACCGAATGCGGGAATTTGCGGAAGTATGACCAGCAATTGCTCTACATTCTTGTTGTACCGCTTGAGCAGATCGGCCACAATCGCAACATTTGCTAGGGTCTGCGGCAAAGTTTCGCGAACGTCGCCGAGCACGGCTTTAATCTGATCGGCGGTCGGCGCAACCTGGCCCAGGATGCTCTTGAGCTGTTTGTCCTTTTCCGCGGCCTGCGCGTCGAGAGTATTTAAGTTGTGCGCCCACCGCTCGATGGGATCACGCGAGTTGGCCTGGCTGTCGATGATCGGTGCTGCGTTTTGGACGATATCGTTGACGTCGCTAAGGTTTGTTTTGAAATCCCCAACGATCGATTGGGTCGAGTCGACTAGCCGCTGCAGGGCT
Organism: Mycobacterium helveticum; assembly: GCF_007714205.1. Lineage (GTDB taxonomy): Bacteria > Actinomycetota > Actinomycetes > Mycobacteriales > Mycobacteriaceae > Mycobacterium > Mycobacterium helveticum. The sequence goes on along the minus strand of NZ_VMQU01000027.1, from coordinate 12,626 downwards.
GGGCCCAGGCCGCCGACCGCTTGAGCTGTCTCATCGAGTAGTCCGGCGATCTTGTCTTTGGGCAGGACGTCCAATGTATGGTTAACGGTATCCAGGGTCGGGCCAATTCGTTTAGGCACCGTGCTGTTAGTGATGGTCTGACCGGGCGAGAAATACTTGGCCGGATTCTGCGCGGATACTAGGTCTATGTATTGTTCGCCGACCGCCGACACCGAATGCACGTTCGCCGAGGAGTCAATTGGGATTTTGTACTGGTCGCTGATACGCAATGTGGCCCGAACTCCTTGTTCGGTCGGCTCTACCCGAGTTACCTTTCCCACGGTGATTCCGCGGTAGGTGACGTTTGCAGTGGGATAAAGCCCTCCCGACGTGGGTAAATCCACCTCCAAACTGTACTGGCCCATCCCAACGACGCTCGGCAACCTCAGATAATGCCACCCAAGAACGCTCATGGCGAGCATCGTGACGATAGTGAACACGGTTAGCTGAAGGCGAAGGCGTCGAGTCAACATGCTGCCTACTCCTCGTCACGCTCGGGGGGTTCGTCGGCGGGGTTGGGTGCGAACCTGACATCGGGAAGCATGGTGTTCGGATCGCGGCCCCACGATTGCTCAAGCGCTCGCAGTGCGCCGGAGAACCCGGTTCCGGTGAGGAGCGCATTATCGATTGCACTCAAGGTGAGGTCCAAGGTTATCGAAACATTCATTGAGTCGCCGTGTACCACCTTCGGGATGGCGTCGGCGCTGAACGGGAGGGTCAAGGCAATCTTTAGCGTCTCGACCAGATCCATCGAAGCCCGGCTGAGTTGTTTCAGGGGACGCTGCAGTTGGCGCACGTCTTTATCCAAGTCGGGACGCGCCGCCGTCAAGGTCTGATTGAGGACGTCGCTAAACCGGCCCAACGCATTGGTCGCATCGAGGAACGGCTGTCGTTGTTCAGCGAAATGCTTTGCCAATGGGGGAAACTCGGTGAGAACGTGGTCCAGGGTGTCTGATTGCTTGGCTACATAAGTCAACAGCCGGTCTGTGGAGTCGATAGCGCGAGTGATGTCATCACGTTGCTCGTTTAGTCGGGCGGTGAAGGTGTCGAGCTTCTTGAGGAAATCATGTATCTGATCGGCCCGCCCAGTCAGCATGTTACGGACTTCACTTGCGATCACTTCGACGTTAGGGATGCCGCCACCGCGCAGCACCGCGGCAAAACTGGCCAGGACCCGCTCGGTGGTGGGATAGGCGGACGCATTCTGCAGCGGGATGATGTCGCCGTTCTTCAATAGTTGCGGTGATGGGTTGGCTGGCGACGCCAGCTCCACATGCTGTGAGCCGAGCAGGCTGGTCTGCCCGATCTTCGCGGTGGCGTTCTTCGGTAGCTTGACGCCCTTTTCTAGATCCAAGGTCAACGTCGCGATCCAGTTTTTCAGGCCGATTGCGCGTACCCTGCCGACAAAAACGTCGGCGACGCGTACCCGACTATTGGCATTCAAAGCCAGCGTTTCCGGCATCTGCACATAAATCGTATAAGAGCCGGATTCGCTTCCCGGGCCACCAGGCAGTGGCACATTAGCGATACCTCGCCAGCTAGCACACGAGGTAAGTACTGTAGCGGCCGCAAATAGCGCCACGAACCGTGACATTCCCGCCCGCATGCTCACTGGCCGGATCCTGTCGCGACTGATGCTGCGTCAGCGGCGGGTGGCGGGCCCGGCGGCGGTGGACCCATATTGGAATAGGCGTTGGGCGGCCCCGGCGGCGTCTGAAACCTTGATGGCGGCGGTGTCGTGTCCGGGCCTCCCATCAGCTCAGCGAGCGAGTCCGGTGTCAGCAAGCTTTCGGTAGCCGGTCCCACTGTGAGGCCTTGCTCACCGGGCGCTACGACCCAGCCGGGCTCGTGGTTACCATGTGACAACGGCGAGTCCGGCGCCCAAATCCCGGGGACCGTGGTGTCCTTGAACCCCGGCGGAGGCTGTAACCGAGGCTCGGAATATGCGATATGTTTGGGCAGTACAGCAGGAGTTTGGTACAGGTTGATGCCAGCCGGGGGTCCATTGAACTTGATCGCATCCAAAACCGGCGTCAAGTATTGTGCGCACAGTTCGGCAGACTCTTGGTATCCCATACGGCTGCCGGCCTGCATCGCGCTGCAGATGAACTGCAATGGGTTGGCAAAGTTTGGCAGGGCTATTGCACCTGTCAGCGCGCCGTGCGCCGGCTCATAGATTGCGAGGGCGTTGGCGGCAAAATGGGGGAAGACATGCAGCGCCGTTTCAAGCGCATTCAGCGGCTCGGGTTGAACCAGCGCGGTGGTCACATCGGCGAGGGTGTTGATGTCGTGGGTTAGCCCATCACGATTGTCCGCTAGAAGCTTTCGCAATGCGGGAAGCATATCGTCTACCTGTTGCAGTGCCTTCGCAAGCCCGGGATCTGAGCTGGTAAGTGAACTGGTAAATACGGCGAGGTCCTTATTTAAAGCGACGAAATTCCGATCATCTTTATATAGCGCGTTGACGAATAAGGCCATGCTGCGCAGCACGGCAAAGAAATCGGCACGCCCGTCATTTAGCGCGGTCAACGCTTGCGAAAGCCCGGTCAAAGTACTGTTGATCTCTTTGCCTTTGCCGGCCAAGCCGTCCGCGAAAGATTCGATGACTTCGCCGAAAGGCCCCTTGGGCTGCTCGGGCGTAGGTCCCAGCTTCGAGATAATGTCCGTGATACCATTGCGCAACTGATCCCATTCCACCGGCACCTGTGTTCGTTCGATGGGGATCACCGCATGATTTCCTAGCGATGGGCCGCCTTCATAGGGCGGTTCCAGCTGAATGACGCGCGAGGCGACCAGCGCGGGATTGAGGATCACCGCAGAGGCGTCAGCGGGCACTTTGTATTTTTTCTCGTAGTGGAAAGTCACCTTCATCTTGTCACCCGACGGCTCGACCTTGTCGATCGCGCCCACTCGCACACCCATTATCTGGACCTTGTCCCCGACATAAAGCGCGTTTGCCTCCGGGAAATACGCAACCACCGTGTTATTGGTCATTTTTTCGTAGAAATCCCGAGCAGCCAGCGTCGTAATAGACGCCAGCAGTATCACCAAGGACCCAACGATGATTGCAGTTCGCGAAAACTTCGGGAGTTGAATTTTGCGTATATCGAAAACAGTACTCAATTCTGGCTGCCTCCCGTCGCAGCGCCGCTGCCTCCTGTTCCGCCCGGGGTGATGAATGGGCCCGGCAGCTGCGGGCCCGGGCCCGGCGGGAATGGTGGTCCCGGGGGGAGTCCTGGCGCGAAGGTCGACGGCGGTGATGTCGGGCCGGCCGGCGCCAGGTTCTCGGTACGCGCGCCTGGTGGAGCTTTTACGGGAAGCCGCACCGGAGTGCCTGGCACATTCGGCGGGGGCTCGTCAGGTCGTCCGGCAATCGGGATACCGGGTGTTGGTGGCAGCCCATTAGGGTCGGGAGGTGACGTTTGGACGTCAAACGGCGCGATCGTCGACGGGCCACCGAAAGGGCCGGCGCCCAAACCCATGCAGGGAAGCGGGTTCCATGGCCGCGGCAAACCGTCCTCTGCGGGGGTGTAAGCGCACGACGCGCCTGGCGGAACCGCCGGTCCTGGATGGTCCGGGGTGCCCTCCCTTACCGGCGGAGCTGGCGGTGGCGCGCCATTGGGAAACCGGGTGCCGTTAGGATCGGGGAACTGGTAGGCGGGCAAACCAGCGCTGCGCCAGAATTGTTCAGGGTCGATCCCACGTTTCTTGAACGCCGCGTCGACCCAAGGCTGAGTCATCCAAAAAGGTGCAAGATTCAGCAGAGCCACCTTAAAGTAGGGACCCGACGCTACCGACTCCGCCAAAGCCGACGCATAATAGCTTACGTTAGGCGCCCACTCGACGAGATCTTTTTTGTGTTTGAGTAGCAGATCGCTAATCGTCCTCAATTGCTCGACAACGTTATGCAGATTCGGGTTGTCATCGATCAAACCCTTCAACTGGGCGGAAACGGCGGCGATATTGCCCAGCAAGCCGTCGATGGCACTCTTGCGCTCGTTGAACGCCGCCAGAACGATCTGCGTGTTAACCAAAATCCGATCGATTTGCTTGCTGCGATCACCGAGTATGCTTGCCACCTTCCTAGCGTCAGCAAGCAGCCGTTGGATTTGCTCGTCGCGTTTCCCTAGCGTGTCAGAGAACTTGGCCACACCATCCAGTGCTGCACTCAGATGCGGGTAAGTCTGCTCAACTGTCTGCGACAGCACATTCAGGGAGCGTTTGACTGTATTGATGTCCCAGCCGGTAGCCGCCTTCGTGACGTCGAAGAACGCGTCGTAGATCTGGTACGGGCTGGTGGTTTGCCCAAGCGGGAGTGTCGCATTTGGTTGGAGCACGCGGGAGCCTTGGGGATCGATCTCGAGCACTTTCTTCCCCAGGATGGTATCGGTACGGATCGCAAGACGGCTTTTAGATCCGATTGTATTGGAGCCGATGGAAAACTTCATGACTACATGGTTGCCATTGATCGTAAATCCCTGCACTTCGCCGACATTTACCCCAGCGATGCGAACTTTATCGCCCTTGTTCAGCCCGCCTGTGTCTTTGAACTCTCCGTAATAGGTTGCCTGGGCAAACAACATCGGAATGCTGGTGAAGCTTTGCCCTACTCCGGTCACCACCGCTGCAACGATGATTCCCATCGCCCCCATCCGATACGGATTGATTGCTTGAAGGGTTCTCACTTCGGAGTGCACCTCCCCGTCGGCTGACTCCAAAGCTTCACGGTACGGACGGGCCCGCCAGGCTGCAGGCCATCAACCTTCAGCGTGACGTCGCACGCGTAGAAATTGAAGAAGTCGCCATAAAGCCCCCCGATACCCGCGACACGCTTCGCAGATTGTGGGGCGTCCCGTAACACCCCGTCGACGTAGTCGAGCCGGTCAATTAGCGGTTGGAGGGTATTCTGCACATAGCCAACGGCCTTCTGCAGCAGTGGCCGATTGTCTGACAACAGATCCGCCAGCGTGCCGGCCACATTACCGATGTGCGCGACATTGGCCGCGAGCGGATCGGCTTGATTGCTCAACCCGGTGATCAACTTATCGACGTTGTCGATCGTTTGGTCGAATTCCTTGCGATGCTTGACCGTGGTCTCTAGCACGACGTTAAGGTTTGAGATGACTTCACCGATTGCCTGGTCACGTCCAGCGATCTGCGCGGTTAGTTGCGCCGTCTGGTCCAAGATATCGTTGATCGTGCCACCTTGGCCCTGAAACACAGTGACGATCGCGGTCGCAATCGTATTGACTTTGTCGGGATCGAGCGCGCGAAACACCGGCTTGAAACCACCGATCAGTGCATCTAAATCCAGGGCTGGCTCCGTACGTGACAGCGGGATAAACCCACCCGGCGGCAACACCCGATCCATCCCTTCACCGTCGCCGCGCTTAAGTTCTACGTAGCGCTGCCCAAGTAGGTCGGCATAGCGAATGGACGCGGTCGTCGACTGATAAAGCGGCACCGAACGGTCTACTTCGAAGTCCACACGCACCCGATGACCGCCCTCCGTGATCCGTACGCTGCTTACTTTGCCGATCTCCACCCCGGAGGCACGGACAAACTGGCCGGCGCGCAAGCCGCTCGCAGTACTGAATTCGGCCGTGTAGCTGGAGGTCTTGTTAAAGCGCAACTGGGCGAACACCACGACAATGATGACCGTCACGGCAATTAAAGTTAATACGGCAGTACTAAACTTCACTGCCGTAGCGGTGATTTTTTTCATGGGTTGATCGTGTTCTCCCCCCACTGGCGGCCCCACACGTATTCATTGGCCTGCGGTTGCGGGATTCCAAAGTGGGTGTATGGCGCGATGCTGGAACCGCTATCCGTTACCAAGTACGGAGCAGGCCACAGATCGCGGGTAATGGTCTTCCAGCATCCCGGTTTCCCGCCCGGTCCGCCGTGAGCATTCACTCGCGGCAAGTTGTCAGGATAGACGTACGCATTTGTTCCTCCCAAGATCGTGCCTGTTAACCTTACCGAGTAACCGTTGCCGCTCTCCCCATCCGTCACTTTCGGTAGCACATTAGCGCCATGGTGAAAAAGGCAGTAAAGCTCCGGACTGTAGGTGTCAAGCAGTTGAGTCACCGGCACCAGGTCGCTGACCGCATGCTGCAGGTCCGATCTGCTCTGGTCAATGATGTCGGCACCGGTGTTTCCAACCCCCACCGCGGCCAAGAGTGCGGCGTCCAGATCCTTCTTTTGCTGGTTGAAGGTACGCGCCGTGGTGACTGCGTTATCGAGGGCGCTCCAAAGATCCGGCGAGGCATCCCCGTAGATATCGGCTAAATCCGCCAACCGTTGAATATCATGGCGGATTTGAGGCATCTGCGGGTTGATGTCATCGAGTATGGTGTTTCCATTGATGATCGAAGCCCCGAATTTATCGCCTTGCCCATTTAACGCTGCAGCCACCGCCGAAAGCGTTAAGTTCACCTTGACCGGATCCACCTTCTCTGAAATCTGCATGACCGTCTCGAACAACGTGTTAAACTCCGTTGTTTCCGACCTCACCACAATTATGTCAGCCGGTGTAACCTTCCGGGCCACAGGTTGTTTGGGCGAACTCAACGACACGTACTTGTTGCCAAACACCGTGGTGGCTGTAATTTCGGCATTTACGTTTAGCGCGATCAGCCCGGCGTATTTTGGCGCAATTTCCAGCAGCAGCTTGGCCGCCGGCTTTCCGTCACGCTCCACCTCGCTGATGCTGCCCACCCGGCCGATCTCCACCCCGTTGTAAGTGACTTTCGCCCCCCGATCCAAGACCAAACCCGACCGGCTAGCCAATGCTGTTAAGGTTATCTTGGGTGTGAAGCCACCCCGGAACTGGACCCAGACGACGATCAGCACGACCGCGGTGATGAGCCACAAAGCCAGCCCCGCTAACTTTCGGACCGAAATAAGTCGCCGTAGCCGCTTGCTTGTGGTTGCCATAATAATTTACACCGTGAGATTGAAGTTGGGGTTGACGCCGTAAATCGCTAACGAAGCCATTAGCACGACCATTACGATGGCGATTAGCGATGCGCGCATCGATCTCCCGACTGCCACGCCGACTCCAACCGGACCGCCGCTGGCGTTGTATCCGTAGTAGCAGTGGTTCAACATCACGACTGCCGAAATGGCGACCGTCTCCGCAAGAGAGTACCAGAAGTCGTTAACCCTCAGGAAAGTGTTGAAGTAATGGTCATACGTTCCGATTGATTGCGCATAGAACAAAGTTGTCACCAGCTGGGCGGAAAAGAACGAGAGGAGGACCGCGACCGAATATAGTGGGATAGTGACGATGAAGGCGCCAATAACTCGGGTAGATACCAAATACGAAACTGATTTGATTCCCATCACCTCAAGCGCATCAATCTCCTCGCTGATCCGCATGGCGCCCAATTGCGCTGTAGCACCGGCCCCGACGGTCGCGGCTAAAGCAGTGCCAGTTACGATTGGCGCCACCACACGCACATTCGCTAGCGCGGCGAAGAAACCGGTGAACGCCTCAACGCCGATATTGCCTAGCGAGGCGAACCCTTGAATCGCAATCAGCGAACCGGCCGATAGCGTCACAAAGCCGATGATCGCCACCGTGCCGCCGACGGCGGCCATTGCGCCAGTGCCCATGCCGATCTCGGCGATCAGGCGCAAGACTTCCTTTCGGTAATTCTTTAGGGTAAACCCGAGATAACGGAGCACTTCGCCGACGAACAGCGCGACATCACCAGAGGCGTCGAGCGCACGGCCAGGAGCGCCGACCCATCCGGCGCCTAGCTTCCAAGCGCGTGGGAAACGTGATTGCACGACCGTCGGGGAAGCCAATCTCAACGCCCCGTTCCGAACCGCACACCAATGGTAGTCAGCACCACGTTGACCGCAAATAATGCGACCACCGCAAGAACCAACGTTTCGTTGACTGCTGTGCCCACCCCTTTGGCTCCCCCGCCGGCTGTCAACCCGCGGTAGCAACCCACCAGCCCGGCAATAAGCCCGAATAAGGTGGCCTTCACAATCGAGATCAGCACCTCGGGCAATCCAGTAATCAAGGTTAGGGTCGAAACGTATGCGCCGGCCGAAACATTCTGGATATACACACCGAACAAGAACCCGCCGACCAGCCCGATACTGATCACCGCGCCATTGAGCAGCAGGGCTACAATGGTCGATGCAACCACCCTGGGAACTACCAGTCGATGAATCGGGTCGATGCCCAACACCTCCATCGCATCGATCTCCTCGCGAATAGTCCTAGCGCCCAAATCCGCACAAATCGCAGTAGAACCTGCGCCAGCGACCACGAGCACCGTCACAAGGGGGCCCAGTTGAGTGACGGCGCCGAGCGCAGCCCCAGCGCCGGAGACGTCGGCGGCCCCAAATTCGGCCAATAAGATATTCAGCGTAAAGATGATTAGCACGGTGAGCGGAATTGCGACCATAACGGTTGGCAGGAACGACACACCGAGTAGAAACCAACCCTGTAGGATGAATTCGCGCCATTGGAACGGACGTGCAAGCGCCTTGCCGGTTAGCACACACATCTGAGTGAAGCTGGCCACCTGCCCTAGCGGTTTCCGCAGTTGTTCACGAAGGTATACCGACAAACCGTTGGATGCCGTCACCGATGCCCCTCGACAACAGCACCACGTGCGTCGCGCTGCAGCAGCCGATCAACGTACAGCGCGACCGCCGAAACCGTGACCAGCAGACCATACTGGGTGGTAGCGCTCAACCCATCGCTCGCGCCAGAGATGTCCGTTGTGCCGACGTTGCACAACAACACGTTGAGCGTGAAGATGCTTAGCGCCGCCAGGGACGAAGAAGCTGCGATGGTTGGCAGGGTCGACATCTGCATCAAAAACCGCAACTTGGACGATGAACTCAAACCATTGGAACGGCCTCTCAGCACGGCCTTTTGCCGAATTGAAATGGCATCTGCGAAAACACGCCGCCAGCTCCCAACGCTGGAAAAGGTCTGATCCCGGACGTCTTCGACGAGAATGACTCTGGCCGTGATCACCGGGTCATCCATAGGTCGCGAACCCACGGTGAAGTGTTCTGCGGCTGCTGTCACCGCCAGCGGAATCCGGGCCGGCAGCACCTCCTCGATGCGTTTCACCCAATCAACAAACTTTTCGGAATCCCACCACCCAATCGGATACCCCATGTCAACGAGCTTGTCATTGAGCGCCCGATGCTGCTGGCCATGCACCGATTCCTGACCGATAAACCCGGCCACCCGCTTCTTCAACCCAGGATCGGTGACCTCATCGGCAAACCGGCGCACCGACCGAATGAACAACTCCTCCCCCGGCGGGAACGACCCCGACAAGTTCGCCAGAAAGTGGCTGAAGATGATGTCGTCATCCACGATAATAGTTGCTGCCCTCCCCCCACCGAGAAACATATCCGCCGAGTCCTCGGATACCGAGACCCCACTCGGTGCACTCATAGTGGTCACGACCCCCTATATATCTAGCCTGTGCCCCCGTCGACCACGAAGGTTACCTTTTCCCCGAACTTCTAGTTTCGGATACTGACAGTACAGGGTGTCGGGCGTTACAGTACTGCGAAGCGACAGGGTGCGCAACGCTAGCCCCGCGACGTGCTGACCGCGGGGGGGCGGTCAAGGTGCAGGCCCCGCGGGTCAATGACAAACGTATTGATCCCGATACCGTTGAGCGGCAGCGGTTCTCGTCGACGATCGTGCCGGCGTAAGCGCGTAAGTCGCCGCAGATGGCCGAGGTGTTGCCGTTGCTGTACCTGCATGGGCGATCCAGCGGGGATTTCAGGCCGGAGCCCTGGAGCAGTTCCTGGGTCGGGGGCCGGGTTGTCGGCAGCCACGATTACCCGGCTGACCGCCCAGTGGCAAGACGAAGTCGCCGCGTTCGGCGGCAGGGATCTGTCCGCCACCTGAATCGCCCCGGTGAGTCCGGAGACTTTCTGATGTGAGATTTCAGCCAGCGGCTGGTCTCTGGCGTGGAGTGCAATAGGCGGCTTCGAGTTCAACTGGTGGGGATATCGCCGCAGTATTCGTAGAGGCGACGGTGGTTGAACCAGTCGATCCGCCGTGCGGTGGCCAGCTCGACGTCCTTGATGGAGCGCCAGGGCTTGCCGGGCTTGATCAGCTCGGTCTTGTACAGGCCGTTGACCGTCTCGGCTAGTGCATTGATGCTCCTATATCCGTCAAGCGGCTGGTTTTTCGGCTTGTGGAGTGGTGCGCAGTGGATGCACGAGGCCCATATCTCACGGGCAAGGAAGCGTTTTAAGCACCGGATGATTTCGGCCTTGGACTTGCCTTCGGCGGTGCGTCTTGCGAGGTACGCCTGGGTGGGTTGATGGTGTTGCATGCCCACGATGACGGTGCGGTAGATCGCCGCATTAGCCTGGCGGTGGCCATCCCAGTTGAGCAGGTGGCGAACGGTTTTGCCGGTGGAGGCTGGGATCGGGCACACGCCGCACAGCTTGGTCCACGCGGCTTCAATACGGATCCGGTCGGGGTTGTCGCCGGCGACGATGAGCATCTCGGCGGCGGTGTCGGCGCCGATGCCGAATGCTGCGGTCAACTCTGGCGCGATCTCGGTGACCAATTGGGCGAGTAGTTTCTCGTGTTCAGTGATCTCCTCGTTGAGATGCTGCCAGCGGCGGGCGATCGAGCGCAGGGTGTGCTTGGTTGCGGCTTCGACCGTGCTGATGCCAGCTGGCCTCAGGCCGGCGTAGCGGCGGATTAGGGCCATCTTGGACAAGGGCTGCAGTTGTTCACGCAGCTCGTCTGGGGCGTTAACGATGACCGTCTTCAGCGAGATCATCGCTGCCGAACGGGCTTTGACCGCAATATTTTTGGCGATTTTGATCTGTCGGATCATATCCACGGTGTCATCGGCGGTCTTCGGGGTGGCGGTGGCATGGCTACCAAGCACGGCACGGGCGGCGTTTTCGGCGTCCAGGAAGTCGGACTTGCCGCGCAGCCGCCGGTCGCGCCGGTCGGTGCGCATTACCTCCACGACACCGATGTCGCTGCGACGCACGGCTGCGGTCAGGCCGGCTCCGTAGGAGCCGGTGCCTTCGATGGCGAAGGTCAGGATGTGGCCCGGGTGGCTAGCCCATTCGATCAGCTCGGCATAGCCGGCGCGGTCGGCTTGGAACGTTCCGGTGTCAAGCACCGCGCCGAAGTCGTCGAACGCGGCGGCGACATGAACGAACTTGTGGGTATCAACACCGATCACGACTCGACCGCGGCGAGGTGTGGTTGCCATGCTTGTCATTGCGACCTTCAGCGGGTTGTTGAGGCTGGCCGGTCGGGTGACGGGACTGCGATGGGACCTGGTGTGGTCAGGCTTCTATGAGGTCACTGCCCGCTCGGTCAGCACGAGGTGGAACGACCGCCCGTTGGACGACAGATCAACAGCCAGGACACCCATACCGCTGGGTCAGTCATAACACGAGTCAGGCGACCAGACAGCCGCCAACATTCTCACAGTCATAGGAGCTGCCGACCGCTCGGACCGAGGACTGGATGCCCGCTTCTGCGTGCCGTTCGCTGAACCTGATCGAGGTGTATTGACTGCGATCCCCGATCCGTCTGGTGGACAACGTCTTTGAGATCAGTACACCTTCTTGTTGACGGTTCTAGATGGCTTGCTCGATCGCATCGAGGACCATCGAGGTGGCCATCGTGGAAGCGACCCGCCAGCCCAGCATCCCGCCGCGCGTAGGCGTCGGTGGCGAAAGCGACGTAGGCAAACCCTGCTCGACGGTGCATCTGGCCACTGGAGTGCCCTCGCGGTTGAGCGCCAGCCACACCTTGTGGGCACCGTACACGCCGTAGTTGGCGGCGTAGAGCCGGCTGATCTGTTCTTTGAGTTCGTCGTCACGGCGTTCGCGGCGGCTGGGCTCGCGGTTGATGTGGTCGTAATAGGTCGATGGGGCGATCGGCATACCCAGCTCGGTCAGCTGTGTGCAGATCGACTCGACACCCCACCGCAAACCATCAGGGCCATCGCGGTGACCGTGATGATCGGCGATGAACTGGGTGATTAGTGTGTTGGCAGGTCGAGCTCGGCCGCGGAGAAAGCCGACGCCGTCTTGAAAATCGCATTGGTCCTTCCGAATTCGGCGTTCTCTCGCCGCAGTCGTTTTAGCTCGGAGGACTCTTCGGTCGTGATCCCCGCGTGCGCCGCATCGATCTGAGCCTGGCGCACCCACTTGCGCACCGCCTCGGCCGTGCCAACACCAAGTAGCCCGGCGATCTCACTGGTCGCTGCCCACTCCGAATCGTGCTGATCGCTGATCTCCGCGTCCATCCGCACCGCCCGCTCCCGCAGCTCTGGCTGGTACCTCCTCGACAAACCACCTGACATGACTCCATCCTTTCCAAGAAATGGAGTCTCCAGACATGCCGGGGCGGTTGAACGCGCATGCCAACTCTTTCACGGTCCAAAACAGTTGTCATGGAAACGTGGGCATCGGTCATCGCGTTGGCGCGCTGGTTGGGAACCGAGAGCCCCGCGCCCGTGCCGAGGGTCCGTGCTGATGGCCGCATGGAGCTCGTCGGGCTGGCTGACGGCTTCCGGGGATCGACTGAGTTCTGGGCTGAT
>NZ_VMQU01000279.1 GCF_007714205.1 Mycobacterium helveticum | reverse complement strand
GTTCGGTGGCGGCGGGCTCTTCGGTGGCGGTGGCCACGGCGGCGGTTTCGGCGGTCACGGCGGGGGCTTCGGCGGTTTCGGCGGTTTCGGCGGGCGCCACTGACGGTGCGGCTCTGCGCCGCAGCGGGATAACTCGCAGCAAACGCGGTCCACCTGAGGCCTGTGCGCCGCGGGTAGTCTCGAATTATTGCGGTCGGTGTAGAACTGCGCCGTCGGCCAGAACGCGACTACGCCAGTGGTTTCGTCGGCCAGTAGCCAGGGCGGTCCGGTGCCCGCGCTCGGCAGCGGTGCACCGAATTACCCAGGGAGATGGGAACAGTGGTGGGCATCGTGCTCGGTGTTTCGATGACGCCGACGAAGGTCAGCATGGTTCTGGTCGAGGGGGAGAACGCCGACGGTGTCATCGTCGACGAGGACGACTTCGACGTCGCCGGGCAGTCGCCCGCCGCCGCGCCGGCCCAGGTGATCTCGGCCATTCTGGGCACCCGGGAAGGCGCCGAAGAGGGCGGTTACCAGCTGCTGTCGACCGGGGTGACCTGGACCGATCACGTCGAGGCCGCAATGCTGCGCGACGCGCTGATCGACCACAGACTCGAGCACGTGATGCTGGTCTCGGCGTTCATGGCGGCGGCCGCGCTGGCCCAGTCCGTCGGCGACGCAACCAACTACGCGCACATCGCGCTGCTCTTCGTCGAGCCCTACACCGCGACCCTGGCCGTGATCGACACCGCCGACGGATCGGTCTCCGACGTGCACCGCAGGGTTCTTTCCGACGACGACCAGGAGGCGGTGGCCGAGCTCGCCGAGATGGTTTCCGGCGTCGAAGCGCTGGACGTACGCCCCGAGGGCGTGGTCGTCGTCGGGTCCGGCGTCGACGTCCCGCTGATCAAGCCGGCGCTGGAGACCGCGACCTCGCTCGGCCTGGCCGTGCCCGGCGACCCGGAGACGGCCTTGGCGCGGGGTGCGGCGCTGGCGGCGGCCAATGCGCCGTTGTTCGCGTCGTCCACGGCCGCGCTGGCCTACGCGCTGGACCCCGGCACCGGCGCGATCGACCCCATGGCTCTCGCCGGGCAGTCGCCCGGTCTGCTGCCCGCCTATCGGCGCGCTTCGGACACGGCCGGCGGTGCCGGGCAAGGCGAGGACAACGTCGCCTACAGTGCCGTGCCGGACGAGGATGCCGACGCCCGAACCGTCATCTTCGACGCCCGCCCGAAGGCGCCGCGGCGCAAATCCCTGCTGTTGGTAGGCAGCGCCTTGACGGTGGTCGTCATCGCGGCGGTTGTCGCCCTGGAGATCGCGCTGGCCATCAACATTCGCCCCACGGTGGCCCTGCGGCCCAGCCCCAACGAAAACATCATCGTCCCAACACATTCCGCGCCCGCGCCTTCGGTCCAGGCAAAGCCGCCCAGGCCCGTCGTCGCGCCCCGCCCCATGAGCCCGCCGGCGGCCGCTCCGGCTCCCGCGGCCCCGCCCGCGCCCGCCC
>NZ_VMQU01000278.1 GCF_007714205.1 Mycobacterium helveticum | reverse complement strand
CTGCCCGTGCGCCCAGACCGTCACGCCACGCGAGACATAGCACACCCCACCCGACCCACATTCATGGCAATAGAACCAAAACTTTCATGACACGATCGACACGATCAAGGACCTGCGCGACAAGATCGCGAATTTCGACGACTTCATCCGGCCGATTCGTAGCTATTTCTACTGGGAAAAACATTGCTACGACATCCCAGCCTGCTGGGCGATCCACTCGGTCCTCGACGCGCTCGACGGTGTGGATCGGCTGAGTGAGAAGTTCGACGACCTCACGGCCACCCTCGACAGACTCGACGCCCTGCAACCAAAGCTGCTCGGGCTCATACCTCCCCAGATTCAGAGCCAGGAGACCAATCGCGCTTTGGCGTTGGCGAACTATGCCACCCAATCCGGCATTTTCGCCCAGACGGCGGCCGCAATCGACAACGCGACGGCACTGGGCCGGGCCTTCGACGCCGCGAAGAACGACGACAGCTTCTACCTGCCTCCGGAGGTCTTCGACAACGCCGATTTCAAGCGCGGTCTCAAACTGTTCCTCTCGCCCGACGGCAAGGCGGCCCGCATGATCGTCATCCACGAGGGCGATCCCGCGACCCCAGAGGGCATCTCTCACATCGACCCGATCGCCAAGGCCGCGCACGAGGCGCTCAAGGGCACGCCGGACGCCGATGTCCGCATCTACATCGGCGGCACGGCGTCGACCTACAAGGACGTTCAGGAAGGCGCGTTCTACGACCTCATGATCGTGGGACTCGCCGCCCTGAGCCTCATCCTGCTGATCATGATGATCATCACCAGAAGCCTGGTCGCCGCGCTCGTCATCGTCGGCACGGTGGCGCTGTCGCTGGGAGCCTCGTTCGGACTGTCCGTGCTGGTGTGGCAGTACATGTTCGGCATCCAGCTGTATTGGGTGGTTCTCGCGCTGGCCGTCATCCTGCTGCTGGCGGTGGGATCCGACTACAACCTGCTGTTGATCTCGCGCTTCAAGGAGGAGATCGCAGCCGGCTTGAAGACCGGCATCATCCGCGCGATGGCCGGTTCCGGCTCGGTGGTCACCTCCGCCGGGCTCGTGTTCGCGCTCACCATGTGCGCGTTCATCTTCAGCGGTTTCCAGGTCCTCGGTCAGATCGGGACCACCATCGGCCTCGGACTGCTGTTCGACACGCTGATCGTGCGCTCGTTCATGACACCCTCGGTCGCAACGCTTCTCGGGCGCTGGTTCTGGTGGCCGCAACGGGTGCGCCCCCGTCCGGCCAGCACGATGCTGAGGCCGTATGGGACCCGCGCGGCGGTGCGTCAACTGCTGCTGTGGGAAGACGACGACACGACGGTGCTGCCCGCATCACCGGGCAGGCCTCGCCAGGTGGGCGCCGACTGAGCGGCCCGGGTTTCGGCCGAAAAGCGCCGGCCGCGGCGAGCGTGAATCAGGCGACGCTGCGGCGGCGTGTCGCGTCGTAGGACTCACGTTCGGCGGGGCTGGGGCTGGGGCTTGGGCTTGGGCTTGGGCTTGGGC
>NZ_VMQU01000277.1 GCF_007714205.1 Mycobacterium helveticum | reverse complement strand
CCCCCGCCCCGCGCGCCTGAGAAGCCGAACCCGTCCCGCCCGGTGGAGCGACCGCGAAGACGGGAGGGCTATCGGCCAACTCCCCTCGCGGCCAGGCCCGCCGCCGGTCGAGTTGCGTCTCGACTGGCCGAGAGGCTAGGCGCGGTCGGGTCCCTTGGCCGTCATGACGGCGAAGGTGGCCAAAAACGTTGCGGCCGGCAGGGTGTTGACGATCTTGTCGCGCGCTCGGACGTGCGCACCGACGGCCAGGACGAAATACACCGTCAGCATCGCCGTCGTCAGCCTGGCCAACGCCGGGAACCACCGCACCGACAGCAGACCGAGCGCGGCGGCGGCCTTGACCACCGGCAGCACGGGCCGAACGCCGGCCGGGACCCCGAGGTCGTCGAGGACCTTCTTGATCGGGGGCGCCGGGACCGCGCAGGCCACCGCGTCGGCGGCATGGAACACGGCAAGCGCCGCATAAGCTTTCGGGGAAGTCAGCACGCTCATGTGCAGATCCTATTGGCCGCTGCCGACCCCGTTGCGGCGGCTGGGCTACACCGCACCGCCACCCAGGCCACCGGCACCTCCCGCGCCGCCTGCGCCGCCGGTGGGGTCGGTGGGCGTGACGCCCGGTTCGCCGGCCATGCCGCTGCTGCCGGTGGTGCCGGCACCGGCGCCGCCGGTGCCGCCGGTGCCGCCGTCACCGCCGGTGCCACCGGTGCCGGCGTCAGTCGAGTTGCCACCACTACCGCCGGCACCACCGACACCGCCCAGACCGCCGGCCGACGTGCCGTCACCGCCCGTGCCGCCGTTCCCGCCGGGGCCGCCGGCGCCGGGCGTGCTGCCGGTGAACCCGACACCACCGGCGCCACCGGCACCGCCGTCACCGCCTTCGCTCAAAGCGCTGCTCGAGGTGCCGCCGTTACCGCCCGTGCCGCCCTGACCGCCGGCCACACCGGACCCATCCCCGGCGCCACCTTGACCGCCCTGACCACCGGCACCGCCGAGGCCGACCACGCGGCCGCCCGCGTCGCCCCCGTTGCCGCCGACACCGCCGTCGCCCGCCGTGACGGTTCCGCCGCCACCGGCGCCACCCTCACCACCCGCACCGGCCGTGCTGACGGCGAACACCGTGTTGCCGCCGGTCCCGCCGGCACCTCCGGTGCCGCCGACAGCTCCCGGGCCACCGGCACCACCGACACCGCCGGCACCGCCGAATTGGCCGCCGGTCCCGCCGTCACCTCCGGTACCGCCCGCGCCGCCGGTGTTGCCCAGACCGCCGTCACCGCCGCTGCCGTCACCACCGGCACCACCGACACCGCCGGCACCGCCGACACCTTCGATGCCGTGCGAGCCGGTCGCGCCGCCACCACCGTCAAGGCCGGCCGCGCCGAACAACCCGTGGGCCCCACCGGCACCACCGGCCCCGCCGTCACCACCGAGGCCACCCGTGCCACCGTTACCGCCCAGACCGCCGTTGCCGCCGGCACCACCGACCACGCTTCCACCGCCGTCGGCACCGGTACCACCGACACCACCGACACCACCGGTACCACCCAGGCCACCGGAGCCACCCAGCCCCCCGGC
>NZ_VMQU01000276.1 GCF_007714205.1 Mycobacterium helveticum | reverse complement strand
CCGAACGTGCCCGACACGCCCACGAGTGGCTGGGTATTTTCAACCAGGTCTGGCTCATTAACTCAAACGCATAACACCAGCACAGCAGGTCGCAGGCGATGGCGACCGCGGCCACCCAGGCGGTGTTGATCGACCACGCCGACGACGGCCACGTCGCCAGCCCGGTCGCTTTGGCGCAGCGGATGAATCCCTCCACGCGGGCATGCGCGCGGTGGCGCGCCTCGAGGCGCTGCAGTTGACCACTTGCGGTGTTGGTCGCGATCGGCTGATACCGGTAGCCGGCGAGCTGTTCGAACAACGACAGCTGGGTGCCTTCCTCGATCGGTTCGCGGCGGATCAGGATCCGCATCCCCGCCGGCCAGGAACCGAGTTTGTCGCCGCCGACACTGTCGCGCAGCAGCCCGGTGACTTCGGCGACCTGCGCGTCCTGGCGCGGTGCGCCGGTGTGGTCGAGCGCGGGTTCCCACGCCTGTTCGGGCAATGCGGCGATCGCGCCCCGGACGCGTTTGTCCAGGTCGAACCCGACCGAATACTCCACGGTGAACCCGCTGCGGGCGTTGAGCTCGGTGAGGTGTTCGATCACCTTGTGGCTGGAGCCGGCGCCGTCGATGGTGATCAACAGGTTGCGTCGGTACTTGGCGGGCAGCGCGGCGATCGCGGCGTCGATGATCTCGATGTGGTCGGCGGCCGTGTTCGACCCGGCGTTGCCGGGCCGGGCGATGATCGCCAAGCATTCGCCGGTGTTGTCACACCACGCCGTGAGCGGGTGAAAGCCGTAGCCGCCCTTGAAATTGCCGGCCGCTTGCTGCTTGTCGCTGTAGGAGTTGACCAGGGTGGCGTCGATGCGGATGCCGATCACAGCATCGATGTCGCCGTAGCAGGTGGCAATCGGCGGAACCGAACCGTGCCGGGCCTCGATCAGCGACCACACCTTCGTGCGGGTCCGGTTACGGGCCGCGGTGATCCTCTTGATCGCCTGCACGTCGATCTCATTGAGGGTCCGCCACGTCGTCGAGGTCGACGCCACCGGCCCCAAGATGCGCTGCTGGTCACCGAGCACGCCGATGTCGCTAATCGAGGTCGCGCCGTCAGCGATCGCCAACGACAGGTCGGCCAGCACCCGCCCGCGGTCGTGGATCACATCCGGGCGGGCCAGGGCATCGGAGAGTTCGCCGGTCAAACCGGTGCGGTCGGCCAGCATCCGGGTGATCACCGTCCCGGTGTGGGAGACGACATCATCACCGCGGACCTCGATGTCCAGGCCCTTGGACCAATCAGTAGTAGTCTGCATCTGAAAAGTGCGCCCGTTCTATGGATTCTGGAGTCGTTGACAAACCCCATTGTCCCAGTGCGAGCGCACTTTTCGTGTTCACGACACCCCGAACCCACCCATCACCGTGAACAATCGGGGCTGGTGGAGAACAGCATCGACGGCTACCACGCGGTCCCCACCCACGACACTTACATGAAGTACCTGAGCTCCACGGGTATCCGCGTGGCCGGCGGGGTTTCCGGGCGGGGCCGGGCATTAGGCCGAAGTTGCGACGGGTTCCCGCGCGGAATTGAGGTGTGACCTGAGGATACTGGTTGATCAGGTCACGAAAGT
>NZ_VMQU01000275.1 GCF_007714205.1 Mycobacterium helveticum | reverse complement strand
CGACCACGGTGCCGGAGTCGTGCTGGGACAGGTCGCCGTCGAGGTGAAGAGCAATGAAATACCGGCTGCCCGAACACTGTTGAGACACCTCGATCTCGACAATGCGGTGGTGACCCTCGATGCGATGCACACCCAGACCGACACCGCCACCACCATCACCGGCGCAGGTGGGGACTACGTGTTCACGGTGAAGGCGAACATGCCCACCCTGCACCACAAGCTCAAGAAGCTGCCCTGGAAGGACATGCCTGCGCACACGACCCGTACCACTGAGCGCGGCCGGCGCGTCACCCGAACGATCAAGGTCGCCGACGTTCCCGAATGGATCGACTTCCCCGGTGCGGCCCAAGTCGCCCAAATGCGCCGCACCGTCACCGACAACGGAGCCAAAACCGTCGAGGTCGTCTACCTGATCACCTCAGCAAACCACACGGCCGCACCACCCCAGCGGCTCGCCGCCTGGGTACAGGGCCACTGGGGCATAGAAAACCGCCTTCATTGGGTCCGAGACGTCACTTTCGCCGATTATTCCGCGCCCGTGGTTATGCCGCGTGGGTGCGGCGCGGGCATCGTTTGTCCTGGTCAGGTCGGTGGGCGGGGGTAGCCGATTCGGCATAATCACAGGTTGTCGAGGAAGGCGAGGATGGTGTCGGTTGGCTGGTAGCGGGGTGCGGAGGTGCCCGGTGGAGCGGTGCGTTCGAGGGCTCGCTGTTTGACCGCCAGGTCGGCGTGTAGATAGATCTGAGTGGTGGTGATGCTTTCGTGGCCGAGCCATAACGCGATCACCGACAGGTCGATGCCTGCGTCGCGGAGGAACATCGCGGCGGAATGCCGCAGCACGTGCGGAGTCACGCGGCGCGCCGCCAGGGATGGGCAGTGCGGGATCGCTGCTGCGGCATGCTTTTTGACCAGTGATTCGACGGCGTCGATGCTCATGCGGGCGCCGCGAGTGCTGGGGAACAGCGGCCCGGCGGGCGCGGTGGGTTGTTCGGCCAGCCATTGCCGCAGCAGTGCGACGGTGGGACCGGTCAGCGGGGTGCACCGTTGTTTTCGTCCTTTGCCGAGGCAACGCAGGTGCGGGCCGTGGGTGAGCACGACATCGGATCGGGTCAGCCCGGTCAATTCCGAAACCCGCAGCCCGGTTTGAACGGCGAGGGTCAGCAGGGCATGGTCGCGGCGGCCGATCCATGTGTCGGTGTTTGGGGCGGCGAGGAGGGCTTCGACTTCGTCGCGCGACAGGAACGTCACGATCTTGCGCTCGTGACGTTTCAGTGGGATCGCCAGGACTCGTTGGATCGAGCCGGCGTGTTCGGGGTGCCGGAGTGCCGCGTAGCTGAACAGGGAGTGGATCGCCGCGAGTCGCGCGTTTCGGGTTCGAATGCTGTTGCGCCGGCTGGTTTCCAGATGTTCGAGGAACGCCGCAACCAGCGGGGCATCGATGTCGCCGAAATCCAGGGCGGCCGGTGTCTTGTTGATGCGGGCGGCGGCGAAGCGCAGCAGCATGCGCCAGGTGTCCCGGTAGGCGGCGACGGTGCCCGCTGCGGCGTGTCGCTGTGTGAGGTGGTCGGTGAAGAACGCTTGCAGGGTCGGCGCGAGCAGGCTCATGG
>NZ_VMQU01000274.1 GCF_007714205.1 Mycobacterium helveticum | reverse complement strand
TGTCATTTGCCACGATGATGGGACCACCGGTTGGCCAGTAACTATGGACCACCTGTTTGGCTCATTGGGGATGATCGGTGGTCGTCGGGCTGGTGTCAACTGAGGGCTTCTGACGGCGCCGGTAGGACTGGCCTTCGATGATGAGTTCATGCGCTGTCGAGGTGATCCTGTCGACGGCCGATTGTGCGAGCAGGGGGTCGGTCATGACGGCCAGCCATTCGTCGGGGCTGCGGTTGGAGGTCAGCACGGTCGAGGTCCGCTGGTGGCGGGCCACCACGAGCTCGTAGAAGTCGGCGGTCGCGGTGGCATCCATCGGCTGCAGGGCGAAGTCGTCGATGATCAGCAGCCGGATTTGGGCCAGTCGGCGCATCTCGGCTTCGGTGCTGTTGTCGAGCCGGGATGCTTTGAGCCGCTTGAACATCGCATCGGCGCGCAGCATCAGGGTGGGGATGCGGCGACGCACGGCGATGTGACCGAGTGTGGTGGCCAGGTGCGTTTTGCCGACCCCGACGGGTCCGAGCAGCAGTGCGCCGTGGGGGCCGTCGAGGAACCGCAGGCTGGTCAGGTCGGTCCACAAGGTGCGGTCGTAGCGCACCGCCGCGGTCTCGTCCCAGGAGTCCAGCCGCATGGCCGCGTCCAGGCCGGCATCGCGGGCCCGGCGGGCCGCTGAACTGTTGTCGCGGCGGCTGGCCTCATCGGCGAGGACTAGCTCCAAAAACGCCGCATGCGACAGGTGCTGCTGGTGGGCCAAGGTGAGCCGCTCGGGCAGGGTGTCGAGCATCCGCCCGAGCTTGAGCTGGCGCATCACATTCTTCAGGTCAGTCGAGATCGGGTCAGTGACAATGGGTTTGGTCGCCATGATGATCACCGCCCCTGGATCTCGTTGTCGCTGACTGGGTTGGCGCCGCCGTCGATGACGCTCATCCAGTCAGGCCGGGGCCTGCCTTCGCTGCGGTATTCACCCGGATCGCGGGCAAACCGGGCCGGTGCGAGCCCGGTGGCCGCCCGTGGCGGTTCTGTCGGGGTGTTCTCGGTGGCTTTTTGCAGCATCGCGGCGATCTTGGAGACCGAGACCACGTCGAGTTCCAGGGCCCGCCCGCAGGCGGTGTTCACCGGGGCCGACCCGTAGCGTTTGACCAGCCCCAACAGCCGGTACACTTGGCGCATCCGTGTCCAGGGCAGTTGGTGGTCGAGCAGGCGTTCGGCGTAGATGCCGATATCAGCCCCGTGGCCGGCCGCGGTGGCAATCAGCCGGGTCAGGTCCCGCATCGCGTAGCCGGTCTTGTCAGCGGGCAAATCAGCTGGGTCGGTGGATCGCCCGCCGGCGGGCTGGCGGGGATGGGTCTTGACCAGCTTGCCGCGGTGAAACGCCTTGACCAACTCCCTGTCGGCGCGCACCGAAAGTGTCTGCCCGCGAAGGTGTTCCGGAATTGAATACAAGGCCCGATCGACTTGAATGTGGTAGTCGCGGTGCACCTTGGCGTTCGCGTAGATCGGCACCTGGTAGACCGCGGTCGGGACGGGCAGCAGCAGCGCGGCCTCACCCTCGGCGAACACCACCGCCGGTTGCTGGCAGGTGGTGCCGTGGATACGCTGCCCGGCCTTATCGGCACACCACGCTTGCGCTCGGGCTTGGGCGTCGG
>NZ_VMQU01000273.1 GCF_007714205.1 Mycobacterium helveticum | reverse complement strand
ACCCTTGATGCCGGCCACCACG
Organism: Mycobacterium helveticum; assembly: GCF_007714205.1. GTDB lineage: Bacteria > Actinomycetota > Actinomycetes > Mycobacteriales > Mycobacteriaceae > Mycobacterium > Mycobacterium helveticum. The sequence continues at coordinate 1,625 of NZ_VMQU01000273.1, read as the reverse complement.
AGGGAGCGTTTGCCGTCCTTGCCCTGCAGGTCGATCGCCAGGCCCAGGTTGGTGTTGGCGGGTGGTGGTTGGTGTCTCTGGTGGGCCGGGGTGTTTCGGCGGGAAAATCTGATCGTTCGGACTTTGGCGAAATCTATTCCGAAAAGTCGTTAGGTTCGCGTAGTATCCGTGACCGGACCGGCTTGGCCGTCCTGAGCTTGTGCATTTGTGTCGTTACCCCAAACACGATGGGAACCGTGGATGTCCTCTTTCCTGATCGCGGCGCCTGAGGCTTTTGTTGCGGCGTCTGCGGATTTGACCAACATTGCGTCGTCGATCCGCGCTGCCAGCGTGGTGGCGTCGCCGTCGACGACGTCGGTGATGGTTGCCGCGGAGGATGAGGTGTCGGCTGCTGTGGCGGCGTTGTTCGGGGCGCATGGTCAGCAGTTTGAGACGCTGATCAAACAGGCGGGTCTGTTTCATGATCAGTTTGTGCAGTCGCTGGCCTCGGGTGGGGGGATGTATGCGGCCGAGGAGGCCGCCAACGCCGCGGCCACCGCGGCGGTCAATCCGGGGGCGTCGCTGGTGGGTGCGGTCAACACGTTGAACAACACCATCAACGGGGCCGGGCAGGTGTATATCACCAGCGCGTTCGGGCAAGCGGTGGATCAGGTGATCAATGCCCCGACGGTGTTTTTGTTCGGCCGGACTTTGATCGGGAACGGCGTCAATGGTTTCACTGGCCCCAACCAGTCGTTGCTGGGTGGTTCGGGGGTGTTCGGCAACCTCGGTGACGGCGGATTTTTGATCGGTAACGGCGGTACCGGGGCTGCCGGTGTGGCCGGGGTCAACCATGGCGCCGGCGGCGTGGGCGGCTCGGCGGGCCTGTTCGGCACCGGCGGCACCGGCGGCACCGGAGCCGCCGGGGGTGGAGCCGGCGGCGCCGGCGGCACCGGAGGACTACTCCTGGGCAACGGCGGCACGGGCGGTGCCGGCGGCGCCGCAGTGACCGCGGGAACCGCGGCGGGCGCCGGTGGCGCCGGCGGTGCGGCCTGGCTGTTCGGACACGGCGGCGCGGGCGGCGCCGGCGGCAACGCCTCGCTCGGCTTGGGCGGGGCCGGCGGCGCCGGCGGTCACGGTGGCCTGTTCGGCGCCGGCGGCGCCGGTGGCGCCGGCGGTAACGGGCTGGGCACCGGCGGCGCGGGCGGAAACGGCGGCAACGCCGGCATCCTGTCGGTGACCAACGGCAGCGCTGGCGGCTCCGGCGGCTCCGGTGACCTCTACGGCGGCGCCGGCGGCGCCGGCGGCAACGCCGGACTGCTGGGTACCGGCGGTATCGGCGGTTACGGCGGCACCGGCACCACGGCCAACGGAATCGGCGGGGCCGGCGGCGCCGGCGGGGCCGGCGGCTCCGTGTTCGGCGACGGCGGCAACGGCGGGCACGGCGGCTTTGCCTCCGGGACACTGGGCGGCGTCGGGGGCGCCGGCGGCAACGCCGGACTGTTCGGCGGCGGCGGCTCCGGCGGCATCGGCGGCACCGGATACCTGGGCAACGGCGCCCCCGGTGGCGCCGGCGGCCCAGCCCGCCGACACGCCGGAGTCGGCGGGGGCGGCGGCCCGGGCGGGCCGGGGGGGCGACGCCCCGG
>NZ_VMQU01000272.1 GCF_007714205.1 Mycobacterium helveticum | reverse complement strand
GCCAACCTGTGCCCCGACACCATCGACGAGGCCCAGGCCGCCGCCGAGTCAGGACTGACCCGCGTCGGTTCCAACTAAGAGCTGTGTTTTGAAGCATCCCCGGTTTCATGCACACCTTTTTACGTGTGACCGGTGTGCTTTCCGGCCTGGAGTCGAGCGTAGTACTCGCCCTTGGCTTCCGCGGGTGGGATGCGGCCCAGGCGGTGCATCAGCCTGGTCGTGTTGTACCAGCTAACCCACGCGGAGGTCATGTTCTCCAGGTCGGTCAGGGTACGGATCGGGCCGGTGCGAAACGGGGAGCCTGGCCGCACGCATTCGGTCTTGTAGAGCCCGATCGTGGTTTCGCATAGCGGCGTTGTCCAGGGCGTCACCGACGGTACCGATCGAGGGTATCATCCCTTCGAGCATCAGCGTCTCACCGAAATGTATTGCGGTATACTGACTCCCGGCGTCACTATGATGGATGGTGTGGTTGAACGGATGGCCTTGGCGGGCACGGAAGGTCGCGGCGTGGCGCAGGGCGCGCTCGACGAAGCCGGTGTCTTTGACCATCGAGCACTCCCAGCCGGGGATCAGCCCGGCATAGGCGTCGACGACGAACGCGGTGTAGCCGAACCTGCCGGTGTCGAGCGCGACGTAGGTGAAGTCAGCTACCTCCAGCAGGTTGGGTGCGGCAACGCGCCAGCGCCGGCCCACCAGGTCCGGTGCTCGGGCCGCAGCCGGGTCGGCGTCGGTGGTGCGCGGTGGGCGGCGAGCACGCAGGACACCTCGCCAGCCGTTGTGCCGCATGATCCGTTCCACGGTGCGCCGGGCCACCGGGATACCTTGACGTTGCAGGTGCGCCCACATCTTCAGGCTGCCGTAGAGGCTTTCTGGCGGGCGTTTCCCGTCGGCGTCAGGTTCGTAGTAGCCGGCCAGGATTTCGGTGATCGTGGTGTCCCACAGCGCGCGTTTCGATGGTGCCGACGAGCGGTGCGCCCAGTAGGTGCGCGGGGCGATCGCCGCGCCCTGGATAGCCAGGGCGCGGCAGATCGGTACGACCCCGAACCGCTCCTTGTGTTCGTCGATGAACGAACAGATCAGCGGTGTAGCGGGTCGCACTCCCGCGCGAAGAAAGTTGTTGCAGCCTTGAGTATTTCGATGGTTGATTCGAGCTCACGACATTTGCGGCGTAGCTCCCGAAGCTCCCGGCTCTCCTCGCTGGACATCCCTGCCGCTTCACCGGCGTCGATCTCAGCCTGGCGCACCCACTTGCGTAGCGTCTCCGCGTTCATCCCCAGCCGGCCGGCGATCGCCTTCATCGCCGCCCACTCTGAGTCGTAGTCATCCCGGTGCTCACGGACCAGCCGCACTGCCCTGGCCTTGGTGTTCTCGTCGTACTTGCTCGGCATCGCGCCATCCTTCCCAACAAAGGAAGTGCGCATAAAACCGGGGACGGTTCAGTTTCGCCTTCCTCGCCCACACGGGTCTTTCTTTATGACAACGACTCACTGTATTACCGAAACATCTTTAAGCCACAACGGCGTGCGCCCTCTTCAAATCAACAACCGACCCACAGATTGGTCACAAGAGCCCAAAAAACTGCCAAAAAACTTGTGTCACTTGCGTTTCTGTGGTCACTGGGCGGCCGGTTTTGTCGGTGGGTGCGCATAGTGTCGCGGTG
>NZ_VMQU01000271.1 GCF_007714205.1 Mycobacterium helveticum | reverse complement strand
TCTGACACGAAAATAGAAGTGACCACAAGCCGGTGAGCGCAGGTAGGGGTGACCCGCCGGCGCTGTCGATGGGGTTCGTGAGCCCGTGTGTGGTTATGCGGTGTCGGCCAGGGGTTGCAGGGTTACCTGGTAGCCCAATGATTCGAGTTGTCCGATTGCACGCGCCTTGGTCTTGGCGGGCACATGGCGGGTGAAATAGTCGGCGCCGGGATCACGGTAGAACTCACCGTTGCGCAGCATGTTCCAGGCGGCGACGAGCATGGCGTGTTCGACGGCGACGAGGGCTTTGATCGGGCCGCGACGGGCGGCGATCCGCTTGTACTTCGCCGAGAAGTAGGTTCCCTTGGAACGGGACGCCGCCAGCGCCGCGATGCCCAGGGCGCCCTTGAGGTAGCGATTTCCGGGGCGGGTCTTAGTCGATTTCACCCGTCCGGCGGACTCGTTTTTCCCTGGGGCGGTGCCTGCCCAGGAGGCCAGATGCCCGGCGGTGGGGAACTCGCTCATCTGCGCGCCGGTCTCGGCGACGAACACCTCAGCGACCGTCGTGGAAAAGCCCGGGATGCTGCACAGCAGCTCCCGGGCCGCCCGAAAAGGTTCCATCGCCTCGTCGATGCGGGTCGAGAGCCGGTCGATATCGGCGGTGTGGGCGTCGATCCGGTCCAGAAACAGTCGGGCCATGAACGCATGGTGGGCAGTGAAGTGTCCGTTGAGGGCCTCGGTCAGCGCCGGGATCTTCGACCGCAACCGACGTTTCGCCAGATCGGCGATCACCGCGGGATCGTCGCGTCCGTCGATGAGAGCCGCTAACATCAACCGCCCCGACACGCCGGTGATGTCGGTGGCCACTGAGGACAGTTTGATCCCGGCGTCTTCGAGCAGCTTCTCGAGGCGGTGGATCTCCCGGGTGCGCTCCTGGGTAATCACTGTGCGGGCGCGGGTCAGATCCCGCAGCACCCGGATCGGCTCTGGCGGCACGAACGAGGCCCGCACCAGCCCATGGGCGCCCAGATCTGCGAGCCAGGCGGCATCGGACACATCGCTCTTGCGTCCGGGCACATTCTTAACGTCACGGGCATTGACCAGCATCACCTCGAAATGCTCTTCGAGCAGGTAGTAAAACGGTCGCCAATAATCGCTGGTGGCCTCCATCACCACACAGGTGATCTTCTGCTCGAGCAGGTGCTCGCGCAGGGCCAGGATCTGGTTGGTCACCGCACCCCACGTCGTCACCGTCGACGCGGTGCGCCTCTTGCCGACTCCCTGGACCCGCACACACACCTTCGCGTCGCGCTTGGAGATATCGATACCCGCGCACCGCGGATGCACCACATCCATCCCTCACCACCGTTCCCGGACTCACGTCCGATCCGAACTCGCTTGTATCGGAGCGTGTTCCGGGGAGGGCGGGGTGAAAACAGGATTCTGACACGCGTGCTCAACAGGCAACAATCCACGGCTCCCGCGGATGACAAACATGCCCTCCGCCACCAAACTAGCCCGCAGGCTCACCGGCACCATAGAGCGTCCGGGGTCAACCGAAACACCACGCCAGTGTCCCCCGAACAGGACAATCCCACCAGCGCCATCAACGATCACCACGCCCGGCAGATTCCAGGGTGACTCGAGCCAAATTTTCCTGCACCACGGCGGGGCGCCGCCCCTGGGGAACTAGCCC
>NZ_VMQU01000270.1 GCF_007714205.1 Mycobacterium helveticum | reverse complement strand
CATCCCGTCCGGACCGGAACCCCCCAAAGCGACACCAGCCAACATGCCCATCGGGATGGGGCGAAGCCCGGCTAGTTAGATACGGACGAAATTGCGTTATCGTTTCGTGACCTGTGTGCAAGAGGTGTGATGTCCGGGGAGGTGGTGGAGTTAGGGTGACCTAGGTTTCGACGGGCGACTGTGCTTGCCGCCGGCAGGTTGCCGTGATCGAGGGAGAACATACAGCCGATGAATGATCGGCAAAGATTGGGGCGGTGTCTAACGTTTGTCACGCCATGAGTAATGAGGACGGTGCCAGCGTTCTCCCCGCGGAGACGCGTGCCTGCGTGCGTATTGACCAGCAGCTGACCCAGGCGGGCTGGAAGGTCCAGAACAAAAAGGATCTCAATCTGTTCGCGGGACAGGGCATCGCTGTGCGGGAGGTCGTGATGAAGCCCGGGCACGGCCGGGTCGACTACTTGCTGTACGTGGACAAGGCCGTGGTCGGCGTCATCGAGGCCAAACCAATGGGTACGCCTCTGTCAGGCGTTGAGTGGCAGTCGGCCATGTACGCCGATGGGCTTCCGGCCGATGTGCGCCTCGCCGCCAAGACCCGAGACGGCCGGCTGCCGTTCGCGTTCGAGGCATCGGGGGTGGAGACACACTTCACCAACGGCTTCGATCCTGAGCCCCGGGCGCGTCTCATCTTCAACTTTCCCAAGCCGGCAACGTTAGCCCGCATTCTGCGTGATGCCGATGCCGCGCCGGAGCGTCCGACGTGGCGCGCCAAGGTCCGAGATCTTCCGCCCCTGGATGCCGACCCGCTGCGCCCTGCGCAGGTCGAAGCTATCCATGGAGTCGAGAAGAGCCTTGCCGATCAGCATTTCGACCGATCACTGGTGCAGATGGCGACCGGGGCCGGCAAGACCTACACCGCGGTCACCGAGTCCTACCGGCTGCTGAAATACGGTGGTTTCAATAGGATTCTTTTCCTGGTCGACCGCAACAACCTGGCCGATCAGACGCTGGCGGAGTTCCAGAACTACCGCACGCCAGACGACGGTCGTCGCTTCACCGAGCTGTATAACGTGACCAAGCTGTCCAGCGCTGGGCTACTCGGGTCGAGCAAGATCGCGGTCTCGACGATCCAGAGGGTGTACAAGTTCCTCAACGACGGTGAAGTCAGCGAGGTCGACGACCCCAACCTCGATGACTTCACCCCCGATGCCCCGGTCACCGTGTCGTACAGCCAGGCACTTCCCCCGGAAACCTTTGATCTGGTCATCGTCGACGAGGCCCACCGAAGTATCTACGGGGTTTGGCGCGGCGTCCTTGAGTATTTCGACGCCCACGTCATCGGATTGACCGCTACACCGGGCAAGCAGACCTTCGGGTTCTTCCGCCAGAACCTCGTCTCCGAATACACCTATCCCGAGTCCGTCGCGGACGGCGTGAACGTGGACTTCGACATCTACCGCATCCGCACCCAGATCAGCGAGGAGGGTTCTCGGATCGAAGCCGGGACGATCGTGCCGAAAGTCGATCGCCGCACCCGGGAACAGAGACTCGAAATCCTCGATGAGGAACTGGATTACGGTGCCGCGCTCCTTGACCGCGCCGTGACCGCGACTGATCAGACCCTGATTTTTCAGCCTGATGTGGGTGATGGCTGTGTCGTGACACGGAAATGCCCTTCGTGCAAGGGAAAAT
>NZ_VMQU01000026.1 GCF_007714205.1 Mycobacterium helveticum | reverse complement strand
ATGCTCGTCTGCGGGCCGGTCACCCTCGAGCTCCCATACCACACATGAGGTCATCCACATTCATGGCAATAGAGCCAAAAATCGCAACAAATCTCGCAGTGGATTCACGTTCGCTTAGGAATCGGTCCTACGGCACAGAGACCTCACCTTGCTGTCGAGCGTGGGCTGCCACCCGCGCGGGTCCAGTTCCCGGGCGGGCGCGCCGGGGAAATGGACCACGGCGTTGGCGACGACGACGTCCAGCCGGGCCGGTGCGGCCACCCCGGCGTCGATCGCGGCGGTCACGGCGCCGAGTTCGCTGACGTCGGCCACCGCCGTGACGCAACGGCGCCCGCGGGCCTCCACTGTGCGTGCGGTGTCGGCCAACTCAGCAGCAACCGAGGGCACGTCCAGGGCGATCGCGTCGGCGCCGGCGAACGGTTCACAGTGCACGCGTCCGGTACCCCGCGCCGCGCCGGTGACCACCACGACCTTGTCGGGCAATCCGCTCATCATGGCGCCTTGATCAGGTCGAACCCGTTGTACCCGGCGTCGGCGACCTCGGCGCAGATGTCGTTGTAGGCGGCGAAGCCGCCGATGAACAACATGAAAACCCTTGGCTTTCCGGGCACATTGGCGCCCATGTACCAGGAGTTCGCCTTGGTGAACAGCGAGGCGTCGGCACGCCGGGCCAACTCGGCGCCCCAGGCGTCCACGGCATCGCGGGTCGGTTCCATCGCGGTGTAGCCGTGGCCGTCGAGGTAGGCGATGGCGTCGGCGATCCAGTTCACGTGCGCTTCGGCGTGCAGCACCATGTTGGCCAGCACCGCCGGTGCGCCGGGACCCGAGACGATGAACAGGTTGGGGAATCCGTCGACGCCCAAACCCAGGTAGGTGCGCGGGCCGTGCGCCCAGCCGTCGCGCAGCGTGGCGCCGCCGCGTCCGGTGATGCCGATCTTGCCCAGCGCCCCCGTCATGGCGTCGAAACCGGTCGCCAGCACGATCATGTCGAGGTCGTAATGGCCGTCGGTGGTGGTGATCCCGGTGGCGTCGACGGACTCGATCGGGGCGGCGCGCACGCTGATCAGCGACACGTTGGGGCGGTTGAACGTCTCAAAGTAGTTGCTGTCGGTGCAGATGCGCTTCGTCCCGATCGGGTGGTCGGTGGGGATCAACAGATCGGCCACCGCGGGATCGTCGATGATCGCCCGGACCTTCTCTTCGTAGAACCGGCGCGCTTCGTCATTGGCTGCCTGGTCGGTCATCTGATCGGGGAAAGTCTTGGAGAACAGCACGCCGCCCAGCCGCCAGCGCTTCTCGAACGCCGCGCGGCGCTGCTGGGGCGTAAAGGCAAAAGTCGGCCCGGGTGCGGTGATGTGCGGCGACCCGCCGCCGCTGCGCCACGACAGCCGACGTCGCTCGGCGTAGCCGGCCTTGATGTCGTCGAGTTCGGCCGCGGACAGCGGCTTGTTGCCGGCCGGAACGCTGTAGTTGGGAGTGCGCTGGAAGACATAGAGGTGTTCCGCCTGCTCGGCGATGATCGGGATCGATTGGATGCCAGACGATCCCGTGCCGATGATCGCCACCCGTTTGCCGGTGAAATCCACGGGGCGGTGCGGCCAGTGGGCGGTGTGGTGGATCTCCCCCGCGAAGGTGTCCAGGCCGGGGAAGTCGGGGGTCATCGCGGCCGACAACGGGCCGGTGGCCAGCACGCAGAACCGCGCCGAGTACACCTGACCGCCGTCGGCGGTGACCGTCCAGCGCAGGACCGTCTCGTCGAGCACCGCGGAGACGACGCGCGCGTCGAACACGATGTCACGACGCAAATCGAGTTTGTCGGCCACCCAGTTCAGGTAGCGCAGAATCTCTGCCTGGGAGGCGTACTTCTCGGTCCAGTCCCATTCCTGCTGCAGGGCATCGGAGAACGAGTAGCAGTAGTCGACGCTCTCGACGTCGCAGCGCGCGCCCGGATACCGGTTGTAGTACCAGGTTCCGCCCAATTCGGGCGCGGCCTCGACAACCCGCACCGACAGGCCTTGAGCGCGCAGCCTGTGCAGGGCGTAGAGACCGGCGAATCCCGCCCCGACCACGATGACGTCGAGGGCCACCCGCTCGCCGGTGATGCTCACACCCGTTCACGGTAGGGACCCCCGTCGCGAGGGCCCGCTGCCCCTCCCGGTCAACGGGCGGTTTCGGCCGCAATCACGCCCGGCTGCGGTACATCATGTAGTGACCCCACACACGTAAGGACGACACCATGAGCGAGCGGGTTATTGACCGGGTGGCGGCGATGGCCGACCAGTTGCGAGAGCGGGCCGCCGAGGCCGAACGGCTCGGCCGGCTCACCGACGACACCGTGAAGCTGATGAAGGCGGCCGGCTTGATCCGGCTCCTGCAACCGAAGGGCTACCAGGGCTTCGAGGCGCACCCCCGCGAGTTCGCCGAGACGGTGATGGCCACCGCGGCACTCGATCCGGCGGCCGGCTGGATCGTCGGGGTGGTGGGTGTGCACCCCTACCAGTTGGCGTACGCCGACCCGAAGGTGGCTGCCGAGGTCTGGGCCGACGACGTCGACACGTGGATGGCCTCCCCGTACGCGCCGCAGGGCGTGGCCAAGCCTGTCGATGGGGGTTACATCTTCAACGGCTGCTGGCAGTTCAGTTCGGGCACCGACCACTGCGACTGGATCATCCTGGGCGCGATGCTCGGCGACGAGCAGGGCATTCCGGTGATGCCGCCGCAGATGCTGCACATGATCCTGCCGCGCAAGGACTACGAGATCGTCGAGGACTCGTGGAACGTGGTGGGGTTGCGCGGAACCGGTTCCAAGGACGTCATCGTCTCCGACGCGTTCGTCCCCGCCTACCGGACCATGGACGCCACCAAGGTGATGGACGGCACCGCCCAGCGTGAGGCCGGGATGACCGAGCCGCTGTATCTGATGCCGTGGTCGACGATGTTCCCGCTGGGGATCTCCGCGGCGACCATCGGGATCGCAGAGGGGGCGCTGGCCGCACACCTGGACTATCAGCGGGAGCGGGTCGGGGCCACCGGAACCGCGATCAAGGACGACCCCTACGTCATGTACGCCATCGGCGAGGCGGCCGCCGACATCAACGCCGCCCGCCAGGAACTGCTCGCCAACGCCGACCGGATCTACGACATGGTCGCCGCCGGCAAGGAGGTGTCGTTCGCCGACCGCGCGGCCGGGCGGCGCACCCAGGTCCGCGCGGTGTGGCGCGCGGTGTCGGCGGTCGACGAGATCTTCGCCCGCTCGGGCGGCAACGCGTCGCGGATGGACAAGCCGCTGCAGCGCTACTGGCGCGATGTGCATGTCGGCCAGATGCACGCCATCCACGTCCCCGGCACCATCTACCATGCGTCGGCCCTGAGTTCGCTGGGTGTCGATCCGCCCCAGGGGCCGCTGCGGGCGCTGATCTGAGAGGCTTGCCGCTGTGTCCGATCTGAAACGCCTTGGCTACGTTACTATTTCGACCAACGACATCGACCGGTGGCGGCAGCTCGCCTTCGGCGTCCTGGGTTTCGCCGAGGGAAAGGGCCCCGACCCCTCGGCGCTGTATCTGCGGATGGACGAACGCGCGGCCCGGCTGATCGTGGTGCCCGGGGAGACCGAACGGGTCCGCACCGTGGGCTGGGAGGTGCGCGACCACCCCGGCCTGCACCGGGTCAAGGTCGCCCTCGACGGCGCCGGGGTGGCGTTCAAGCAACTTTCCGACGCACAGGCCGAGGCCCGTCGCGTCGAGGAGGCGATCACCTTCGAGGACCCCGCCGGCACCACGTGCGAGGTGTTTCACGGCGCGGTGCTCGACCACAGCCCGGTGATCACCCCGTTCGGCGCGAAGTTCGTCACCGGCGACCAGGGCTTGGGCCATGTCGTGCTGCCCAGCACGGACCCGGGCGGCCTGTTCGGCTTCTACACCGAGGTGCTGGGGTTCCGATCCCGGGGCGCGTTCCGGGTCCCGGTCCCGCCGGAGTTCGGTCCGGTGCGAGTGCGCTTCCTGGGCATCAACGAGCGGCACCACAGCCTGGCGATCGTCCCGGCCGCTCATCAGCGTGACCCCCGCCTGGTGCACATCATGGTCGAGGTCGACACCCTCGATGCCGTGGGTCGGGCGCTGGACCGGGTCAACGCCGAGGGATTCCGGCTCTCGTCCACGCTGGGACGGCACACCAACGACAAGATGGTGTCGTTCTACGTGCGCGCCCCCGGCGACTGGGACATCGAATTCGGCACCGACGGCATGCGAGTCGACGAAAACTACTACACCGCAGAGGAAATCACCGCCGACAGCTACTGGGGCCATCAGTGGATCGGTGAGATGCCCGCGGCGATGCGGTTATGACACCCGATACCGACGTCACCCCGGTCCCGGCGGCGTCGATCAGCTCCTGGGACGACGAGGCCGACGTCGTGATCGCCGGATACGGCATCGCCGGAGCCGCCGCGGCGGTCGAGGCGGCCCGCGCCGGCGCCGACGTCCTGGTGCTCGAACGCAGCGGTTCCTGGGGCGGCGCGGCGGCCATGGCGGGCGGTTTCATCTACCTCGGCGGCGGCACGCCGCTGCAAAAGGCTTGTGGCTTCGATGATTCCGTCGAGAACATGGCGGCCTTCCTCAACGTCGCGATGGGCCCCGGGGCCGACGGGGAACGCATTGCCGACTACTGCGCCGGCAGCGTCGCCCACTTCGACTGGCTCGTCGGCTGCGGTGTGCCGTTCAAGGCGGAGTTCTTCTCCGAACCCGGCTGGGAGCCGATGGGCGATCAGGGCCTGATGTACAGCGGCGGCGAGAACGCGTACCCGTTCAACACCATCGCCTCCCCCGCCCCGCGGGGACACGTCCCGCAGATGTCGAACAAGAAGCAGGGCGAGGCCAGCGCGGGCTACATGTTGATGAAGCCGCTCGTCGAGACGGCCACCGCGGCCGGCGCCCGGGCGCTCTACGACGTGCGGGTGCGGTGCCTGATCGTCGAGTCCGACGGCAGGGTGGCCGGGATCCGCGCCCGCCGCTACGGCGCCGAGATCAACGTCCGGGCGCGCCGCGGGGTGGTGCTGGCGATGGGCAGCTTCGCCTACAACGACGCGATGGTCACCCGATACGCCCCGCGCATCGCCGGGCGGCCGGCCGCCTCGATCGAGCAGCACGACGGGCAGGGCATCCGGATGGCGCAGGCACTGGGCGCCGACCTGGCCCACATGGACGCCACCGAGGTCGCCATCTTCATCGACCCTCAGCAACTGGTGCGCGGCATCCTGGTCAACGGCCGCGGCCAGCGCTACGTCGCCGAGGACACCTACCCCGGCCGGATCGGGCAGCTCACGCTGTACCAGCAGGACAACACGGCCTACCTGATCATCGACGGCGACGCCCAGGACGAGGCGATGAACTCATGGTCGCCGAAATTCATGCTGCGGGAGGCGACCTGGGTGGCCGACAGCGTCGCCGACCTGGAACGCGACATGGGGCTGGCGCCGGGCTCGCTGCAGGCGACCGTGGCCGCCTACAACGACGGCGCCGCGCGCGGCGAGGACCCGCTGCTGCACAAGAAGCCCGAGTGGCTGAGGCCGATCGGGTCCCCCGTCGGGGCGATCGACCTGCGCGAGAACACCGGCGGGTTCACGCTGGGTGGGCTGTGCACCACGCTGGACGCCGAGGTGCTGCACGTCAGCGGCGAGCCGATCCCGGGGCTGTTTGCCGCGGGTCGCTCGACGGCCGGGCTGGCCGCCTGGGGGTATGCCAGCGGCATCTCGCTGGGCGACGGCAGCTTCTACGGGCGCCGCGCCGGCCGCTCGGCGGCCAAAGGCTGACCCCCCTCCGCGCGAGCAGACGCAAAATCCCCACACGCCCCGGCATGTCGGGGGATTTTGCGTCTGCTCGCCGGGGTGAGGCGTGTGACAACGGCCACACGATGTGCTAAACAGGTCTTCCTATTAGGAATATCGCAGTCCGGTATGCCGCAGCCTTGGAGGGCCGATGTCAGGGACCGCCGACTCCCCCACCCCGACGGCCGTCATCGACCGCATCGCGCTGGTCCTCGACGCGTTCGACGGGCCCGGACGGCTGACGCTGGCGCAGATCGTGCGGCGCACCGGGCTGCCACGCTCCTCGGCGCACCGCATGCTCGAGCGGCTGGTGCAGTTGCGCTGGCTGCGCCGCAGCGGTCGCGATTACGAACTCGGCATGCGCCTGGTGGAACTGGGGTCACTCGCCGTACACCAGGACCGGCTGGTGCGCGCGGCCGGACCGCTGCTGGGCGAATTGCACCGCGCCACGGGTCTCGTCGTGCACCTCGCGATCCTGGACGGGCCCGACGTGGTCTACCTCGAAAAGATCGGCGACCAGCGAATCCCCACCCGGATCGGCGGTCGACAGCCCGCGCACTGCACGGCCGTCGGCAAGGCGATCCTGGCCGACGAAAACCGTGCCGCCGCACTCGCTTTCGAGCCCCGCAAGACCAAGTACTCGATCGCGACCAGCGCCCAACTCGACGTCGAATTGGCCAAGGTTCGCGCCCACGGCGTCGCGTTCGATCGCGAGGAGTCGCTGCTCGGATTCGGTTGTGTCGCAGCTCCGATCGGCAACCCGGGCAAGGCGGTCGCCGCGGTGTCGGTCTGTGGGCCGATGAATCAGCTGTCATTCGACCAGAGGCTGACGGCCCCGGTCCGCATGACCGCGATGCGCGTCTGGCGCAATGTCGAGGACGGGCCGCCACGGGTTGCGCCGACCCTGCAGCCCATGCGGCCACTACGGCCCGCGCAACCGCGGCCGGCTCTTCAGTACGCCTGACCTCGGCAGGCCGACGGCCTCGTCGACGACACGCAGGTCGCCGTGACGCACCGCGTCGACGATCGACTCGCTCAGCGCCGAGCACGCGAGAAAGACGTTGTGGCCGCCGGGCGCTTCCAACCTGCGCGCCTCGGCGCGCTCGGGGCACCGGGCCGCCGCGTCGGCGTTCCACTGCACGCTCGTCTGGTGCCAGCTGCTCTTGCGGGCCAGCACCCGCGCCCCGCACACGCGGCACGCCACGGGCACCATGGGCATGTCCTGCAACCGGTTGTCCACGGTCATCCCGTGCCGGCCGCCCGGGCGGCGATGTTCGCCTCCACCTCGTGCATCCACGCCTCGTAGGGCCTGGTCGTATCGAGTTCGAATTCGAATCGGTCGACCATATCCGGTTGCACGTCGGCGGCATCGACGTAGAACTGTTGATACCAGCGGCGCAACTGGTAGACCGGCCCGTCCTCCTCGACCAGTAACGGGTTGTCGATGCGCGCCTTGTGTCGCCAGATCTGGACGTCCTGCTCGAATCCCAGCTTGACGTAGTCGCCGAGCTTGATCGCCGTCTGCATGGCCTGGTCGCCGGGCAGGGAGTCCGACTTCTTCACGATGATGCCGTATTGCAGCACAAAGGAGTTCGAGTCGATCGGGTAGTGGCAGTTGATGAGGATCGTCTGGGCGTCGCCGTGTCGGTAGTGGTAGGTCAGGTCATCGATCATGAAGGACGGGCCGTAATAGGATGCCACCGACGTGTTGCCCAACATCTCGGCGCCTTCGGTTCCGCCCATGTCGGGCCGACCCTCGCCGTTCATGTACTGCGTCGCGACGTGGCCCTCGAAGATGTTCTTGAAGTACGTCGGCAACGCGCCGTGAATGTAGTAGAAGTGCGCCATGTCCACGACGTTGTCGATGATCTCGCGGCAGTTGCTTCCCACGACGGTGGTGTACCAGTGCCAGTCGGTCCAGTCGTCGCTCGTGGCGCCCTCGATGCGCGGGATCGTGACCTCCGGCGGGGGCGGCTTGCGCTCGGGATCGTGCCACACGAACAACATCCCGTCCTGTTGCAGCGTGGTCCAGGCCGCCGTCCGCGCCAGCTTGGGTGCGCGCCTGCTGTAGGGCACCTGCTTGCACCGCCCGTCGCCGCCCCAGCGCCAGTCGTGGAACGGACAGGCGATCTCGTTGCCCTTGACCTCCCCCTGCGACAGGTCGCCGCCCATGTGCCGGCAATAAGCGTCCAACACGTTGATCTGCTCGTCGGCGCCGCCGAAGACGACAAGCTTCTGCCCAAAGGCATTGATCGCGTGTGGATTACCGTCGGCAAAGTCCCGGATCAGACCCAGGCAGTGCCAGCCGCGGGCGAACCGCGCCGGCGCGGCCTGCGCTTCGATGAACCGGACTTCGTCGGCCTCGGGCTGGGGCGTCATAGCCGAATTCAACCCCCGCGGACCCGCCGGTGGCGGCGGCCTGTTCCACTGATCAGGACGACTCTTTCGCGCTGACGCCGGACCCGCCTAGCGTTTTGGGCGTGAGTTCGCTCAGCACGACCCTCCCCGCCGGACTTCCCGTGGCCGACACCTGCGTCGACCTGCTGGTGGTGGGCTCGGGTACCGGCATGGCCGCGGCCCTGGCCGCCCGTGAGCGGGGGCTCTCGGTGCTGATCGTGGAGAAGTCGACGCACGTGGGCGGCTCTACGGCCCGGTCCGGCGGCGCGCTGTGGCTGCCGGCCAGCCCGGTGCTGGACGAGGCCGGCGCCAACGACACGGCCGACCGCGCTGCCACCTACCTCGACTCGGTGGTCGCGGCGTCTGCGCCACCGCAGCGATCGGCGGGGTTCCTGGCCCATTCGTCGGCGACGGTCGAGATGCTGCGCCGCACAACGCCTCTGCGGCTGTTCTGGGCCCGCGACTACTCCGATTACCATCCCGAGGAGCCCGGCGGCAGCGCCGCCGGACGCACCTGCGAGTGCCACCCGCTGGACACCGGACTGCTCGGCGGGTATCGCGCCCGGCTGCGGCCCGGTGTGATGGAGGCCGGTGTGTCGATACCGACGACGGGCGCCGACTACCGCTGGATGAACCTGGTGGCCCGGGTGCCGCGTAAGGGCATTCCGACGTTCGGCAAGCGGATCGCGCAGGGTCTGGGCGGCCAACTGCTGGGCCGCCACTACGCCGCGGGCGGGCAGGGTCTGGCGGCCGGCCTCTTCGCCGGGGTCCTGCGAGCCGGCATCCCGGTATGGACCGACACCGCCCTGGTGCGCCTCGAGGGCGACGGTGACAGGGTGAGCGGCGCGGTCGTCGACCACCAGGGCGCCGAGGTGCGGATCACCGCGCGGCGGGGGGTGGTGCTGGCCACGGGCGGCTTCGACCACAGCATGGACATGCGGTGGAAATTCCAGTCCGAATCGCTGGGCGCCAACCTCAGCCTGGGAGCGGAATCCAACACCGGCGACGGGATTCGCGCCGGGCAGGAACTGGGCGCGGGCACCGCATTGATGGATCAGGCGTGGTGGTTTCCCGCCGTCGCTCCGCTGCCCGGCAAGCCGCCCGCGGTGATGCTGGCCGAGCGATCGCTGCCGGGGTGCCTCATCGTGAACCAGAACGGCCACCGGTTTGCCAACGAGTCGACGGACTACATGTCCTTCGGGCAGCGCCTGCTCGAACTGGAACGGTCAGGCAGCCCGGTCGAAACCATGTGGATCGTTTTCGATCAGCAGTACCGCAACAGCTACGTGTTCGGCGCTCAACTGTTTCCGCGCATGCGCATCCCCCGGGCGTGGTACGACGCGGGGATCGCGGTACGCGCCGACAGTCACGCCGGCCTGGCCTCGCAGCTGGGCCTGCCCGTGTCGGCGTTTACTCAGACGATGACCCGATTCAACGAAAGTGCCTCTGCCGGGCAGGATCCCGACTTCGGCCGCGGTCGCAGCGCCTACGACCGCTACTACGGCGACCCGACGGTCACGCCGAACCCCAACCTGCGCCCCCTGCTCAGGGGCCCGTTCTACGGCGTGAAGATGGTCCTCAGCGACCTGGGCACGTGCGGCGGGCTGCAGGCCGACGAACGCGCCCGGGTGCTGCGCGAGGACGGTGGCGTGATCACCGGGCTCTACGCCATCGGCAACACCGCCGCCAACGCATTCGGCACGACGTATCCGGGTGCGGGTGCGACGATCGCGCAGGGCCTGGTCTACGGCTACGTCGCGGCCAGGGACGCGGCGGAGTCGGGCCGGGGTTAATCGGCTTCGCGCTTGGCCGTGATCTGCCTTTCGACCTCGCGCCACGAGCCCGGGGTGGTGCGGGGTTTGCCCAGCCCGCCCCTGGGCGCCCTCTGCAGGACGGCGTCGGCCTCGTCGATCTCCTTGATCAGCTCGAGTGCGAACTCCCGCTCCGCCGCGTGGTATTTGGCCGCCCAGCGCAGCGCGAGCACCGAATACGCCCACGCAGGCTCCGCCTCGGCCCCCTCGGCATCCGCGACGGCTTTGCGGTGGCGGGCTTCGGCGTATGCGACATGCTCCTGAAGCAGTTCCTTGAGCCGGGTCGGATTGCTGAGATGACCGAACGTCACCCGCAGCAACACGCCGTGCTTGAGCACCGGCGGATCCACCGGTGCGTCGTTGGTCCACTCGGTGACGGCCTCCATGCCGGCCGGGGTGATCTTGTACAGCCGGCGACTGCGGGTCCCCTCGTCGCGCTCGACGCGCGACACGACCAGGTCCAGGCTCTCCAGTTTCTTCAGCTCGGTGTAGATCTGGCTGTGCGAGGGGCTCCAGTAGTAAAGGTCCACGCCCCAGTCGATCCACTTCTTGAGGTCGTAGCCCGAGACCTCCTCCTCGTAGGACAGCATGCCCAGCAGCGCCCAGCTGGTGGCGCCAAGTCCCGCCCTGGTGGGGTCCTCGCCGGCGTCCTTCACGTCGTCAGGCTAACAATGGGGGCCCGGCGGTCAGCGTTCACCGACCACTGGCCGGGACGCCGCGGCCACCCCCCAAGCGGCCAGCTGTTTGGGGCACTTGGGTTATCGACGCGGGGCCTGACTGAGCAGGGCGATCTCCGCCACCGGCGTGGTCGAATTCCGGCGGCCGATCAGGTCGCGCGAGTCCGGCGCGGCGCACGCGGCAACGCGGATGCGCCGGGTTCACGAGGCCGGGAAGTTCACATCTTTGGTGACCGACTTCCACTCGTCGATCGACGCCGTCGTCGCGGCGATCTTGTCGCGCATCGCCTTGAGGACGTCGCGGCCCAGCAGCAGCCGCAGCGGCGGCTCCTCGAGCCCGGTCACCATCAGCACCGCCTCGGCCACCTTGCGCGGGTCGCCGGGCAGGTGGTCGGCGAACTGTTTGATGAGGTCCTTGCGCGCCGCCACGTCGGCGTAGTCGGCGATCGTGGTGGCCGACTCCTTCATCGACCGCGTCGCCCAGTCGGTGCGAAAGGCGCCCGGTTCGATGGCGGTGACTTTGATGCCCAACGGGCGCACCTCGGTGGCCAGCGCCTCGGTCAGCGCCTCCAGCGCGAACTTCGTCGACGAGTAGTAGGCGTTGGGCGGGTTGGCCACCAGGCCGGTCATCGACGAGATGTTGACGATGTGCCCGGAGCCGCGGGCACGCATCGCCGGCAGCACCGCCTTGATCATGTCGACGGCGCCGAAGTAGTTGACGTCGAACAACTTTCGGACCTCGACGTCCTCGCCTTCCTCGACCGCGGACAGGTAGCCGTGACCGGCGTTGTTGACCAGGACGTCGATCCCGCCGAACGCCTCGCCGGCCGCGGTCACCGCCGCCGCGATCTGGGCCGGGTCGGTCACGTCGAGGGCGAGGGCCAGCGCCCGGTCGCCGAACTCGTCGACGAGATCGGCCACCGACTCGGCCCGGCGCGCGGTCACCACCACGCGGTGGCCCTCGGCGAGAGCGGCGCGGGCGATCTCGCGTCCAAAACCGGTGGAACACCCGGTGATCAGCCAGCGCGCCATCTAGGCCGTCCCTTCCGGCAGGCGACGCAGATACGCCGTGCGCCGCTCGGCTAGCTGTGCCGCCCGCTGCTGCGGGCTCACCCGGGCCAGGTGCGGCACTTCGGCGTCGAGCCGGTCCAGCTTGACGACCCTGCCGCGCGCGCCCAGGGTCTCCCGCGGGCCCGCTTCGCCGAATTCGGCCATCCGCAGCGTCAGGATGCCTTCGCGCAGCCCGTCGGAGTCGATCCAGTTCGCGACGCCGGGATCGGTCGGCGCGATCACGTAGGTGTAGCTGCCATCCTCGTTGGCCACCGACTGCGCCTTGTTGAGGCTGCCGGTGCGGTCGACGATGTCCAGCGTGGTGCCCCAGATGTTGCTCAGCGGCACCGTGAAGTATTCGGCGCCGCCGTCGCGGAGGTCGACGACGAAGGCCTCGTCGGGGCCGAGGTCGAAGCGGCCCATGACGTACACCTGGTTGCGCATCGCGCCGACCTTGTCGGCCGACCACGCCAGGTCGAATCGGTTGGGCGGCATCTTGTACACGCCGTGGCTGAGCTTGCCGGTGAAGTCGGCGAAGTACGCCATCATGGCCGCGGTGGCCTCGGCCTGCTCATCAAGGGTACGTGCGGGCGCTCGTGATGGGCCGCCGAGTCGCTCGACGCCGAGATGGTTGGGGTCGTCGCGCCCCCAGTCCAGCAGCACATCGCGGATGTAGAACTCGTGTGCCGCGGGCGACGTCTGCACGTGGTTGGGCCGCCCGCCGGCGGGCGAGGCGTCGACGGTGATGGTGAAGCCGCCGTCGGAGTCCACCCGCATGGTCCGCCCGTTGAGCACGTCGACGGTGCCCATGTGGGCGTCCCAGAGCGTGAAGTAGTTCTCGGTCATGCGGTGCGCGCCGACCCGGCCGTGGATCTCGTAGCGTTCGTCTCCCGATATCGGGATCACCCGGTACACGCTGTCGGGATTGTCGATGCCCCAACGCGATCCGGGAATGCGGCGGCCGTTCACCGGGTGGGCCAGCCGGGTGATGCAGCTGACCTTGGGCCGCAGCTTGTCCTGGTTGGAGGACCAGAGCGCCGCGGAGAACATCACCTCGGCGAAGGCGTCGTCGAACCGCTCCCGCATGGCGTCGGACGCCTTGGCCCGGCCCAGCCAGTTCTGCGCGACGCGGCGGTAGGCCGCCTTGACGGTGGGATGCTCGATCAGCTCCAGCGCGGCCAGTTCCTGCTCGTGCTGGGATGTTGTCGCGACGGGGTCGTCAGGCATGCATCTCTCCTCGCTGGTACCGAAACCGTTTGTTGTACAACGCGAACCGTTCGTCGATCTGCTCGGGGCGCAGGCCGTAGTCCGCCAGGTCGTAGGGCGGTCGCGGCGCCTCGCGGGGACGCTCGGCCAGCCAGCGCCGCATCGCCGTCTCCGCCTCGGCGGTCAGCGGCAGCCCGACGGCCTCGTAGACGCGGGCGACCTGGCCGATCGGGTCGGCCACGGCGTCGTCGAACGCGATGTCGGTGACGCGCAGAGTATTTCCGGTTTCGCGGTCGCGCCACCCGTCACGGACCGCCATCGCACGGTCGTTGGTCCAGCCCATCCGCTGCAACCATTGCGCGCCCACCCGGTGCGGGTCGACGGAGTCGGCGTGCATCGCGTGCAGGGTCGCGTTCAGGCCGGCCCCCGACGCGATCGTGGTGCGCGGGTCGCGGTGCATGTGCACGATGTGCAGGTCCGGAAATCGGGCGCGCAGCAGGTCGAGGTAGCCCAGATGCGCTGGCGACTTGAGCACCCAGCGCTGACCGGTCACGCCGGTCCGCCGCTGCTGCCACTGCAGGAACTGCAGCATGCGGTACAGGTACTGGTAGGCGGGCGTGAAATCCTGCTCGTCGATCCAGGACCGGTAGACCGGAAGGTGCGCACCGGATTCGGGCACGTGCGACAGGAATGCGTCGGCCAGAAAGACGATCTCCTCCTCGGCCTCGCGTGCGTACATCGGGTGGATGGCGAACAGCTCCGGCGCCAGTTCCCGGGACTTGGCCTCCCGGGCTTCGGCCATCGCGATGCGCGGGTCGACACCGGAGAAGCAGTGGTCGAGGCGCGGCGCGACCTCGATGACCTCCCAGCCGTGGGCGCAGTGGAAACGCGGGTCGGCGGCCAGCAGGCGCTGCAGCAGCGTGGTGCCGCTGCGCATCATGCCCACCACGACGACGGGCGCGGCCACCCTTTCCTCGAGGATCTCGGGATGGCGGCGGATCCATTCCTGGGCGCGCAGCCGCATGCGCAGGCTGTGCACGATGCCCGATCGCAGGATGTGGGTCCCCACGGCGTTGAGGTCGGCTCGGGAAACGGCCTGGGCGTAGCCGTCCAGCAGCACGCCCAGCGGGCGTTCGAAATCCCCCGGGCCCCAGTCGGTCAGGGGCTCCTTGCGCTGCGCGTCGGCCAGCACGCCGGCGGCATCGAACGCGCCCGGGTGAGGCACGCGATCAGAACTTCAGGTGTCGGCTGACGTCGCCGACCTGGTCGACGAACATCGTGCGGGTGTCGAACCACCACACACCGTCGAGCCGGTGAAAGGTGTCGTGATAGTGCCCGGTCACGATCACCTGCAGCGGCAGTTCGGGGGTGGCCTGGGTGACGCAGTAGTAGGACGTGCTGCGGGCGGTGCCCGCGGCTTCGTCGATGTGCAGTTGCACGTTGGTGGTGTTGTGTTTGGTCTTGGGGGTGCCGTCGGAGTAGATGCGCGTGGCCATCTCGTACATCTTGCGCACCCCGGCCGACCCGGTGAACACCGTTTCGGGCGGGCCGTTCTCGACTCCGCAGATTCGGCCGTGGGCGAAAAGGCCGGCCACCGCGTCGAGGTCGCCGGCGTCGATCAGTTCGGCGTAGCGGTAGATCAGGTTGGTGATCTCAATGGCGCTGTCATTCACGTTCGGGCTCACTCCTGCCTGGCGACCGTCGCAGACCATCGTGGCAGAGCCGGCCTTACTTTCATAGAACCAACCATTACTCTGATCGCGTGGCAGCACCGTGGACGCCGGGCCGGCTCGGCGACTTGACCGGCAAACGGGTGATCGTGACCGGCGCGACCAACGGCGTCGGCCTGGGCACCACGCGCGCCCTGGCCAGGGCCGGCGCCCACGTGATCCTGGCCGTGCGCAACACCGAACTCGGCGCGCAACGCGCGGAAGAGGTCGGCGGCTCGACGTCGGTGGTCGAGCTCGACCTGGCCGACCTGTCCTCGGTGCGTGCGTTCCCCGACCGGATCGACGGGGACGTCGACATCCTGGTCAACAACGCCGGCACCCTGACCGACCACCGCACCGAGACCGCCGACGGATTCGAGACGACGCTGGCCACCAACCTGATCGGACCGTTCGCCCTGACCAACCTGCTGTTGCCGCGGGTGCGCTCGCAGATCATCAACGTCGGCTCCGACGCGCACCGAGCGGCGACGCTGCGGCTCGACGACCTGCAGCTGCGCCGCGGCTGGACGAGGCTGGGCGCCTATGCGCAGTCCAAGCTCGCGGTCATGCTGTGGGGACTGGAGCTGGACCGCCGGCTGCGCGCCGCCGGATCGCCGGTCGTCACCCAGCTCACCCATCCGGGCTGGGTGGCCTCGAACCTGTCGCACCTGTCGGACTCGCCGCTGATGGCGCTGGCGCACCGCACGGTCAAGGCCGTGGCCGACCGGTTGGGCAACGACATCGACGCGGGGGCGGCGCCCACCCTGTACTGCATCAGCGAGCCGGTGCCGCCGGGCAGCTACGTCGGGGTCAGCGGCCGGTTCGGCCTGCGCGGCGGCCCCGTCCTGATCGGCCGCTCGGTGCTCGCCTGCGACTACGACGCGGCCGCCCGCCTGGTGGGCTTCGCCGAAAAAGCAACCGGCACAACGTTGGAGGTCTAGCCATGGGTGAATCCGACCGGCAACTCGCGAACGCCGTCGCCGTCGTCACCGGCGCGGGGCGTGGCCAGGGACGCAGCCACGCGGTGGCGCTCGCCGGGCAGGGCGCCGACATCATCGCCGTGGACCTGTGCGCCGACATCGACGCGATCCCCTACCCGCTGGCCACCAAAGCCGATCTCGACGAGACGGTGCGGCTGGTCCGGGCCGCGGGCGGCAGGGCGGTGCCCGTCGTCGCCGACGTCCGCGACCTCGAGCAGCTGGAGGCCGGGGTGCGGTCCGGTGTCGACGAACTCGGCGAGATCGACATCGTGATCGCCAATGCCGGCGTGGTGGCGATCGGCGACACCCGGACCCGCGCCGAACCGGTCTTCGACGCGATCGTCGACACCAACCTCAAGGGCGTGTGGAACACGCTGGCGGCCACGGTGCCGTCGATTGTCCGCAAGGGCCGCGGCGGGTCGGTCGTGCTGATCAGCTCGTCGCAGGGCCTGACCGGGCGGGGCGGGGACGGCAGCGCCGCCATGTTCGCCTACGCCGCGTCCAAGCACGGCGTGGTCGGGCTCATGCGCTCGGCGGCCAATGCGTATGCGCCGCACAAGATCCGGGTCAACTCGGTGCATCCGGGCGGCGTCGCGACTCCGATGATCCTCAACGATTTCGTCGTCCGGCAGATGACGGAGAACCCGAATCCCGCGCTCTCCCAGACCCTGCTGCCCGACGCGTCGCTGGTCGAGCCGCAGGACGTCACCGACGCGGTGCTGTGGCTGGTCGGTCCCCGGGCGCGCTACGTGACGGGCGTGTCGATACCCGTCGACGCGGGCCACGTCGTCATGTAGCCGCCGCCGGTCCCGGACGGCTCACTAGAACGTGTTACAGTTTGCCGATCGCGGCCGTCGGTACGGGCACCCCGGCATCGCGTCGAGGAGGCCACGCATGAATTGCGCCGTCGGCGAGCGTGTTTGGCCGCGTCGATGAGCGCGATGACGAAGTCGCGGTCGCTGGCCGTCGTCGGCGTCGCCTACGCCGTCGCCGTCGCGGTCGCCGCCGCCTGGCTGGCCTGGGGTCCGACGACGGGCAGGCTGTGGTCGGACACGCTCGTGGCCGACATCCTGGCCACGTTGGTGGTGTTCGCCTTCAGTCGCGGATGCCGCAACTCGAGCTGCTACGACGCCTATTGGAGCGTCATCCCGCCGCTGCTGACGTTCTACTGGTGGAGCCAGGCCGGGACGCATCACCTGCGCTGCTGGCTCGTCGCGGCGCTCGTCCTGGTGTGGGCGGTGCGGCTGACCGCCAACTGGGTCTACGGATTCCCGGGACTGCACCACGAGGACTGGCGTTACCACATGTTCCGGCAGCGGGCCGGAAAGTGGGAATTCGGCGTCGATCTGATCGCCATCCACCTCATCCCGACCCTGCAGGTCTTCGCGGGCATGCTGCCGGTCTACGTCTGCGTGACGCGCCGAGGCGGTGACCTCGGATGGCTCACGGCGGTCGCGTTCGCGGTCGGTGTCGCGGCGGTGGCCTTCGAGTCCGTCGCCGATGTGCAGCTGCACCGGTTCGTGCGCAGCCGCCGGCCCGGCGATGTGATGGACCGAGGGCTGTGGCGGTGGTCGCGGCACCCGAACTACTTCGGCGAGTTCGCCTTCTGGGTCGCCCTGGCGCTGTTCGGCGTCGCGGCCGCGCCGGCGGACGCGTGGTGGCTGTTCGGCGGTGCGCTGGCGATGCTGGCGATGTTCCTGGGCGCGAGCATCCCGATGATGGAACAGCGCAGCCTGCAACGCCGGCCGGACTACCAGCGCGTCATCGACCGGGTGTCGCGATTCGTGCCCATGCCGCCGCACCGGGCGGCGACATGAAACGCCGGCGCGTCGTGATCGCCGGCCTGGGCGACGTCGGTGTGCTGACCGCGATCCGCCTCTCCCGCCACGCCGAGGTCACTGGGATCTCGGTCAAACCCGGCCTGGTCAGCGGTCAGGAACTCGGTGTCCGGCTCTCCCGCCCCGCCGACTGGGCCCGCGACTACTGGATCCCGTTCGACCGGTTCCGCCGTCTGGAATCGGTGCGGACGATTCAGGCCGCGCTGACCGGAGTTGACCTGGCGGCCCGCACGGTCGCGGGCCGGCGCGAGGATGGCACGCCGATCGCCGTGGAGTACGACGCGCTGGTCATCTCCACCGGGGTGACCAACGGCTTCTGGCGCCGGCCCACGCTGCAGTCGGCCGCCGAGATCGAAGCGGACCTGCGCGCCGCGCACGCCCGGCTGGCGGCCGCCGGGTCGGTGATCGTCGTCGGCGGCGGCGTGGCCGCGGTCAGCAGCGCCGCCAACATGGCAACCACGTGGCCCGGCAAACGCATCGACCTCTACTTTCCCGGCGAGCGGGCCCTGCCCGCCTACCACCCCCGAACCTGGCGCCGCATCCAGGGCCGGCTGACCGACCTCGGCGTCGGCCTGCATCCCGGACACCGCGCGGAGGTGCCCGACGGGTTCGCCGGCGACGAGATCAGCGCCGAACCGGTCCGGTGGAGCACCGGGCAACCTCCGGCTTGCGCCGCCGCGGTGCTATGGGCGATCGGGCGGGTGCGGCCCAACACCGGCTGGCTGCCGCCCGAACTGCTCGACGCGTACGGCTTCGTGCGCGTGACGCCGGAACTGCGGGTGCCCGGTCAGCGGGGTGTCTTCGCCGTCGGCGACGTGGCGGCCACCGACCCGCTGCGCAGCTCGGCCCGCAACCGCGGGGACGCGCTGGTGGCCCACAACGTCCGCGCCGAATTCGCGGGCCGGCGGCTGCGCGGCTACCGGGCGCCGGGCCGGCGGTGGGGCTCGCTGCTGGGGATCCAGCCCGACGGACTGGAGGTGTTCCTGCCGAGCGGGCAGGCCTTCCGGTTGCCGCCGTGGTCGGTGGAACGGGTGGTGATGCCGGGGTTCGTCCGGTGGGGCATGTACCGCGGGATCCGCGCGAACGACCCGCTCATCTAGGCGTCGCGGCTCACCATTTCCCGGCGAGCAGACGCAAAGGTCCCCTGTTTGCGGCGTGTCGCGGCGCCTTTGCGTCTGCTCGGCCCCGGGGTGGGGTACGGCTACCATCGCGTCAAGGCGAGTCGGGTCGGATCGGAGCGGGGGAAGCGGCGGTGAGCGAGCCTGGGGTTGATGCGTTCGAGAAGCTGGTGGCGCGGCTGAACTACCCGATGTTCGTCGTCACCACGGAAGCCGACGGTGTGTCGGCCGGCTGCCTGGTGGGCTTCGCCAGCCAGACCAGCATCCATCCGCCGCGCTTCCTGGTGGGCCTGTCCAAGCGCAACCACACGTTCCGGGTGGCCGGCGGAGCCACCCACCTGGCGGTCCACGTGTTCGACAGGGAGCACCTCGGCGTCGTCGAACTTTTCGGCGGGCAGACCGGCGACGAGATCGACAAGTTCGACCGCTGCTCCTGGCACCGCGGCCCCGCGGACCTGCCCATCCTCGACGATGCGGCCGCCTGGTTCGCCGGCCAGATCCTGGACCGATTCACCCTGGGTGACCACGTCGGGCATCTGCTGGAGCCGGTGGACGGCAGCGCGCCACACCACCTGGAGCATTGGGTGTCCTACGGCGACGTCCGGGACCTGCAGCCGGGCCACGAGGCCTGACCGGTGGGCTCTCCTCGGGTGGGCGCCGTCGGCGGCATCACCGAACTGGCCGCTTACTACGCCGAGCCCCCCGAGGGCGTGCGCGTCAACATGATCTTCAGCGCCGACGGCGCCGCCGCCTTCGGCGGCCGCGCGGGCCCGCTGTCGTGTCCGACCGACCAGCAGCTGCTGACGACCCTGCGCGGCTTCGCCGACGTGGTGCTCGTCGGCGCCGGCACCGCGCGCGCCGAGAACTACGGCCCGGTGCGGCTCTCCGAGGCGCAGCGCGCCGGCCGACACGCCGAAGGGCGCCCGGAACCGCCACCGATCGCCGTGATCAGCCGCAGCGGTGACCTGCCGTCCCGGCTGTTCGACGAGCCCGACCGGCCGCCGATCCTGCTCACCTGCGCACAGGCGGTGGCCCGGCTCCGCGACGACCGGCACTGGCGGATGTTTGTGGCCGGCGAGGACTCCGTGGACGTGACGCGGGCCCTGGACCTGCTGCGCGAACACGGCATGCGCCGCGTCCTGTGCGAGGGCGGACCCACGCTGCTCGACGAGCTGGTGGACGCCGACGCCGTCGCCGAGATCTGCGTGACCCTGGCCCCCAGCCTCGCCGCCAGCCAGCCGGTGGGCCGGCGGCTGCCGTCGCGGCTGCCCGCGCCCGTCACGATGCGGCTCGAACACGCCTTGGTGTGCGACGAGTACCTCTACCTGAAGTACCGCCGCTGACCTCGCCGGGCAATCGCTCGGCATGCAACCGGCGAATCCGCTTCCTATGATGAGAAGGTCCGGGCGGAGCTTGCATCGCATCACCTGCGCGACAGCGTCTTGAGTCCATCGCCGTTCACATTCTCCGAGTTCGCAGAGGAGGACCGCCGGCCAGGTGAGCAGTGCACACGACGACAACGACTACCGCAATCTGGCGGTGAACCGGCTGCGGCCCGGCGAGTTGCAGTGGGCCCTGAACCACGATGCCGTGCACGGGATCGCCTACGCGTTCCGGCATCCCATCGCCGTCGCCCAATCCAGCGACGATCCCGCCGACGACAGGAAGACCTACCTGGTGCGCGTCAGGCGCGACGACCTGGCCAGCGCGCTGGACAAGATCAACGACTGGATCGCCGCAAACCCGGGCACCGCCGGGATCCAGGCGTACGGATTCGTCAGGGCGCTGTCCCGGGAGGGGCGCAGCGAACGCGCGGCCGGCGACGAGGAGCACCGCTAGAGGATGTAGAGCATCTCCTGATAGGTCGGCAGCGGCCACAAATCGTCGGCCACGACGCCTTCCAGCGTGTCGGCGGCACCGCGCACCGCCTCCATCGCCGGCAGCAGCGCCCGCTGGGCATGGTTGGCCTCGTCGAGCGCCGAGGCCCCCCGGTGGTCCGACAACGCGGCCTTCAGCGTCGCCAGCGCCGCCTCGAGGTCGGCCAGCGGTCCCGAAACCGCCTGCAGTGCGGCCATACTCGGCTCCAAGCCGGCGGCCTTCAGGGTCGCGACGTTGTGCGCGAGCTCGGTCTGGTAGCGGATCGCCGCGGGCAGGATGACCGTCGTTGCGATCTCGAGCGTGAGCCTGGCCTCGACCGCGATGGTCAGCGCGTACTGCTCCAGGCGCACCTCGTAGCGGCTGTGCAACTCGCGCTCGCTGAACACCCCGTACTTCGCGAACACTTCGACCGCTTCCGGCTTGATCAGCTCCGGGATGGCGTCCAGCGTGGTCTTGAGGTTCGGCAGCCCCCGTTCGGCGGCCTCGATCTGCCAGTTCTCCGAATAGCCGTCCCCGTTGAACACCACCGCACCGTGGTCGGTGATGATCTCGGTGAGCAGCTTCTGCACCGCCGTGTCGAAGTTCTCGCCGTCCTGGACGGCCTTCTCCAGGATCGTGGCCACGTAGTCGAACGAGTCCGCCATGATCGTGTTCAGGACGATCATCGGCACGGCAACCGTCTGCCCCGAGCCCGGCGCCCGGAACTCGAACCGATTCCCGGTGAACGCGAACGGGCTGGTGCGGTTGCGGTCGCCCGGATCGGTCGGCAGCGGAGGCAGCGTGTCGACACCGATGATCATGGTGCCCTTGCCCTTCGACGAGGTGGCCGCCCCCTTCGCGATCTGCTCGAACACGTCGGCGAGCTGTTCCCCGAGGAAGACCGAGATGATCGCGGGCGGTGCCTCGTTGGCGCCCAGTCTGTGGTCGTTGGTGGCCGAGGCGACCGAGACGCGCAGCAGGCCGGCGAACTTGTGCACGGCACGGATCACCGCCGCGCAGAACACCAGGAACTGGGCGTTGTCGTGGGGGGTGTCGCCGGGCACCAGCAACGAGCCCAGCTCGGCGTTGCCGACCGAGAAGTTGACGTGCTTGCCCGACCCGTTGACTCCGGCGAACGGCTTCTCGTGGAACAGGCACTCCATGCCGTGCTTTTTGGCCAGCGTCTTGAACACCGTCATCAGCAGCTGCTGGTGGTCGGAGGCCAGGTTGGCCCGCTCGAACATCGGCGCCACCTCGAACTGGCCGGGCGCCACCTCGTTGTGTCGGGTCTTGGCGGGAATCCCGAGTTTGAACAGTTCCCGCTCGGTGTCCATCATGAAGCCCAGGACGCGCTCGGGGATCGCACCGAAATAGTGGTCGTCGAACTCCTGCCCTTTGGGTGGTTTGGCGCCGAACACGGTGCGGCCGGCGTTGACCAGATCCGGGCGGGCCAAAAAGAAGTGGCGGTCCACCAGGAAGTACTCCTGTTCGGGGCCGCAGAATGACACCACCTTGTCGGGGTCGGAGTGGCCGAACAACTTCAGGATGCGCTCGGCGTGCGCGCCCATGGCCTGCTGGCTGCGCAGCAGCGGCGTCTTGTAGTCCAGTGCCTCTCCGGTCATCGAGACGAACACGGTCGGGATGCACAGCGTGTTGCCGTTGGGGTTCTCCAGGATGTAGGCGGGGCTGGTCACGTCCCAGCCGGTGTAGCCGCGCGCCTCGAACGTGCTGCGCAGCCCGCCCGAGGGGAAGCTGGAGGCGTCGGGCTCGCCCTGGATCAGGGTCTTGCCGGCGAATT
Source organism: Mycobacterium helveticum (assembly GCF_007714205.1). GTDB lineage: Bacteria > Actinomycetota > Actinomycetes > Mycobacteriales > Mycobacteriaceae > Mycobacterium > Mycobacterium helveticum. The sequence continues at coordinate 24,773 of NZ_VMQU01000026.1, read as the reverse complement.
CCGCCATCGTCTGCCCGTCCGAGACGGGTTCTAAGAAGCTGTCGTGCTTCTCGGCGGTCAGGCCGGTCATCGGGTAGAAGACGTGGGCGTAGTGGGTGGCGCCCCGCTCCAGGGCCCAGTCCTTCATCGCGACCGCGACCGCGTCGGCGACGGCGGTGTCGAGCCTGGCGCCTTTGTCGATGGTCGCCACCACGGACTTGTACACCGATTTGGGCAACCGGGCCTGCATCTCGGCCTTGGTGAAGACGTTGCTGCCGAACATCCCGCCCGGGGTCTCACCGGGGACGAAGCTGACCGCGGGGGGCACGTATGCCTCGACGTTGTTGATCGCCTGCAGTCGGACGGAGTTGCCGCTCAAAAAAGTTCCAATCGTTGAGGGTCCGCGCTGCTCCGGTGCGGAAGGTGGACCGATTCACCTTAGGAACTTTCGATGGCAAACGTGTTACGCCGCTGTCAACGGCACGTCCGCAAACGTTTCCACCGTGCGTCGAGCGCTGCCCGGGACCCCCTACGACACCAGATGCGCGCTGCCGTCGCGCAGGTCGTCGCGCCGCAGTCCCATCGGGGTGACGGCGGGAACGTCGCCGGCGGCGACCACCATGCGGGTGATCGGTGTGAGCGCCCGGAACAGCGCCTCGACCTCGCCGTCGTCGAGCGCCTCGAGCGCCGACAGGGACAGCGTGTCCGTCGCCGCCTCGACGCGGCCCTTCAGGTCACGGCCGGCGTCGGTGAGCGCCCCGTCGCCGTCGAGCAGGCCCCGCTCGGCCAGCGCCTGCTCGTGGTGACGCCACGCCGCCTCGTCGTAGTCGCGGGTGCGGGCGATCACCTCGCGCGGGATCCGCCCGGCCGCGGCGTGGAGCACGTTGGACTCGCGCCCGGAGACACCGGCGGCGCCCAACACCGCCACGTGCGCGTCGCCGCGCTGCTCGCGCAGCAACGTCGTGGCGTGCCACAACGCGGCCAGCGGATCCTCCGGCCAGGGCAGGGCCCGGTTCGCGGCGAACAGCGGCCGCCCGTCCAGCGGCGCCCGCCGCGCCGCTTTGCCGGCCAATTCCGCGGCCACCGTGACATTTTCGTCCGCGCTCAGCCCGTAGCGCCGCAGCGCCGCCAGCGCGGATTCCTCGCGTGCGCGCAGCGCGGCCTCCGGGCCGGCGATCTCCCAGGCCGCGGGCAGGGCCTTGGCGACCCGCTCGGGGGCGAAGTTGTAGAAGATCGCGGCCACCACCTCCGGGGGCACCGTGCCCAGTGGCGCCGAACGGGCGGCGAAGTAGCCCATCCAGAAGCCCCGGTAACCCAGCCCGTCCAGCGCCGCCCGCGCCTCGGGCGCGAAGTACGTCACCGCGTGCACCGGCTCGAAACGGTCGAAGAAGCGTCGCGCCAATTCCGGTTCCCTGCGCATGGCCGCAGTCAATCAGACGCGCCGCCCCGGCGAATCGGCGCGTCCCCCTGCGTGACCGGTCGTCAGTCGCCGCCGGGAGAGGCAGTCGCCATGGTCGAGGGCCGCGCGATGCCGACATTGACGAGATGTGCCGACGCCCGGCCTGGCGGCGTTCAGCGGTCCGCCGTTCCGCCTTCGTCCTCGGCGTCGGCCACGGTCAACGGCATGGCCAGGTCTTCCAGTGACCGTTGCTCGGCCGCGACGCCGAGCCACAGTTCGACCAGGCCACCGATCGCCATCACCGCCGCCCCGATGAGGAACGACCACATCACCTGCGCGCGTTGTCCGGAATTGATCAGCTGGCCGAACAGCAAAGGCCCGCTGATGCCGCCGATAGCCGTGCCCATCGCATAGAAGAAGGCGATCGCCAGCGCCCTGGTCTCCATCGGGAAGATCTCGCTGACCGTCAGGTAGGCCGCGCTCGCGCCCGCCGACGCCAGGAAAAACGCCGCCGCGAGCACCGCGATAAAGGTCCAGACGCCGCCGGTCCGGGTCACGAACAGCACCGCGAGGACAACCACGACGACCGCGGAACCGAGGTAGGACATGGTGATCATCGGTTTGCGGCCCACGGAGTCGAACAGGTGCCCCAGCAACAGGGGGCCGAGAAAGTTGCTCAGCGCCCACAGGACGAAGAACAGCGGCACCGTTCCGGAGGGGACCCCGTAGAACCCGCTCAACAGGGTCCCCAGGTTGAACGTGACGCCGTTGTAGAGGAACGCCTGCCCGATGAACAGCGCCAACCCGAGGACCGCGCGCCCGGGATACAGCGTGAAAGCCACCTTGGCGATCTCGACGAACGAGATCGCCTTGCGCTGGCGCACTTTCAGCGGCCGCCCTTCGGGCTCGGGCAGCGGTTCACCCGTTTCCCGCCGCACGTCCGCCTCGATGTCGCCGACGATCCGCTCGGCTTCCTGCGCGCGCCCGTGGATGAACAGCCAGCGCGGGCTTTCGGGGACGTTGCGCCGGACCAGCAGGACGAAGATGCCGAAGATCGCGCCGATGCCGAAGGCGAGCCGCCAGCCCACGTCGACCGGGAAGTGGGCGGTGTTCAGAAGAACCAGCGCCCCGGCCGCTCCCGCGGCCGACCCGACCCAGTAGGTGCCGTTGATCACCAGGTCCACGCGGCCGCGCACCCGCGCGGGGATCAGCTCGTCGATCGCGGAGTTGATCGCGGCGTATTCGCCGCCGATGCCGGCGCCGGTGAAGAAGCGCGTGACGAAGAAATACCAGGGCGCGAACGCGAATGCGGTCGCCACGGTGGAGATCAGGTAGAGCACCAGGGTCAGCATGAACAGGTTGCGCCGCCCGAAGCGGTCGGTCAGGTGACCGAAGAACAACGCGCCCACGCAGGCCCCGGTGATGTAGATCGCGGCCGCCACCCCGATCTGTGCGGGGTCGAGCGCAATGCCGCTGCCCTTCTCCGTGAGCCGGGCCGAGACGTTGCCGACCATGGTGACCTCGAGCCCGTCGAGCACCCAGACACCGCCCAGGCCCAGCACGACGCGCCAGTGGAACCGCGACCACGGCAGCCGGTCGAGGCGCGCCGGCACCTGGGTCGAGATCGTCCCGATCTGCGTGCCTGTGCTCATCGTTGCTCCGTTCTGGGTCCGACACGGGTGGGCCGCCCGCCGGCCGCCGCAAACGCAGGGTTCCCAAGTTACTGACCCCGCATCCCTGCGACGGCCTGCGGGGCACGCCGGGACGGTTCGGCGGGACGGACGTCGTGGTTTCGGCTAGCGTTTACCTGCCGCCGTGCTCGACGCCGAGCCCTCCGCACGCGCGTCGAGAGGGAGCCCATGACCCGTACCAGGGCAATCACCGCGACGTGGTCCACGATCGCCGCGATCCCGTTTGCGGCGCTGCTCTGCGCGGCCCCGGCCGCGGCGGATCAGAGCGACGACGCGTTCGTCGCGGCGCTGCAAAAGCGCGGGATCGTCTTTTCGAGCGACAGCGCCGCGGTCGCGGCGGCCCGCAACGTGTGCGCGGGCCTCGACAAAGGCCAGACGCCCGCGGGCCTGACGTTGTCCCTCGCGAAGACGACGGTGCTGTCGGCTCGTGACGCGGGCTACTTCATCGGCGCTTCGGTGGCCTCCTACTGCCCGGAGCACAGGAGCGACGCCGGAATCTCGGTGCCCCCGCCCGGCGGGTGAATCGAGCGGCCGGGTCACAGGTCACGCAGCCTCGCCTCCTCGAGATCGAGGCTGCGCTCGATGGCGCGCAACACCGTCGCGCTGATGCGGCCCTGACGCCGCAACCCCACGACCATCGCCCGCTCCGCGGCGAGCATCCCCAGGCGCAGGCCGCGGTACTTGTCGGCCTCACCGTGCGGCGCCGCCGTGACCGGGTCGGGCGCCTTGAGCCGTCGCACCCGGGACGTGTACAGGCTGCGCAGCGACGCGACCGCCGCGTCGGACTCGTCACGCGCCTCGGGCTGATCGCCGAGCCAGTCGAGCGCGGCGGTGGCCGCCTCCACCCGGGCTTTCCGCTCCTGGTCGCGCCAATTCTCCCGGTCCACCCCGAGCCTGCGGAGCAGCAGCGGCAGGCTCATGCCCTGCACGACAAGTGTCACCACGACGACCGATGCCGCGACCACGATCACCAGATCGCGATGTGGGAACGGCGAACCGTCGTCGAGTTGTAAGGGTATGGCCAGCGCCGCGGCCAACGAGACGCCACCGCGCATGCCGGCCCAGCCGATCACGGCCTGCTCCCGCCGGCGACGAGGGCTGCTCGAGGCACGCCGGATCTGGGTCGTCGCCGGTCGCAGCAACAGCATCCAGACCAGCCGCGATCCCACGACGACGGCCAGCACCCCCGCGACGACGGTCAGCAGCGTCGAGGTGGGCACACCGGGGACGCGGTGAACCACACGGACCAGCTGCATCCCGACCATCGTGAACAGCGCACCGTTCAGCAGGAACACCAGCACGTCCAAGAACGCGAATGCCTGCAGCCGCGCCCGGGGCGCGTAGATCCACCCGGAACGGGCGCCGACGTAGACCCCGGCGACGACGGTCGCCAAAACCCCCGACAAACCGGCCGCCTGCGCGAGCACATAGGTCAGGTAGGGCGTGGCAAGCGACAGGGTGATCTCCGGCAATGCCTGATCGAGCCTGCGGCGCAGGCCGACCACGATCCAGGCGATCGCCAGGCCCAGCGCCGCGCCGCCCAGCGGCGCGATGAGCAACGTCTCCGCGATCCGTGCCGGCCGCACCACGCCCGCCACCGCGGCGGCGACGGCCCCGACGTAGAGCACCAGCGCGGTGCCGTCGTTGATGAGCCCTTCGCCCTCGACGATGGTCACCAACCGTTCGGGTGCGTTCAGCCGCCGGAAGATCGACGTGGCCGCGACCGTGTCGGTCGGCGCCACGACCGCTCCGGCCACCGCAGCGACGGCGATCGGCACCCCCGCGACACCGACCATCACCGCCATCACTCCCGCCATGGTGACCAGGACCAGCCCCACGGCCAGCAGGCCGATTTGGCCGGCATTGGCACGCAGGTCTTCGGGGGCGATGAAGTATGCGGCGAAGTAGACCAGAGGGGGCAGGAACACGTAGAACACGACCGAGGGCGCCAGCTCCGGCGCCGGCGTCCACGGCGAGACGCTCAGCAGCGCCCCCAGTCCGACCAGCACCACCGGGTAGGGCACCCCGGACCGCTCGGCCAGCCACCCCGCCAACGCGATGGCCAGCGGCAGGCACAGCAACAGGAACGTCATTTGCGACGTCATCGGATCACCCGCGGACCGGCGGTGTTCTCATGCAGACTCGCGGGCCGAGGTTCCGCCGTCGACTGCCAGCACCATGCCGGCGGTGCGGGTGGCCGCGGCGAAGTACAGCGCGGCCTCGCCGACGTCCTCGGGGGTCCCCTCCAGCGGCAACGGGCGGTCTCTGCGCATCTTCTCGCGCGTCTTCTGCACGAATTTGTCGACGGCTTCCGGGGCCAGGCCCGGGACGGACGACGCGAGGATGGGCGTCGGAACCCCGCCGGGCGCAAGGCAGTTGACGCTGATGCCCAGGGGGGCCAGTTCGGTGGCCACGCTGCGGCTGAAGTGGATGACCGCGGCTTTGGAGGCCCGGTAGGTCATCACGCCCCCGCCGGCCTGCAGACCCCCGATCGAGGCAACGTTGATGATGCTGCCGCCGTCGTGGCCGGCCATGTATCGCGCCGCCTCCCGGGTGCCGAGCATGACGCCCAGGACGTTGACCGACATGACCTTGGCGAAGTCGCTGAGGTCGGCCTGCAGGAAACTGCGGTGCATCGTGCTGGAGATGCCGGCGTTGTTGACCATCACGTCGAGCCCGCCGAAGTGCCGCACCGCCGCGTCGACCACGGCGCTGACATCCTCGGCGGACGAGACGTCGACCCGCTCGAACCGCGCGCGGCCCCCACACTCGCCGGCCAGTTGCCGGCCGGCGGCGTCGATGTCGGCGATGACCACCGAGGCGCCCGCATCGACGAACCTGCGCACGATGCCCAGGCCCAGCCCGGAGGCGCCGCCCGTGACGATGGCGACCTTGCCATCCAGCGTTGGGGTCATCGAGCGTCCTTTCGGGCTGCGGGATCCTCTCCGGAAAGTGTGCTACACGGACTATTCGATGGGTTCGTCGCCCAGCACCGTGGGGCGCAGCATCTCCCGCGCCGAGTTCGGGTCGTAGGGCGCCGCCCGGTGCAGCACCCCGCGGTTGTCCCAGATGCCGGTGTCACCGACCGACCAGGCCGCGCGGTGCCGCCGGGCGCGAACGCACAAACCCGGGGCGAATCACGCCGCCGCACACAGCAATTTCTTGCCGCCGTGGCCGCGGAGTTCGCCGCCGGAGCATAGCTGTGCGGCGGCCGGGAAAAGCGCATAATGACAAGCCATCAGCCACCGACAGGAGGCCACGATGGCAACACCCTACAAACTCCTGCAACTGGCGCTGGTTTTCGTGGGCGCCGTCATGCTCCTCGTCTATCCCCTGGCGGTGGTCTGGCCGTCGGGCTGGATGTGGCACTCCGGTGCGCCGTACCAGTCCGACTACTTCATGATGATCGTCGGCGTCTACGCCACCCTCGGCGTGTTCCTCATCAATGCGGCGCGCAGCCCGGAAACCAACCTGAGCCTGATCTGGTTCACGGCGTGGTCCAGCGCCGTGCACGCCGCGATCATGACCGTGCAATCCTTCGGCGACGGCCACCTGGGACACCTCTGGGGCGACGTGCTGGCACTGCTTTTCGTGGCCGTGGTGCTGGCGGTGCTCGTGCGGGCGTCGGGGATCAAACAACCGCCCGGCGATCGCTCACGGCTGGCGACGAGGTAACGCTTCGACCCACCGAGGCGCCCAGGGATGCCAGGAAGGCGACCGAGGAGCAGCGTCGGCTGCACGCCACGCTCGGTGCGGGTGGCAGCGACGGCACCCGGGTCCGCGCCGAGGGCTTCCCGGCCCGGCCGGTGGGCTCGCCAGCGTTGGCCTCGACGCTGCGGCAAGGGCAAGGACTGACCGAGGACGCCGAACTCGACAAGGCCTACCGCCAGCTACACGACGATCCCGAACTGGTTCCGGCTGAACGGATCTCATCGGACCCGGTTGTTGCCCTGGTGGCGGACTCCGGGTTGCCCAAGCATTCGCGGGCCGGTATCACCAAGACGACGTCAGGCGCCACGTAAAAGGTTAAGCTCCTGCTCGTGGGCACGAACGTGGTGGCCAACGGGCGGGGCCGCTGGCTGGCGATCGCCGCCTCGGTCGCGGTATCGGCCGCCATGGTCTACGCCCAGAGCACCGAACACCGGTGCTGCGTTCGGCATCCGACGGTCACCGCGGCCGGACCGCCACCCGCAGCGGCGGCCGCGTCGCCCACCGTCGCCCCCGCCGACGCGCCGCGCACCGCCAGTCCCGCGGAGGTGCAATCCCTCGCGGCGAACGCGCCCGCCGCCGCGCAGGACTTCCGGGTCGCACTGCCGCCCGGCGCCGCGCCCGAGCAGGGCCTTCAGGTCAAGACCGTCTGGGCCGCCCGCGCCATCAGCGTGTTGTTTCCGCAGATCAAGACCATCGGCGGCTTCCGGCAGGACCCTTTGAAGTGGCATCCGAACGGGTTGGCCATCGACGTGATGATCCCGAACTATCACAGCCCCGAGGGCATCGAACTCGGCAACGAAATCGCCGGATACGCCCTGGCGAACGCCCAGCGATGGGGAATCCTCCACGTGATCTGGCGGCAGAAGTTGTACCCGGGCATCGGCGCGCCGAGCTGGACCGCGGATTACGGCTCGGAAACGCTCAACCACTACGACCACGTCCACATTGCCACCGACGGCGGCGGATACCCGACCGGTCACGAAACGTATTACATCGGCTCGATGAGCCCCCAGCCGCCGGCGTGATCGGTTCCTGCACGTCAGCGGTGGCTACACCACCGATCTCGGCGATGCGGGGCGCCGGCACACCACGTGGCTGGAACAACATGCCACGAATACGCGACTATTGATACGTGGACTGTGACGTCGCCCGCGAGGCCCTGTCGGCCCGGATCGACGGCGAGCGGGAACCCGTCCCCGCTCGCCGGGTCGACGAGCACCTCGCGTCGTGTCCCGGCTGCCGCGAATGGCATTGCCGAGCCGTCGAGCAGACCCAGCAGTTGCGTCGGCTCGTCGGCCGTTCGCAAGTCGTCGCTGCGCCCGAGCCGCGCGACCGATCGCCGGCCCGGGCACCCGTTCGGGCGTGGGCGACTGCGAGAGGGCTGCAGTGGGCGCTCGGCGTGGTCGGCGTGATTCAGCTCGGTTTGGCCACCGCGCAAGGGTTCGGCGCTGATGTGGGAATGCCGGCCCGGGGGCAGGACGGGATGGCGAGTGGACATCTGCTCAACGAGTCGACGGCATGGTCGGCCGCGCTGGGCGTGGCGATGATCGTTGCGGCGTTGCGTCCGGCAGCCGCATCCGGGCTGGCCGCGGTCCTGGCGGTATTCAGCCTGGTTCTGGCGGGATTCGTGATCAACGACCTGACCTCGGGTGCGGTGACCCTCGTGCGGATCCTGACCCACCTGCCGGTCGTGGTCGGCACCGCATTGGCGCTGCTCATCTGGCGCGCAGCACGTCGAACCGAGCCCAGTCCCCGGTCGGGCGCCGTGCCGGGACCGGACGACGACCTCGTGTTACCCGCGAACGCCACTCGGGGGCGCCGCCGCGGGCATCTCTACCCGACGGACGGCTCCGCGGCCTGAAGCGTCGCCATGGCCCACAGCGATTTCGGGCAGCCGCGACTTTGCTACTACCAAAACTCGTAGACTGGGCGTTGAATTTGCCGGGCGGCGGAAGGCGACGACGATGGGCTCGAGTCGGGCAGCCTCACGGCGCACGGGCGGATTCGTGTTACTTGCCGGTTATCTCGCCGTGGCGGGCGCGACCGCCGGCTACGCGGTGGCATCAGGAGGCCGGCGTTTCGTCGCGACGGGTGACTCGTTTCCGGGATGGTTGACCGCCCTGGCCGAGACGGTCGGCTATTTCACCGCCACGCTGGCCGGGGCGCTGGTCATCGGCACGCTCGTCTACGTCGTGACGACGGCACACCCCGACGACCGCGGCGTCCTCGACGCCGACTCGTTCGGTCGCCACCGTTTTGCCGAGCGGGTGTCGTTGGTGTGGCTGGCCTCCGCGGCGGCGATGATCCCGATCCAGGCGGCTGACGACTCGGGCATCGCGGTTTCCCGGCTGGCCGACCCCGAAGCGCTTCGCGTCGCCCTCGGCGCCTCGGAGATGGCGCGGGGCTGGATCGCCGTTGCCGTATTTTCCGGTGTCACCGCGTTGGCGCTGCGGCTCACCGTGCGCTGGGTGTGGCATGTCGTGCTGCTGATTCCCTCGCTGATCGGCGTGATCGCCGTGCCCGTCAGCGGCAACGCCGGGCAGGGGCCCAACCACGACTACGCGACCAGCTCGGTGATCGTCTTCGCGGTTGCCCTCGGTGTGCTCACCGGCGTGAAGGTCTGCGCGATGCTGGCGCCACCGAGCGGCCCGCTGCAGCGGCGAGTGTTGCTGCTCGAACTGACCAGCGGGGCCGTGGCGCTGCTCTACGGCGCGCTACTGCTGCGGGTGATGCTGCCCCCGACCTCGCTGACCGGCTCCGACTACGGGCGGCTGGCAATGCTGGGCGCGGTCGCGCTGGCCCTGGTCTGGCTCGGCGACCTGGCAGCCCTCATCGGCGGGCGGGCCGGCCGCCTGCACTCGGGCCGCGGGACTGCTGCGGCAAGTGCGCTGGCGACCATCACGGCGGTGGCGGCAATGTCTGCCATGGCGGTCCAGACCGCACCGGGGCTGCTGGCGCACAAGTTCACCGTGTGGGACGTCTTTCTCGGCTATGAACTACCCCGCCCGCCGAGCGCGTTGCGGCTGGTGACGTTCTGGAGATTCGACACATTCCTGGGCACCGCGGCGCTCGTCCTGGCCGTGCTCTACGTGGCCGGCGTGGTGCGCCTGCGGCGGCGCGGCGACACCTGGCCTCCGGGACGCACGGTCGCCTGGCTGATCGGCTGTCTGGCGCTGGTGTTCGTGACGGGGTCGGGTGTCCGGGCTTACGGCTCGGCGATGTTCAGCGTTCACATGGTCGAGCACATGGCCGACAACATGTTCGTTCCGGTGTTCCTGGTGCTGGGGGCACCCGTCACCCTCGCGTTGCGAGCGCTCCCGGCCGCAGGCGGCGGTCATCCGCCCGGCCCGCGCGAATGGCTGGTGTGGCTCGTGCATTCACCGGTGACACGGTTCATCTCGCACCCGGTCACCGCCTTCGTGCTCTTCGTCGGCTCCCTGTACGTCGTCTACTTCACGCCGATGTTCGACACGCTGGTCCGGTATCACTGGGGCCACGAGTTCATGAGCGCCCACTTTCTGATCACGGGATACCTGTTCTTCTGGGGCATCATCGGCGTCGATCCGGGTCCGCGCCGGCTACCGTTCATCGGCCGTCTGGGTGTGCTGTTCGCGGTGATGCCGTTTCACGCGTTCTTCGGTATCGCGCTGATGACGATGACGTCGACGGTGGGCGGCAGGTTCTACTCGTATGTCGACCTGCCGTGGCTGTCCAGCGTCGTCGCCGACCAACACATGGGTGGGGCGATCGCCTGGGGCTCGAGCGAATTACCCATTCTGGTGGTGATCATCGCACTGGTGACGCAGTGGGCGCAGCAGGATCGGCGCGCCGCGTCGCGGGCCGATCGTCACGCCGAGGCGTCCTACGACGACGACCTCGACGCCTACAACGCGATGCTCAAAGAGCTGTCGCGGTCCCGCCGCTGACCGCGGGTTCGTCGGTTGCGCCGTGGTCGTCGCTTGGCTCGTGGGACAAGCCGATGTTGCGCAGCCGCAGGCTGTTGGACACCACGAAAAACGACGAGAACGCCATCGCCGCGCCCGCGATGAGCGGATTCAGCAGCCCGGCGGCGGCGATCGGTATCGCGGCGATGTTGTACCCGAAGGCCCACACCATGTTGATCCTGATGGTCCGCAGGGTGGCCCGGGCGAGATCGAGCGCCTGCGGCACGATGTCGAGGCTGTCGCGGACCAGGATGATGTCGGCGGCCCCGATCGCCACGTCGGTACCGCGTCCGATGGCCAGCCCCAGATCCGCCGACGCCAGCGCGGGCCCGTCGTTGATGCCGTCACCGACCATCGCGACGACCCGGCCACGGTCCCGCAATTGCTGGATGACATCGACCTTGCCCTCGGGCAGCACCTCGGCGATCACCTCGTCGATGCCCACCTGCGCGGCCACCGCGCCCGCGGCGGCCGCGTTGTCGCCGGTGAGCAGCAGCGTGCGCAGCCCCCGCCGATGCAGCGCGGCGACCGCTTCGGCCGCGGAATCCCTGACGGCGTCGGCGACCGCGATCGCGCCGCACACCACGTCGTCGACGGAGACGAAAACCACTGTCTCGCCCCGGCTCTCGCCTTCCCGGCGCGCTCTTTCGGCAGCCAGGGGAACCGGCAGCCGGCGGGACACCCAGGCCGGGCGGCCGACCGTCACCCGACGCTCGCCAACGGTCCCGGTGACTCCCCGCCCGGCGCTCGCCGCGAAGTCGGCAACCGGCAGGCGGTCGTCGGTGCCCGCCACGATCGCCGTCGCGACGGCATGCTCGGACGCGGCCTCGACGGCGGCCGCCAGAGCGAGCACGTCGCCGGGCTCCCATCCGTCCGCGGCGACGACCTCGGTCACCGCGAGCCGGCCGGTGGTCAGCGTTCCGGTCTTGTCGAACACCACGGTGTCGACGGCGCGGATGGTCTCCAGCGCCCGGTAGCCCTTCAGGAAGATGCCCAGCTGGGCGCCGCGACCCGAGGCCACCATCATCGCCGTCGGTGTGGCCAGCCCCAGGGCACACGGACAGGCGATCACCAGCACCGCCAGCGCGACCGAGAACGCACGGTCGGGCCCCGCTCCGCCGAGCAGCCAACCCGCGGCTGCCAGCAGCGCGATGGCGAAGACCGCGGGGACGAAAACCGCGGCGATGCGGTCGGCCAACCGTTGCGCATCGGCTTTCTGCGCCTGCGCCTGCTCGACCAGGCGGACCATTCCCGCAAACTGGGTGTCGGCGCCGACCGCGGCGGCCTCGACGATGAGCCGGCCGTCGCACACGACGGTGCCGCCGATCACGCTGGCACCCGGGTGTGCGTGCGCCGGTTTGGCCTCCCCGGTCATCGCGCTCATGTCGATCGCCGCGGCGCCGTCCACCACCAGGCCGTCGGCGGCAATCGTCTCCCCCGGCCGGACGACGAAGCGCTGCTGCTCTTTGAGCTCGTCGGCGGGGATCACCATCTCGCTGCCGTCGCGCAGCAGGACGGTGACGTTCTTGGCGCCCAGCGCCGCGAGCGCGCGCAACGCACTGCCCGCCCTCGATTTTGCGCGGGCCTCGAAATATCGCCCGGCGAGCACGAACACCGTGACACCCGCGGCCACCTCCAGGTAGATGGCGTCGCTGGCCAGCACCGCTTGCCACAACCCGTGGACCTCGCGGTGCCGGCTCGGGCCGAAGATGGTGCACAGTGACCACACCGTGGCGGAGGTGACCCCCACCGAGATCAGCGTTTCCATCGAGGTGGTGCCGTGCCTGGCGTTGCGCAGCGCGACGCGGTGGAACGGCCAGGCCGCCCAGGTCACGATCGGCGCGGCAAGCGCGGTCAGCACCCATGCCCACCCCGGGAATCGCATGCCGGGCACGACGGCGAACACCACCGACAGATCGGCAAGCGGCATGAACAGGACCGCGGCGACCAGGAGCCGCCGCAGCAGGCTGCGGGCCTGCAGCTCATCCGGATCGACCCGGTCAACCGCCCGGTGCGACCGCGGCCCGGCCTCGTATCCGGCCCGGCGCACCACCTCGCACAGATCCGCGGTGGCGATCGTCTCAGGGGCGTCGATGGTGGCGACCCGGGTCGCGAAATTCACCGACGCCTGCACGCCGTCAACCTTGTTGAGCTTGTTCTCCACGCGGGCGGCGCACGCGGCACACGACATCCCCGACACGTCCAGCTCGATCCGGCGAGCCTGCGGCGCGTCGGACCCAGCCGCAGCGGTCAGCGTCATGGTCCTCCTCGCTTTGGGCTCGCTTTGCCCTACTCCAGCTAGTCGCGTCTCCAGGGTCATGAGTTCCCGACCGGGCGAAATTCACCGCTCTCACCTGACCAAGCTACCCGTCCTGACGCGGCCGGCAACGCCGCCCGATGCCCGCGCGACCCGGATCGGCCTTCCCGAGGCGTGGAACGGCCCTTCGATGACCTAGTGTTGTTGACGTGGGCGAGCGCGGCGACGATGACAAGGTCACCTCGTGGGCGCTGGCGGCCGGTCGCGGCGACTCCGGGGCCCTCGATCATTTCGTCAGGGCTACCGAGCGCGACGTCTGGCGTGTTGTGGCATTCCTGGCCGATCCCGCCAGCGCCGACGACCTGACCCAGGAGACCTTCCTGCGCGCGCTGCGGTCACTGCCGAGTTTCACCGGCCGCTCGTCGGCGCGGACCTGGCTGCTGTCCATTGCCCGTCGCGTCGTCATCGACCAGATCCGTCACAACCAGAGACGACCGCGCACCAGCTACGCCGCCGACCTGGAGGGTCTGCTCGACAGCCGCCGCGGGACGGCCCGATTCGAAGACATGGTCGAGATCAGGATGCTGCTCGACGCCTTGGACGCCGATCGCCGTGACGCGCTGGTGCTGACACAGGTGCTCGGGCTGACCTACGCCGAGGCAGCCGAGGTCTGCGGATGTCCGATCGGCACCGTCCGGTCTCGCGTCGCGCGCGCCCGCGACGATCTCCTCGAGGCCGCGCAACGCGACGACCAGACGGGCTGAGCGGGCCGCCGGCCCGGGACATGCATCGGGTGCGCGTGTCGGATACTTCTGCGGGTCAGCCGAATTCGACGAGAGTCACCGGAGCCCGGAGGCGGTCGAGTTGGGGCAGGCGGTAGGACAGCGGAGTAACCCACCGCAGGAGCCTGCCGCGCCCCGGGGGGTAGCGGAGTTCGCGCACCGTGCGGATCCCGGGTATCGCGGCCAACTCGTCGTACTGGTTGGCGGTGAACGAAAACGACATCGGCGGGGCCGTGTAATCCTCACTGAGCTTGAAGCCGCGGCGCCGAGAATACGCGCTCAACAACCACGGGACGCTGTCGAAAACCAGCTGCCCGCAGCGAAACCGGTTGGCGCAGGCCGCGATCAGATCGCGAACACCGCACCGCGCTGCAGGTACTGAAACAGGCCCTCGGCGGTCGCTCGCGGAGTTGGCCGTGGCCGGGTCACCGCACGGGCTCGACTTCACCGTCGTTCGACTGCCGCGGGTCCTCGGCGAGGGCCACCAATTGCGCGACACGGCGGATGTTTTGGTCTCGGTTGTCGATGCGTGCATCGCGTCGGGCGCCTACCCCACCCTGACGTTGACCGAAGAAGTCACCACGGCCCGGGCCGCGGCGAGGGCGATCCTCGGGCTGCTGCCGGAGTCGGCGGGGCCGGCCGAACCGGGACGCGGCATCACCGTCGTGCACGGCGAGCAGGTCTCAGACACGGAGTTGCTCGGCGGCTACGCGCTCGACGAACTCGAGGTCACGGAGTGGAAGCGCACGCTCGACCAAAGCAATTGGGCAAGGATGAATCCGCGACGGTGGTCGGTGGTCGACGCCTGGGTGAGCCTGGGCATGCAATGGGGCGGGCGCCGTTACACCGAGTACCTTGCCGAGGCTCCGACCATCGCGCTCGGACTCGACCACGTCGCCGAGCTTTCCGCGAGCCCACCGTCGATCCGGTCGCTGTTGGCGCAAGACTTTCTGAGCCGTCGAAAAACGTTGGCAGACGGTCCCGCCGGTGCCCTGGTCGATTCGCCGGTGGGCTTCGTCAACGGGCATGCCACGAAGACATCAGCCAGCGCAGCAGCAGCGTCGCGGCGACGATGAGCGCCCGCAACGGCGAAAGCTGTTGAGGCTCAGCGCAGTCATCGTTTCCGCCGGCTCCCTCGGAGCGTTCCGCAGCGCCATAACCGGCCTTGTGCACGGCCGCGCAGAGGGCGGACACCGCGATGCCGGGAGCGGCCTCGACGGTCGCCACCCGGGCGCCGAAGTCAACCGACGCCCGCACCCCGTCGATCCTGTTCGGCGCCTTCTCGACGCGCCGCGCGCACGCCCCGCACGACAACCCTTTCAGGTCGAGTTCGACTCGCCGGACTTCCGCCGTACCGGGCCCGGGTGCTGCTGCCATTTCAGTCAATGCCATTCCTCACCGTCTCGCCGCGCTGCCGCTGTCCCGGCTAGTGGTCGTCGATCGGCTGCGCCGAGTTCCCGAATTGGGTTGGTCCACCACGGTGATTACCTGCTCTTCCTCCACGCTGTCGGACACATCGGCCCAACGTCGCGGCAAGAACGCACAGAGTCGTCAGGCCGACGGTGAGCACGGCCACGCGGGCCCACCGGCCGTGACGACCATCGCCACCACGATGCCGGCCAAAACCGCGCTCATCTAGCCCGCCGCCGAGTCGGCACGAGGCGCCGGGCCGGGTCGCCGGCCCGTGCCAGGCGCGGTGGCTTCGTCCTCGACGAGGGTGAAGTAGTTTTCTTCCTCCTGGACGAAGTGCAGCCGCAGCAGGGCGTACAGGCCATACAGGCAGGCCAACAGGTCGTCGACCTGGTCGGGTTGGATCGCTCCGGCCGATTGCGCCAGCGCCACATGCGTGCCGACGCGTTCGGCGAGACGCTGGATCTCGGCGTGGGTGCGGCTCATGGTCGCGGTGGCCTCGTCGCCGCCCAGCGGCCGCGCCAAGGCGGGATAGAGCAGGGTTTCCTCCGCGCGTTCGTGCGGCAGGATCCGCTCGGTGAGCAAGCCGTGCGCGGTGCTCAGCGATTCCAGTGCCGCGGCGTCCGGCCCCTCGGCCAGGCGGTCGGCGCTGTCGCGCAGCAGCCCGAGGGTGTCGCGGAGTTCGTCGTGTTCGGCCGCGAAGCGCCGCAGCATCTGCTCGGTGTTGGTGGGCAACGCCAGTTCCGTGTGCGGATTGCCGCGCAGGGCCCGCAGCGCGTTGAGGATCACCGCGACATCGATGCCCTCCTGCAGCAACGCACCCGCGGCCGGCGGCAGCCAGCCCAGCGCGGCGATCACCATCGCCAACAGCGACAGGCTCATACCCGCCACCGCGCTCTGCACGGCGATGCGCCGCGACCAGCGCGCGATGTCCATCGCGTCGGCGAGCCGGTCGACACGATCGGTGGTCAGCACGATGTCGGCGGCCTCCGAGGACGCGGTGGCCCCGCGGGCGCCCATCGCCACACCCACCGTCGCCGCCGCCAGCGCCGGCGCGTCGTTGATACCGTCGCCCACCATCACCGTCACCGCGCGGTCCCGCTCGGCGCGCACCGCCGCGACCTTGTCGGCGGGGCTTTGCTCGGCATAGACCTCGTCGAGGCCCAGCACCGTGGCGACCTCGCGCGCCGGTTCGGCACGGTCACCGGTGAGCATCACCAGCCGATTGAAGCCGGCCGCACGCAGCCGGCGTATCGTGCGGGGTGCTTGGCGGCGCAACGGATCCCGCAACAGCACCGCACCGGCAGGCTCGCCGTCGACGCACATCCAGGCGATGGCCGCGCCGTCCAGACGCGCCCGGTTGACCACTCCCCCCGCCCACGCGCCACGCACGGAGTCGGCGGGCAGTTTGCCGACGGTCACCCGGCGCTCGTCGATGGTGGCGGTGACACCGCGGCCCGGCTCCTCGAGCACATCGGCGGGCAAGGACAGCTCGATGCCGCGCGCGAGGGCCTCCGTCACGATGGCCTCGGCCAGCACGTGCGGGGAGAGCTGATCCACCGAGGCCGACAGCCGCAAGACCTCGGTCGCATCACCGCCGGGCGCGGCGATCACGTCGACGACCACCGGACGGCCCATCGTCAGCGTGCCGGTCTTGTCCATCACCAAAGTCGTTGCGTGCCCGAGGTTTTCCAGAGCGCCACCGCCGCGGATGATCACCCCGGCCCGGGACGCGCGCGACAGGCCGGAGACGATCGCCACCGGCGCCGCCAGCAGCAGCGGACACGGAGTCGCGACCACCAGCACGGCCACCGCCCGCACGGCCGACCCGCTGGCCAGCCACGCCCCGCCGGCCAGCAGCAGCGCCAGCGGCAGGAACCACGCCGCGTAGCGGTCGGCCAACCGCACGATCGGGGCGTTTTCCGCGCCCGCCTGCTGGGCCAGCCGCACGATGCCGGCGTAGGTGCTGTCTTCGGCCGTCGCGGTGGCACGCAACTCGAACGCGTTGCCCGCGTTGACCACTCCGCTGCGAACGAGTTCGCCGACACCGCGTTCGGCCTGCAGCGGCTCACCGGTCAGCACCGACTCGTCCAACACCGCGACCACGTCGACCACGCGGCCGTCCACCGGCACCACCTCACCGGGCCCGACGATCAGCAGGTCGTCGACGACCACGTCGGCCAGTGGGATCACGCTGACTTGCGTGCCGTCGCGTCGCCGCGCGAAGCGTGGCGCCCACTCCAGCAGGGCCCGCAGATCGTGGGAGGCGCGCCGCGTGGCCGCCGCGTCCAACGCACGGCCACCGGCCAGCATCACCGCGATCAACGCCCCGGCCAGATATTCGTGGACGAGCAGGGTGCCCACCAGGGCGAGCACGGCGATGACGTCCACGCCCAGCCGTCCCCGGCGCAACGCCACCGCCACCCACACCAAGGCCGGCAGCACCGCCAGCACCGTCCCGGCGATCCAGCAACCGTCGGCGACCTCGCGCCACCCGGTGAGCCACGCGATCCCGCCGGCGGCCAGCGCGCCGACCGTGAGCACCACCAGGACCGGCTCGATCAGCGGACGCAGTCGCGCAATCCCCCGCACGCTCCCAGGTCCCGTACCGCCCGTCACCATTGATCCTTCCGGTCGCTCCCGGCCGTCTGGTCAGAGTCGACCAGTCGAGGCCGCCGCGTACTAGGGTCGCAATACCTCATCGTGGAGGGAGTTAGGTTCCGGCGGGGCCCAAACTCGGCCGGCTGGGGCCGAACGGTCCTACCGATCCGCGGCCGACTCGCCAATAGTTCGGTCCGACGTCGGGCCAATCCAACGCTGCGCGGGTGCAACGCCAAATGCCCACGGCTCAGGTCGCCCGGTTACTGATCCCCGTCGCCGCGTGTCGCCATTGACCTCGCCCGACACGTAAGGTGCGTCGACGTCGCGGAATGTGCCTTCCTGACGCCGCCTCCGGTGTGTCGCCGGCATTGCCGGCCAGGAACCGATCCGGAAGTGCCAACGTGGAAATGATGCGAAAGGTGAGCAGGTACTGGCGAACAAGCGGACCGGTCGTATACGGCAGGTCGTAGGTGGCGCACACCGCCCGGACCCGTTGGGCGATCTCCGCATAACGGTTGCTCGGCAGATCGGGGAAAAGGTGGTGTTCGATCTGGTAGCAAAGATTTCCACTCAGGAAGGCCAACACCGGCCCAGCGTCAAAGTTCGCGGTACCCAGCATTTGTCGCAGATACCATTCGGGCTTCGTCTCACCCTCCAGCACGGCCGCGGTGAACTTCTCTGCGCCGTGCGGAAAGTGCCCGCACACGATCACGACATACGCCCACACGTTGCGTAGCAGGTTGGCGGCCACGTTCGCCGTGAGTGTGCGGCGCCATCGTCGAAGACTGAGAGCGGGAAAGAATACATAGTCCTTCCCGCCCTGCCGAGCCATCTTGCGGATCAGCGCTCGGGTATCGGCAGACTTCTGCGCGTCGGTCGCCGCGCGCTCATGCTCCGAATGCAAGCCGTGCATCGCGATGCCCCATTCGAACATGACGGCCAACAGCACGTTTCGCAAGGGCTGGAAGAGATTGCTGCGCCGCCACTCCTGGTCGCGGGTTACCCGCAGGACACCGAAACCGAGGTCGTCGTCCACCCCGATGACATTGGTGAACATGTGGTGCCGATAGTTGTGGGAGTACCGCCACTGCGACGACAGACCCGCCATGTCCCACTCCCACGTGTTGGAGTGGATCTCGGGGTCGTTCATCCAATCCCATTGGCCGTGGCCGATATTATGGCCAAGTTCCATGTTCTCGACACTCTTGGCCACCGCGAGCGCGAGGGTACCGAGCGCCCAGCCCATCTTGCTGCGGGTGCCGGCGATAACCAGGCGCGCCGCGATCTCGAGAAATCGCTGAAACGCGATGGTGCGCTGAATGTATGCCCTGTCCTCTTTGCCGCGCGAACCCTCGATGTCGCGGCGGATCGCTTCCAAATCGGCTCCGAGCGCCTCGAGGTCCGCGTCGCTCAGATGGGCGTATGCGGCTACGTTCGTTATTGCCATCGACGCATCCCGGGTATCTCGACGAGGTGGGTATTCGCCCGGCTCGCGGCCGGACGGGATTCGGGCGGCGGCACCATCATGGTCATGTCCGTTCTTAGCGGCATAGTTATCGTGACCCGGGCGTGCGCGCCGACCCGGTTGTGTCATCGGGTAAATCGAGTCGGGTGGACAGCCCACTGAGCAGGATGTCAAGTCCGCGGTCGAGTTCGATCAGCCCATCGTAGGCGGCCCAAGTCGGCGCGAGCGAGCGCAGCCGGGGGAATTCGCTGATCCGCAGCCGGTGCAAGCCCAGACGCAAGACGTCGTCGGTCTCCTCGGGTCGTTCGAGGACCTCCTGCAACTCGGTGAGCACATGACCGTAGAGGAACCCGAACAGTGCCCGGTACACGAAGACCGCGTCGACCCCGCTGAAGCCCGCCCCAATCAGTAGCGCGAGCACATCTTCGAGTTGTCGGAGCATGCCCTGTGGCCGCATCCCGAGCGGCGTCGCAATGGGCCGGGTGACTAAGAGCGGCACCACGTTTGGGTGTGCACACGCTAAATCACGGAAGTCATGGGCGAGGTCCCGCAGGGCGGCCGCCCAGCCCGGACGTGCGGTATCCAGCGATAATTGCTCGAAGACCATCTCGACCACCCCATCGAGCACGGCGGCCTTGTTCGGCACATGCCGGTAGAGCACCATCGGATCCCGGCCGACCGCCTCGCCGAGGCGACGCATCGACAGCCCCTCGACGCCATCACGATCGATGATCTCCAGCGCACTGACCAAGATTGCCGCACGGGTGATTCGGCTGCCCTCCTCGTCCTCGCCGTGGGAATCCGGCTCGCCGGCCTGCCCGGAACCTGATAGTCCAGCTGACTGCGTCATCAAGCACCTAGCCGACCACGGGCCCGGCCCCGGCCGAGCGGTGGATCGTTCGCCGATCCGTAGCGCCGCCTTCGGAATCCCACGTTGACTTCGCGGCAGCCATTTCTTTGCGTCCGGCGGCCCGGCGCATGCCCGCCCGGAGGACTTCCCCGGCGGTGAGGTACGGCCGATCGGTAGCTGCTGGCATCGACCTGCCCATGGCCCGCTGGTTGGTGATAACTCGCGCTTCGGCGATGTGCGTCATCTTGTCTCTGTCTGCCCACATAAGCGAGCTGCTGGCCGGGCCCGCGGCGTTCGCCGAGTCGCCCGCGTCGATAACGCTCTGCAGCGGTGTCTGACTCACGTTGTGGATGGGGCGGTTGTGGATGAGGCGGTTGTGGATGGGGAGCTCTCTCACGGCGTGCTCACGGCGTGGGGGTCTTAGGATGCCGGACCGTGTTGTTCCTGAGCCGGCGGTTGTGCATGGGTTCCCGCTCCGCCTTCTGGTGTTCAATCTGGCGAATCAGCTCGTGCTTTGCTTCGCCGAGGGCGTGGGTTACGTCCGGGTTGTCAGCAACCGCTACCAATGGCGGAAAGCCGGGCAGGCTCGTGCGCAATGTGACGCGCTGCTCCTTGCCGCCGCGGTCCTGTAGGGAGACATCCACGACCACGTCGTCAGGATTCCACCTTCCCAGGTGCGGCGCGAGCGTCGACAATGCCTCCACCACGTGGGGGCGCTCATTCTCTTTGAATCCCGCACCCACATGAAGCATGATGCCCCCGAAGACATCTCGTTGTTCGTCCTCAGAGTTTGTCATCGTGGTCTCATTTCGGGTGGCCTCATTTCGGGCGGTCTCGTTTTCGGTTGTCGCGCAGTCGGCGACATTGCCGCTGCGGTGATCGCGCCGGGTGCGGACCCGAGCGCTGCTTTTTCCATCGGGGCCGCTCTTCGTTGACTACAGCGCGGGCACGCGGTTCGGGCACGCATAGTTGGGGTTGTCGCGATGCATGTCGGCTTTGCGCAGTGACCGCACCCGATGTCCGGGACAGAATCGCAAACCGCATCGACCACGGCAGCAAACTCGAGTGGGCACTGCCTTTCGAATATTTCGGGTTCGTAACTCTGTCAAAACGACTCTGTCAAAACGCTTGCTAAATGACTTTGTCTACGTTGTATGCCTACTTTGTCACAGTACACCGCTGGCCGCCTCGGGGTAGGTCGTGGTGGGTAGTCGGGACATGACATCACCGCCTCTCGAGAAGACCGCCTCTCGAGAAGGCGGACGCGGGTGCGTGCCTCTGCGCAACCATGGCATGCGGCCACGAACTGGTGCACCGGATTGGGCGGGGCTGAGGATAGGCGCAGGCAGCGCGAGCGCTGCTGTCATGAATGCGGTCAATAACGCGGCATGAGCCCGTTGCCTCATCCGAAAAGACCACAGTCTGGAATCTCCCCCTTGAAGAATGGCCCCAGCGCGGTCATCTCGACTGCGAACCGGCGCCGATGTTGCGGGCGTGTCAACGGCTGGCCGAAGGGTCGCAGTGCGTGAGTTCGCGGGGTCGGCGGACCCGCGGCGACGGCAGCCACTGCGCGTACTGTCGGGCGTGGGTGACGCCAATGTATGCGTGATCAGCAGGAGTGTCCGGGTGATGTGTGGTAGCGGTGAGATGGGGTAGCGATTCGATAGCGGGTCCCGCGAACCGGGTGATCGCCACCGTGCAGAACGGTGTCGAGGTGCTGCGGTTCGGCGGCTTTCAGACCGGATCCCGTCCGTCGCCGTTTCAGATCGTGGAGCGGTCCGACATGTACCGGCTACGAAGGTACTTCCCCGACAAGGCGAACGACGCGCCACGGCCGCCGGTAGTACTTGTGCCGCCGATGATGATGTCGGCCAACGTGTTTGACGTCACCAGAGACCAGGGCGCGGTCGGTGTCCTGCACGATCTTGGTGTGGACCCGTGGGTGGTGGACTTCGGCTCACCGGATCGGGAAACCGGCGGGCTCGAACGTACGTTGAGCGACCATGTCGTCGCGCTGAGCCGGGTCATCGACTCGGTACGTGCACACACCGGCCGCAAGGTGCATTTGGCGGGCTACTCGCAGGGCGGCATGTTCTGCTATCAAACCGCGGCCTACCGACGTTCCGTGGGCCTGGCCAGCGTCATCACACTGGGTAGCGCCGTCGATGCGCTCAGCGGTCTGCCGTTCGGAATTCCCGCGGCCCTGGCGGGCCGTGCCGCCCAGCTGGTCGCCGACCACGTGTTCAACCGTCTCTCGGTATCCGGATGGATGGCCCGTACCGGGTTTCAGCTTCTGGACCCGGTCAAGACGGTCCGGGCGAGATGGGACTTTCTACGGCAACTCCATGACCGGGAGGCGTTGCTGCCCCGGGAACAGCAACGCCGCTTCCTTGAGGCGGAGGGCTGGGTGGCATGGTCGGGCCCTGCGGTCGCCGAACTGTTACGGCAGTTCGTGGTGCATAACCGCATGATGGCCGGCGGCGCCGTGATCGACGGCACGTTGATCACGCTCGCGGAAATCACCTGTCCGGTCCTTGCTTTCATCGGCGAGATCGACGACATCGGCCAACCCGCGTCCGTGCGAGGAATCCTGCGGGCCGCCCCCCGGGCCGAGGTGTCCGAGGCGTTATTGCGCGCAGGCCATTTTGGGCTCGTTGTCGGATCGACCGCCGCCACGCGTACCTGGCCCACCGTCGGTCAATGGGTGCTGTGGCAAGACGGCCGAGGCCCCAGGCCCGATGGCGTTCATGCGATGGAGCCCGACCCCGGCGTCGGGGTCGATGGCGCGGTCGGGCTGTCGTCGCATATCGGTCGCTCGGCCGGTGTACTGGCCGAACTGGGCATCGGCGTGGGCCTGGGTTTGGCCGATGCCGCGGTGGGAGCGGCGCGCAGCGGCAGGGAGATGGCCGGGGAGGCCGTACGCACTCTTCCCCGGCTCGCCCGACTCGGTCGGCTGCAACCCCATACCCGGGTGTCGTTGGGCGGGTTGATGGCCGAACAGGCGAACAGAGCGCCCGAAGAGGAATGCTTTCTCTTCGAGGATCGGGTCCACACCAACGCAGCGGCCGAGCGCAGCATCGACGACGCGGTGCGCGGCCTCATCGCCGTCGGTGTCCGGCAGGGAGCCCACATCGGTGTGTTGATGGACACCAGCCCCAACGCCGTGACCGCGATCGCGGCACTGTCGCGGATCGGCGCGGTGGCGGTGCTACTACCCCCGGACGACGACCTCACCGCCGCCGTCCAGCTGTGCGAGGTAGCCGATATCATCACGGACCCCTACCATCTGGCGGCGGCTACCGCGACCGACGCCAGGGTGCTCGTCCTCGGTCACGGCCGCACCGCGAACCTCGGCCGGACGGATTCGGATCGGGTCGTCGAAATGGACCGCCTCGACCTGTCCGTTGCGCCGCTCCCCCAGTGGTATCGGCCCAACCCGGGCCGTGCAGCCGATCTCGCGTTCGTGTTCTTCAGCACGACGGGAGGACGCCGGGTGGTCAAGGAGGTCACCAATCATCGGTGGGCGCTGTCGGCCTACGGCACGGCCACTGCCGCCGTGCTCGGCCGCGGTGACACCGTCTATTGCCTGGCCCCGCTGCATCATCCGTCGGGTCTGATGGTCGGCCTCGGCGGCGCGGTCGCCGGCGGGTCGCGAATCGCCTTGACCCGGGGGGTCAACCCGACGCGGTTCGCCGACGAAATCCACCGTTACGGGGTCACGGTGGTGACCTATACCTGGGCCATGCTGGGCGAACTGGTGGAGGCGGCGTCGCCCGAGCTTGCCGAACATCATCCGATCCGGCTGTTCATCGGAGCCGGAATGCCGATCGGGCTGTGGCGCAAGGTCACCGACCGATTCGCTCCCGCCCGCGTGCTGGAATTCTATGCATCCACCGAGGGGGACGCGGTGCTGGCCAATGTTGCCGGCACGAAGACCGGGGCCAAGGGTCGGCCGCTGCCGGGCAGCGCCGAGATTCGGCTCGGAGGCTACGACGCCGCGACGGGCCGGTTTACCGAGGACGACCACGGGTTCGTGCGCGCCTGCGCGGATGAAGAGGTGGGCGTGCTGCTGGCGAAGCCGCGCTCCGGACTCGATGCCGCACGTGTCTCAATGCGTGGCGTATTCGCCAAGGGAGACACGTGGATCACCACAGACCATCTGTTTCGCCGCGACACCGCCGGCGACTACTGGTTCGTCGACAACAGAAACACCGTGATCCAGTCGGCGCGCGGACCGGTCTTCTGCCAGCCGATTTGCGACGCGCTCGGCGACATCACCATGATCGACCTGGCCGTGGTGTATCCCGTTGCGACCGAAACGCACGATGTTGCGGTGGCGGCCGTGACGGTTGGCAAAGACGGCGTCCTCACTGGGGCTAGCCTGGGGGCCAGCCTGACCACCGCGTTGGGCGGCCTCCCCCGCGACCAGCGTCCCGCCATCGTCCACATTGTCGACCACATACCGCTCACGCCCTCCTACCGGCCACTGTCGACCGAACTGCGAGAGGCCGGGCTGCCGGCGCCGGGGGAATCGACCTGGTACCACGACCTCGCTGATGGTCACTATCGACAAGCGGCCACCGCGG
The DNA here is from genome assembly GCF_007714205.1 of Mycobacterium helveticum. Taxonomy (GTDB): domain Bacteria; phylum Actinomycetota; class Actinomycetes; order Mycobacteriales; family Mycobacteriaceae; genus Mycobacterium; species Mycobacterium helveticum. Next base: position 98 of record NZ_VMQU01000026.1, on the reverse strand, counting down.
CGACACACCACGACGTCTAGCCCGAAGTTGCGACGGGTTCCCGCGCGGAATTGAGGTGTGACCTGAGGATACTGGTTGATCAGGTCACGAAAGTGTAG
>NZ_VMQU01000269.1 GCF_007714205.1 Mycobacterium helveticum | reverse complement strand
CCCGAAACACGCAGCACCACAACAACACCCAAAACCGCAAACCTAAACCCCCAACTATGCGGAAAACGGGCCTAGCGGCGCAAGCCTTCGGATTGCTGAGCGATCCTCAGCCCCACCGGCCCGGGCCGGCGCTGTGCGGGAGGTTGGTCTGCTACGGCTGGTTTCGGCCGGGTTGGCCCGGCTGCCCGGGTTGGCCCGGCTGCCCGGGTTGGCCCGGGCTTGCGCCGGCGCCGGGCGCGCCGCCGGCACCCCCCGCGCCGGGCTGACCGCCAGACCCGGGTGCCCCTCCGACGCCTCCGTCGCCGCCGCGGCCCCCGTCGCCTCCGGCACCTCCGGCTCCGCCGGCACCTCCGGCTCCGCCGGCACCTCCGGCTCCGCCGGCACCTCCGGCTCCGCCGGCACCTCCGGCACCTGCAGCTCCGCCCGGCTCACCGGGCTCGCCGGTGCCCCCACCGTTGAGTGTTTCGCAGGTCATGGCAGACGCACCTGCCTTTCTGTTAGGACTCGTCGGCAATGCGCCTGGCTATCCTACGCGGCGGACCGGTCCGGCCACCCCCGCTTTTGCGGGCAGCCGGGCGGGACTGCCAGCACCATCGGGTGGAGACAGGTGCCGCGAACGGCGTCCGGTGACCAGACATCGGCGTCCCTGCACCTGTATCGCGATAAAGCTCGGGGAGGCCGTCGAGACCACGGCGGGCGACATGCCGGCGCGCTATGCGATCCACGCGGCGACGATGGAACCCGGTGGTCCGACCGCGACCGCGCTGGTGGCTTTCGGTACCGGCGTCGGCCGCTTCCCGTCCGAGGACACCGGCCGCCTCATGGCCGACGTCGTCCGGCAGCACCGGGCCGGTTCGGTCGAGAAAGTCGTGTGTTCGCCGCTCCAGGCGACGCAGCCGAACCGGCGTTGGGGGCCTCCCTGGAAAGCTCGGCGCGCGGCTAACCTTCGGCCAGGTGCCGCTCGACGGAGGCGACTTTTGCCGTCATCGCGTCGCTGGCCCCGGCGCGCCAGTCCACCTTGATCACCGTGCTGACGCGGGGCGCGCGGGCGGCCACGGCCTCGACCGCGCGCTGCACGACGGCCATGACCTGCTCCCAGGTGTCGCCTTCGATCACGGTGAACATCGAATCCGTCTCGTTCGGCAGGCCGGACTCGCGAACCACCCGAACCGCGTCGGCGACGATCTCGCCGACGCTCTCGCTCACGCCCAGCGGGGTCACGGAAAACGCCACAAGCACAGACACCCGACGAGCCTACCCAGCCGGCCTGGCAGCATCGAGGATCGTGCGGGTTCTGGTGCAACGGGTCTCCTCGGCGGCGGTGGCCGTCGACGGGCGGGTGGTCAGTGCCATCGCCCCGGACGGCCAGGGACTGCTCGCCTTCGTCGGCGTCACCCACGGCGACGACCCCGGCAAAGCGCGGCGTCTGGCCGAAAAGCTCTGGAATCTACGCGTTCTCGCCGGCGAGCGGTCCGCCGCTGACGTCAACGCGCCGATCCTGGTGGTCAGCCAGTTCACCCTGTACGCCGACACCGCAAAAGGCCGGCGCCCGTCGTGGAGCGCCGCCGCTCCCGGTTCCGTCGCCGAACCGTTGGTGGCGGCATTCGCGGAGGGGTTCCGAGCAGTTGGCGGAATACTGAGTGATAGTGAGCGTACGAACGTTCTAGTGAGTATGCTGCTGGTGTGAATTTGACGGAGTGGGCGCGGGCTCAGGGTGTTCATCCGCAGACGGCGTACCGGTGGTTTC
>NZ_VMQU01000268.1 GCF_007714205.1 Mycobacterium helveticum | reverse complement strand
GGGGGGGGGGGGGGCGGGGCCAGCAGCGCCCGCAGGTCGGCCGCGGGCAGCAGCTCGACCGACGCGAGGGCCGCGTCGGGGGTGATCGCGAACGCGTCGAACGCGTGGTCGAGGGCAGCGGCGATGCGCCGGACCGTCGCGGGCTCGTAGAGATCGGCGTTGCCCACGACCCGCACGGCGAGTTCGGCGTCCGGGGTCACGTTCACCCCGACGTTGAGGTCCAGCAACGAGATCTCGAAATCCATCGGGAGCGCCGACACCGTGGTGTCCCCGGTGCCGGTGAGGTCGCGCGGCAACAGCGCCCAGTCCTCGCCGCGGAAGTGGATGGAGTTCTGGAACAGCGGGTGGTTGCGCGACGGGGAGCGCGGCGGGTTGAGCGCCTCGACCAGCCGTTCGATGGGGAATTCCTGATGCGCCAGTGCGTCTTTCACCGTGTCACGGCTGCGCGCGACGAGGTCGCGCAGGCTCGGCTCCCCGGAGAGGTCGGTGCGCAGCACCACCACGTTGGCGCAGGGCCCGGTCAGGTTCGCGGCGCTCTCGTCGACCCGGCAGGCGACCGGACTGCCGACCGCGATGTCGGTGCCGCCGCCGAGTTTGTGCAACACGACGGCCAGGACCGCCTCATACACCGAGAATTCGGTGCTGCCCGACTCCTCGGCCAGCCGGACGAGGGCCGCCCGCCGCGCCGCGGAGACGGTGAAATCGACCACCTCGCCGCGTCTTCCGAGCACCGGCGGGCGCGCGCGGTCGGCGGCCACCGAGATGTCGGCGGGCAGCCCGTCCAGCGCGTCGCGCCAGTGGTCCAGCTCCGCGAGCGCCCACGGGCCCGGGGTGTCGAACGTGTTCCGTTGCCACCGGGCGTAATCGGCGAACTGCACCGGTGGTGCGGTCCACTGCGGCCCCCGCGCGTCCCGCCGCGCCCGGTAGGCCACGACCAGGTCGTCGAGGAGGATCCCGAAGGAGGTGTGGTCGGTCACCATGTGGTGGATCAGCACCAACAGCACGTGGGTGTCCGGGCCCAGCACCAGCAGGGTGGGCCGGATCAGCGGCTCCGATTCGAGGGTGAACACGTGGCGGCGCAGCCCGGCGATCGTGTCGTCGAGCCGCTCGGCGGCGACCTCGGTCACCACCGGCTCGAGCCGCAGTTCCGGGTGCACGTGCTGATACGGCATCCCGTCGTGTTCGACGAAGTTCGTGCGCAACACCTCGTGGCGGGCCACCACGTCGTTGAGCGCCGCGGTGAGCACCCCGGCGTCCAGCGGACCGGTGAAGCGCAGCGCGAGCGCCATGTTGAAGACGTCGTTGGCGCCCCTCATCCGGTACTGGAACCACATGGCGAGTTGGGAGTAGGACAGCGGCGGCCGGGCCGGTCGGGCCTCCCCGGTCAGCCGCGGCCGGGTGTCCGCGGGGCCGGATCCGGCACGCAGCCGTTCGACCAGCCGCGCCAGCCCGGCCGGCGTCGGGGCGTCGAACACGGCCCGCACGGTGCACTCCACCGCGAATGCGGTCCGGATCTGCGCCACCAGGCGGGCCGCCAGCAGCGAATGGCCGCCCAGCCCGAAGAACGAGTCGTCGGCGCCGATGCGGTCCCAGCCTTCGTCGCGACCGAACAGGCGGGCGAAGATCGCGCACATCCGGCGCTCGATCTCGGTGGCCGGCTGCCGGGGGGGGGCGGGGGGGCCCCCGGGGGGGGGGGGGGGGCCCCCCCCGGGGGGGGGGGCCCCGGGCGGGGGCGGGGGGTAGGGGGGGGGCCCCCAGTGGGGGGGG
>NZ_VMQU01000267.1 GCF_007714205.1 Mycobacterium helveticum | reverse complement strand
CCAGGGTCCCGGAAAAGTCACGTCTCACGAGGTCAGGACCAATTTGAGGGCGTGATCTGGGTGTCTGGCGTGGTGGCGTAGGCCGGCGGCGATGTTGTCCCATCCGGTGATTCGCAGGATGCCTATGGCCAGGTTGCGGCAGGTGGCCATCACCCGTGGAGCTTGGCCGGTGCGTACCTGCGATGCGTCCTCGGCGTTATGCCGCTGGCGGCATAACGCCGATTATTCCGCGCCCGTGGTTATGCCGCGTGGGTGCGGCGCGGGCATCGTTTGTCCTGGTCAGGCCGGTGGGCGGGGGTAGCCGATTCGGCATAATCACGGCGCGGATTGCTGGACGCTCGCTCTGTAATGCATTGACATCACAGAGGAGCGGCGATGAGACATCAGTCGGCGGCGGGTCCGTTGGAGGAGTTCGAACCGGGTTACCGCATGGAGTTGGCGCGAAGGGGCTTTGGCCCGACAGCGATTCGTCGTCGGGTGTCGCAGTTTCGGCAGTTGAGTCGGTGGATGTGGGACGAGGGGATCTCGGTCGATGAACTCGATGATCGGTGCGCTGTGCGGTTCCCCGAGTCGCGGCGCGCGGCGGGGCGGGTCACATGGGTGACCGGGGAGAGCGTGGTGCTGCCGGTGCAGTATCTGCGCGGTATCGGCGCCGCGCCGGCGTCCGGCTCTCCTGAGGCTGGGTCGGTCGAGGTATTGCTCGGTGGGTACCGGGCCTATCTTGTCCAGGAGCGGGCCGTGTGCCCAACGACAGTCGCTGGCTATGTGCGTGTTGCCAGGTGCTTCTGCGCTGAGATGGCGGATCGGCACGTCGAATTGGCGGATCTGGGTCCGGCGCAGCTGACGGCGTTCGTCGTCGCGGTGTGCGAGCGGTCCAGCCAGGCGTTGGCGAAGAAGACGGTGACCGCGTTGTCGTCGCTGCTGCGGTATCTGTATGTCACGGGCGTGACGGCATACCCGCTGGCCACCGTGTTGCCCAAGGTCGCCGGTCACGTGAGGGTCGTGTCGAAGGCGCTCGATGCCGCTCGGATCGAGAAGTTGCTGGCCAGTTGTGACCGCGGCACGAGCACCGGGCGCCGGGACTATGCGATGCTGATGCTGTTGTGCCGCCTGGGGCTGCGCGCCGGCGAGGTCGCCGCGCTGTGTCTGGACGACATCGACTGGCGACACGGCGAGGTCTTGGTGCGCGGCAAGGGCAATCGGTGCGAGCTGTTGCCGTTGCCGCCGGATATCGGTCACGCCATCGTCGACTATCTGCGTGACGATGGTCGTCGGGTCCCACCGGGCTGTCGTGCGGTGTTCCTGCGTGCCCACGCGCCGGAAGGGGCCGTGACCCCCAACGTCGTGGCCAACCGGGTGGCCGCCGCCGCCCGGCGCGTCGGACTCGCCGAGCCGGTGGGACCGCGCGCGTTGCGGCACAGCGCGGCGATGGCGTTCCTGCGCCAGGGCGCTGGCCTACCCGAGGTGGCACAGCTACTGCGGCACAACAGTATTCAGGTTACGGTGCGGTACGCGGCGGTCGATGCGTCCACTGCCCGTGAGCTGGCGCGGCCCTGGCCGGGTGCGCGATGACGGACTTGCGCAAAGCCGCCGACGAGTACCTCGCCGTGCGTCGCCGGCTCGGATTCGCACTCGTCGACGCGGGCCGACTGTTGCTCGACTTCGTCGCCTTTCTTGAGCAGCGCGGCGTCGGACACATCAACACCGAACTGGCGTTGGAATGGGCGGCGCAACCGTCCGACGCGCAGCCCGCGTGGCGGCGCTTACGG
>NZ_VMQU01000266.1 GCF_007714205.1 Mycobacterium helveticum | reverse complement strand
GCGTTGAGACCGCAAACCCAACCAGGATAAGGCCTTTGCCTAATTCTCACCCGCCGACACGCTTACTGAAGGGCTAGTCCCAGTGGGGAGGCACCCATCTTTTCTGGTGCCGCTGGTGCCGGGACGTGGTTGCCGGTCCGCTCACTGATCGGCGCTCGCAGCCAGACGCGGCGTTGGCGCTCAGCCCTATCGACGGTCGACACGCCCCGGGCAACCACCAGGGCCTGCAGATCTCATGCTGGACATCAACCGCGTCAAGCGAGCAGGGCAGTGACCTGGTGGCACCTCGGGTGCATCAACGCTTCATCCAGAAGCGATGACCTCAGGAAGGTAGTCCAGTGAGCACCGTTACGCTCCGGTGTCTGATCGCCGGGTGGTACCTATGGCTTGAAGCTTTCAGTTCCCGCCGAACGCCCTACGCGCCAATGCTGCTGCCGCAGGACTCACGATATTCCGCCGCGCCCGGTTGACGGGCTGGTCGGTAACATTGATCAGGACTTCGTAGACGGGGAGTTGGCGCAGGGACGATTCCGAAACAGACCGACCGTCGGAGTAGCGCCAGCCGAGTTCGGCCAACAATGCCGTCATCGTGTCGAACGGCAGTCCGGAGCCGGCCGAACCCGCAGCATAGGTCAGCATAAGCAGGGTGGCCTGCGTCTGAAACTTTTCGTCGGATTTGGGGATCAGGCGACCGGCCAGATGATCCCACAGCCTGTCGGCGTCACCCTGGGCCGCTACGCCAGCCTTCGTCAGCAACAGCGTACCCTTGTGCTTGCGCAGCAGCCCCAACGACTGCACGGCTTCACGGAACCGCAGCAGTGGGTAACATTGAACCTCACGGTTGTGCTTGCCAATCCAATCATTCATCACAGGAACGACTTTCGAGGCTTCCTCGACATCAGCCGGCTTGAGATACCCGGCGGTCGTCAACGGAATTCCGCCATCCTTGGCGCGGTCCAGAAACCACTGATACGCCCGCAGATTGTCGGCAACAGCGACCGTGTCCAGCGGTCGCGCACCGGCCAGCGTTAGCGCCGCCTTCGTCAGGTCGTCGCCATACGCGGTGTACGTGAGCCGATGAACCAGGTCGACCAGGCGCACGTCGATGCCTGCCTCGCGCAGCAGGAAGTACGCGTCGCCGAACCCCTTGTTGACTCGTTCAAGCGCGAATAGCGCGGGGTCACGCAGCACCTCGGCGAGGCTGTCGGCGTCGACCAGATGCCCGCAGTCCTCTGGTGGCGCGGCCCGCTCGCCATCGATGACAACCGCTGCGGGACAGTGACTCTCGGCGGGGAGGACTTCTTCGAGACGCAGCGTCAGCTCCCAGTTGTCGCCGTAATCGTAGAGGTAATGCAGGACATCGCCGGGCTCACTGAGGGTTTCGTCGAGTTGAGTCTCGGCGGCGGGCAGGCCGTCATCGTCTTCGGGCCACTCCTTGTTGTCCACGTCGTACGGGCACAGGAACAGCTGGCTGTGGTGGTCGAAGGCGCCGCCGCCGAGTGAGAAGCGATGCAGGTGCGAGTCGGTCCAGTCGAACGACACCTGCAGGACCTGGTGCAGCAGGTCCAGCGTCAGGTTCGAGCGCAGGTCCAGCCGTCGCCAGATCGTTGGATCGCTGTCATCGAGGTACACCCGGACCCGGTAGACGACGACATCACGCCGTCGCGCGCGCCGCAGGTCGGGGGGCGACACCGGTTCCGGTACCAGATGCAGGTGCGGGCGCTCGCTCATGGCGCTCACGTCAGACCCTGATTTTTCAGCCGGCTTGTGATGATCTTGTTTTCGGTGATCTGGTTGATGGTGGCTGCGCGCTGAT
>NZ_VMQU01000265.1 GCF_007714205.1 Mycobacterium helveticum | reverse complement strand
CACCCCCAGCCCGGACCGTCCTCAACTCACGTGACGCGCCACGACCCCGTCGTGCTCACCCACAGCGTCGCTCAACAGCTGGTGGCGCACACGGACCCGAGTTATCGCGGCCGGGATGTAGGCGTGCCAGCCGACGCCTTGGGCGTGCTCAACCAGTTGGCGCAGCGCCAACTCGTTGCGTCGGATCGTGGAGGACCGCAGGTGAGGGCCGTAGAGGAACCCCTCGACCGCTTCTTTGGTGATCGACCCATCCGGGTAACCCTCCCGCCGGCAGTAGTCCGCGAATTGGCGCAGGACTCGTTCTGGGACTTTGAACCGGTATCCGCCGGCGTGGCGCACAGCGACCAGGTCGGCGACCAAGTCCGTCAGCGTCGTCTCAAGCATCGTGCTCACCCGCCCCGGACGGGTCGATGACGTCTTCGACGTCCAACGCGCAACAGCGCAGCCGTCCGACGTCGAACCGAAGGTAGTAGGACTGGGTCGTATCAGTTGAGGCGTGTCCCAATACCGCCGAGATCACCGGCATCGGCGTGCCGTTGCCGATCATGGCCACTGCCAGCGCGCCACGCAGGGAGTGCATCCCGCAGACCTGTCCGGGTGAGAACGCGATCCCGGCGCGGGCGGCGTGTCGCGAGAGCCGGGAGGCGACCGATGAGGCAGACCCGAACGTGTCGAACGGGTGACGGTGTTTGACGAACACCTTCGGGCAGGCGGTGTCGGGGCGGCCGCCCCGGATGTAGTCGATGATCGCCCAGCCGACGTCGGCCAGCAGTGGCAGCCTCAACGGTCGGCCCGTCTTGTGCTGAACGATCGTGATCTGCTTGGCCCGCCAGTCCAGGTTCCTCAACTCCATGTGACGCAGATCCGAGATCCGAAGCCCCAGCCGAGCGGTCGCCAGGATCATCGCGTAATCACGTTTACCGGTGGCCGAGGCGCGGTCAATCACGGCCAGCACCCGCCGGATCTCGTCTGCGGTCCACAGATGCGGCTCGGACTCGTGGCGGACGTGCCGGTGCGGCGGCAGCCGATCCGCCAGACCCTGCGGTGTCTTGCCCGCAGCGGCCGAAAAGACCAAAAAGTCCGCCAGACACGACCTCATTGACGCAATCGTCTTGCGCCGCAAGCCACGTTGATGCACCAAGAAGCCCGACACGTCGCGCACACCCAGCACCGCCAGGTTGTCGGCGCCCACCTCGTGCAGGTAGCCCAAGAACCGGCTGACCGCCTTGTCCTTGGCGATCAAAGTCGCCTCGGCATTGCCGCGCCGATGGCACGAAGCGAGGTAGTCGTCCCTGAGCGCACGGAACTTCACCGGACAGCCGTCCGCGGGCGCAATGGCCGACCGATCAACCTCGACCGTCCGACCAGCCAGCGCCTCGGCCATCAACAGCACCGGCCGACGGACCGCCGAGACATCCCTGTCCCTGACCGACTGCCGCAACGACCCCAACCTGACCCCGGTCTGGTTGCTGATGAAGTCGATACACACCTGCTCGCTGGCCGTGTCCAGGCCGCGCCCCGCCAAAAAGACCGCGAACCGATCCAGTACGACCTGGTGGCGTCGGACGGTGCCCTCAGCCCTGCCAGCCTCGCGCAACACCGCCAACACAGCGCCGACGGCGGCCCTGACATCTGCGTCTCCCATGAGAATCACCTCTGCATCCGGTAGTGCAATGAACAAAGAAGCGATTCTTCGCCGATACCGGCTGCGGCCGACGCCGTCGAAGGCCGGTCCACGGCGCCCTACCGGCCGGCTCGACACACTGGCACGCTGACCCCAACAGCCGCCAGGATTATGTAGAAGAAACCACCACCGGTACCGTCCCCACCAGCCGAATCACCCTGGCAGGGCGCATAACCCGGCCGTCCGCATAATGGCG
>NZ_VMQU01000264.1 GCF_007714205.1 Mycobacterium helveticum | reverse complement strand
TGTTGAGCGGCACTTTCGATGATGATGATGGCGTCATTGGTGTTGACGATGATCTGGTGATGGGAACGGCCCCGCTCGTTGTGGTGAGCGGGGCCGTGGTGGGCGTGGTGATGGGGTGCTCGTCGGGCTGATGTGGTCCTGGTCGGGTTGACGTCGATCGGGTTCAGTCCGCGGCGGTCTCGGCGATGGCGATACGGGCTGCTTTCTCGTCGACGATGGCGTGATCGGCGGCGAAGGCCGCGGTCAGTGCGTGCAGGGCCAGGTTGTTGACCGCGCGGGGGTGCCCGCGGGAGGCGTTGTGGATCAGCGCGATCGCGTCCTCGGAGAACAAGGTGTCGGCCCGGCCGGCGATTTTGCAGTGATGGCCGATGTAGTCGGCGGTGTCGGTGCTGCTCATCCCGGCGATGGCGTAGCGGACCGCGATGCGCTGATCCAGTGCTGCCATGACGCCGAGTCGGAGTCGGTGACGCAGGCTGGGTTGGCCAACCAAGATGACCGCGAACGGTGATCCAGAATCCATGTCGTGGTTGGTCAGTAGCCGGATCACTTCGAGTTGATGGTTATCCAGTAGGTGGGCCTCGTCGACGACCAGCACGGGACTGCGGCCGCGTTCGGCGTGTTCGCCTGCCAGCGCTTCTGCGGCTTGGGGTGCCAGGGTGGCCCGGTGAAACGCCGGGGTGTGTCCGAGGGTGGCCACGATGTGGGTGAGCATCCCGCGCACCCCGATCGTCGGGTTGGGCAGGTAGATGAACACGTGCCGGGACGGATCCAGGGTGGCGGTTGCCGCACGCACGGCCACGGTCTTGCCTGCGCCGACCTCGCCGGTGATCACCCCGATCGCATGCTGGTCCACACACCAGCCGATGCGGGCGACCGCCTCCCCGTGACCGGCGTGACGGTGCAGCATCCCCGGGGCCAGGTCCCGGCCGAAGGGCATCCGGGTGAACCCCCAATGTGACTGCAGGCGTTGAATACTCATGCCGAAACCTCACCTTCGTTATCGACGTCGCCGCTGGGTGTGAGGTCGGCGATGGATAGCTGACCGGGAATCTGGCCGTTGATGTAGATCGAGTTAAAGCCGATGCGTTCCTCGCGGCTCAGCTGGGCGTGGTGGGCATCGGCGGTCAGCCTCAGGTAGTCGATCTCGGTGGCCGGCGGCGGCTCGGGCTGCGGTGTTTCCGGTCTGGCCTTCGGGTGGGCGTGACGAGAGATGGTGTGCGGCAGGGCTTTGCCGAACGATTTGTCGCGGTAGCGGACCTCGACGGCCTCCAGGTCGAACGGGCTGAACACCAGCTCCACCTTGCGCCCGACCAAGCCGGCATCGACCTGGTAGGTGTTGGCGTGCAGCGACACGGTGGCGGTCTTGGTCACCACCCGGTATTCCGACCACAAGAACGCCTCGGTCAGATCATCGGCGCTCGGTATGGCCGGGGTGCGGCCGACCCGGTCCCAGCCGGCTCCCCACCGATCCAGCGGGGGCTGCCCGGTCTCGGTATGGACCCGGCGGTGGTATTCGGTCTCTACCCAGGCCATAAACAGTCGGTTGAGTTCCAACAAGGCGCTTGTGTGATCGACCCCGGCGGCAGCAAGGTCTTCGCTGGCGGTGTCGGTGACCTCTACCAGGAACTGTTCGCGCACGGTGCGAAAGAACCTCTCGATTTTGCCCCGGCCCTGCGGGCGACCGGGTGTGGAATGCACCAGCCGTATCCCGAGCTTGGCGCAGGCCCGCAACAGCCACGCATCGACAAACGCACTGCCATTGTCTACGTAAATGCCGGCTGGGACACCGCGGGAGGACAGTGCCGGGCGCAGTGCGGCGGCCAGGCGCACGGTGTCTTCGGCGAAGCCGAACCGGTAGCCGACCAGCAGCCGAGAATGATCGTCGATGAAGGCGAACA
>NZ_VMQU01000263.1 GCF_007714205.1 Mycobacterium helveticum | reverse complement strand
GTGTGGCGGGGGCGGGCCGGGCGGCGGCGGTACGAAGGCGCCGGCGCGGGTGTCGGGGCTGATCCCGCGGTCGCCGTAGGTGGCGCCGTCGGCGGTGACCAGCAGCGCCCGCACACCACCCCCGTTGAGCTCGGCGGCCAACAGGTCCGGCGGTATCCGGGCGGCGGCCAGCGCGTCGGCGCGTGACGTGGCCGCGAGCAGACGGTCGTGCAGGTTGCGGCGGGCCAGCACGCCCAGGCTCACGTCGATGGTGACACCGAGCAGCACCAGCAGGCCGGCCAGCAACGCCAGCAGCACCAGCGTCACGCGGCGCTGCAGCGACGGCGTCGGGGTCGTCATGACCGCTGCGGCTGGAGGCGGTAGCCGATGCCGCGGACGGTGTGCAGCATCCGCGGCCCGTGCGCCTCGAGTTTGCGCCGCAGGCCGCTGACATGGACCTGCACCAGGTTGGGGTCATAGGCGTCATAGCCCCACACGGCATTGAGGATCTGGCCGGCGTTGACGATGGCGCCGCGCTGCTCGACGAGGAAGGTCAGCAAGCGCAGCTCGGTGCCGGTCAGGTCCAGCCGGTGGCCGTCGCGCGCCGCCACACCGGCGTCGACGTCCAGCATCAGGTCGCCCACCTGGACCACCTGCGGCAACCGTCCGCGGCGGCGCAGCACCGCGCCGACCCGCGACACCAGTTCGGCGAGCTCGAAGGGTTTGACGACGTAGTCGTCGGCACCGCCGTCCAGGCCGCGCAGCCGGTCCTGCAGGGCGTCACGGGCCGTGATCAGCACGATCCCGATGTCCCCCCACTCGCGGATCACGTCAATGAGCGCGAAACCGTCCCGCCCCGGCAGCATCACGTCGAGCACCACCAAATCGGGCCGCAGCCCGTCGAGTGCTTCCTCCAACTCGTCGCCGTCGCGGCGGGTGTCGGTGTGGTAGCCGGCCTCGGCGAGCGCCTCACCGACCATCTCGCGGATGGTCTCGGAGTCTTCGACCACCAGCACCCGCGGTGTGCCCGTGGTGAACCGATCGCCCGCCCCCAGCAAATCGGCCATGCCCTATTTTTAACGCCCGTCCCTGGGATTGGGCTGAAGATCGGCACGCACCTGTGCTGCTGCTACCGCTGCTAATATGCATGCATGGTGGCCATCACGATCCGCGGGATCCCCGACGACGTCCGCGACGAATTGGCCGCGCGTGCCGCCCGGTCGGGCCAGTCGCTGCAGGAATACGTGCGCGGCCTGCTCGTCGCGACCGCGGCCAAGCCGACGGCACGCGACGTCGTCGCCCGGGCCCGCGCGCGGGTGAACGCGACCGCCGTGCGCCTCGACGCGAAGGCCATCCTCGCCGCCAAAGAATCCGATCGCCGGTGAGCGAGCGCGTCGTCTGCGACGCGTCGGCCGTGGTCGCCGTCCTGCTGGATTCCGGCAGCGACGGCCGGTGGGCGACGGCACGGCTGACAGACGTCGATCTGGTGGCGCCCGCGGTGTTTCCGTTCGAATGCGGCAACGTGATCAGGCGGGCCGAACTCGCCGCGGCGATCGGCGCCGACCAGGCCGCGCAGGCCCACGCCGACCTGCTCGAACTGCCGGTGGACCTGTGGCCATACGAGTTGCTGGCATCCCGGGTGTGGGAGCTGCGAGCGAACCTGTCCTGTTATGACGCCGCCTACGTCGCGCTCGCCGAGCTCCTGGCCGCACCGCTGGTGACGCTGGACCGTCGGATCGCGCGGGCACCGGGCATCGGCTGCGCGGTATCGGTTCCCGGCGACGCCTGACGCCACTTCTTCAGACCCACTTCAGGTCCGGCTCCTACCGTCCGGACCATGACGACCGACAACACCGCCGCCAACCCCGCTCCCGCAGGCGCTTGTCCACCGTGTCGACCGCACGGTGCCGCACCAGGCGGT
>NZ_VMQU01000262.1 GCF_007714205.1 Mycobacterium helveticum | reverse complement strand
CCTTCAGTAAGCGTGTCGGCGGGTGAGAATTAGGCAAAGGCCTTATCCTGGTTGGGTTTGCGGTCTCAACGCAGCCCAGCAGGAAAGGCCTTTGTGGTGAAGAGGATAACCCATAAGCAGAGTCGGCGGAACATCGGCGCGCGGCGGGCCAGGGTGGCGGCGCGGCATGCGCGGGCTGGACGCTGGGACGCGCAGCCCGCGCCGATGCTGAACTCCGGCCCGGTGCGCTATGAGGTCGGCGCGAACATCGATGCCACCGCATTTGGTGGCATCGCCGCGGTGCATCGGCTGGTCACCCGGCTGGGGCTGGCCGAGCGGATCGACGAGGACCTTCAGTTGCTCAAGGTGCATCTGCCCTACCACGAATCCGACCACGTGTTGAACCTGGCCTACAACGTGGCTTGTGGGGGCACCCGGCTCGAAGACATCGAGCGGTTGCGTCATGACACCGCCTACATGAACGCTCTCGGGGCGCAGCTGATCCCCGACCCGACCACGGCCGGTGATTTCTGTCGCCGGTTTAGCGAGGCCGATGTGTCGACGTTGATGGAGGCGATCAACGCGGTGCGCCCGCAGCTGTGGGCGCACCGGGGCCGTGAGTTGCTCGGCCCCATCGCCTACCTCGATGTGGACGGCACCATTGCACCCACCTGCGGGCAGCACAAGGCCGGGATGGACATGTCTTACAAGGGCATCTGGGGGTATGCGCCGCTGATCGTGTCGCTGGCCAACACCAAGGAGGTGCTGTACTTGGTCAACCGGTCGGGCAACGTGCCCAGCCACGCTGGTGCGGCGCAGTGGATCGACAAGGCGATCGAGCTGGTCGCCCCACACGCCGAGCGGGTATGCCTGCGCGGTGACACCGACTTCTCGTTGACCGCGAATTTCGACCGGTGGGCCGAGCGAGTCGATTTCGTGTTCGGCATGGACTGCAATACCGCGCTGCGCTCCCGCGCCGAAGCGCTGGACGAGACTGACTGGACCCCCTTGCAGCGGCCCGCACCCGTCGCGCCGCGCAGCGGCAAACGGCGCCGCCGCGAGCCGAACCACAAGCGGCGCATCGTCACCGAACGCGAGTACGTCAACCTGCAACTCAACGGCGAGGATGTCGCCGAGTTCAGCTACCAGCCCGGCAAATGCGCCCGCCCCTACCGGGTCATCGCGCTGCGCAAAAACATCAGCAAGACCCGCGGCGAGCAGGTCCTCATTGACGAGATCCGGTACTTCTTCTACATCACCACCCGCACCGATCTGACCGCCGCGCAGGTCGTGGCCTGCGCCAACGACCGCTGCGACCAGGAAAACGTCATCGAGCAGCTGAAAAACGGGGTCAACGCGCTGCGAGTGCCGCTCTATGACCTGGTCTCCAACTGGGCCTACATGGTCATCGCCGCCCTGGCCTGGAACATCAAGTCCTGGTTCGCGATGATGCTGCACCGCAAGCAAGACCGCCGCGACTGGATCAACATGGAGTTCCGCCGCTTCACCACCCAGGCGATCCTCATCCCCGCCATGATCATCCGCCGCGCCCGCACCATCACCGTCCGGATCATCGGCTACCACCGGGCCCTGGCCCGATTCCTCAGCGCCTACAACACCATCGAACGCACCCGATTCGGCTGACACCGCGCCTGGCCCCACTGGCCTCCCGACCCCTGTTACACGCCAACACCAGCGCCCACCCGGGTTTTGGCGCCCTTCCGTGCCCAACCCGCATACTCGCGCCATTCCCGCATGCCACTACACCCGAATTACCGACGCAAAAAAGGCAATTCAGCTGATCTACCGCCACTCACCAACTCCTGAGACAACTCCGAAGCCAAAAACTGGTCCCGCCGCCGCGCTCATCCGACTCCCGAGCCAATCCTGGGACCCACCCAGCGCCGACACGCTTATTTGAGG
>NZ_VMQU01000261.1 GCF_007714205.1 Mycobacterium helveticum | reverse complement strand
GGGTGTGCGACACGAATGTAGGTGACGGGGGTTGAGGCTGGTCACGCGATAGTCTGGTTGTGGTATAAACAACCAGATAGGAGATCGGGATGGACGACGCCTCGCTGGATGACCTGGAGCAGCGACGAGACCGGTTGTATGCCGAGTTGGCGGCGACCGGCGACTTCCGGCGCGGCTCGGTCAGCGAGAACTACCGCCGCTGCGGCAAGCCCAATTGCGCATGCGCCCAGCCCGATCACCCCGGTCATGGGCCGCGCTACCTGTGGACCCGCACCGTGGCCGGGCGCGGCACGAAGGGACGGCAGCTCTTGGCCGACGAGGTGGACAAGGTGCGCGCCGAGCTGTCCAACTACCACCGCTTCGCGCAGGTGTCCGAGCAGATCGTGGCGGTCAACGAGACGATCTGCGAGGCCCGCCCGCCGAACCCGGCGGCGACGGCACCCCCGGCCGCGACGGGGGACGAAAAAAGGGGCTCTGCGAGCAGATCACGGCGGAGATCGCCGCCGAGGTAGAGCGACTGGCCGCGCTCGCGGCGGACTCGCTGGGCTCCTCGGGTACGGGCCTGGCCGCGGTGGAGTTGGCGATCCGCACCGCGATGATGCGGCTCGGCGCGTCGCTGCTGGGCCAGCTGCTGGCCGCCGACACCGGGCACCGCGGGCCGCGGATTGACTGCGGGGCCGGGCATCACGCTGCCTTCGTCGGCTACCGCGACAAGAACCTCGACACCGTGTTGGGCCGTGTCGTGGTGCGCCGCGCCTACTACCACTGCACGGACTGCGGGCACGGGAACGTGCCCCGCGACGACGATCTCGGCGTCACCGACGCGTCGCTGTCACCGGGGCTGCGCCGGATGACCGCCCGCGCCGCGGCCGCCGAACCGTTCGCCACCGCGGCCGACCTGCTGGCTGAGCTGGCCGGAATCCGATTGTCGGACAAGCGGATCGAACGCAGCGCCGAAAACGACGGCGCCGCTGCAGCGGCGCGCATCACCGCCGAAGCTCCCGCGATCGCCAGCGGCACGATGGCCGTACTGCCCGCCCCGGCTGACCGCGGCACACCGCCGGACAAGCTCTACATCGCCGTCGACGGCACCGGCGTGCCGATGGTGGCCGCCGCGGTCACCGACCGCGCCGGCAAGGCACCCGACGGGCGGGCCCGCACCCGCGAGGTCAAACTCGCCGCCCTGTTCACCCAAACCAGCCTCGATGACGACGGGCGGCCGGTGCGTGACCCGGACTCCACCAGCTACCTGGCCAGCTTCGCCCCCGCGGCCCAGTTCGCCACCCTGGTGGCCGCCGAAGCGCGCCGCCGCGGCGCCGATGACATCCGCCAACTCGTCGTCCTCGGCGACGGCGCCCCCTGGATCTGGAACCTGGCCACCACGATCGCACCCGAGGCCACCCCCATCGTGGACCTCTACCACGCCCGCGAACACCTCCACGGCCTCGCCGCCGGGCTGACCGACACACTCGGCGACGCGCACCCCGACTGGCTGGCCGCCCGCCTGGCCGACCTCGACGCCGGCGACATCGAAACCCTGGTCACCGAAACCGAGCGTCTGCCGATGAACGACGACACCGCGACCGACACCGCCAAAGCATTGGGATACTTCAAAACCAATGCTCACCGGATGCGCTACGCCTACTTCCGCGCCCACGGACTGTTCGTCGGCTCCGGGGTCGTGGAGGCCGGCTGCAAATCCCTGGTCGGAGGGCGCCTCAAACAGTCCGGCATGCGCTGGAACATCCCCGGCGCCACCGGCATCCTCACCCTGCGCACCCACCAAGCCAGCGGCCGCTTCGACCGCATCTGGACACAGCCACACAACCAGACCGCCACCGTAGCCACCGCATGACCAGCAATCCAGCAGCTCCATTCAAGATCAACCCCGATTCACCTACAAATCTGTCGCACACCC
>NZ_VMQU01000260.1 GCF_007714205.1 Mycobacterium helveticum | reverse complement strand
GAAACCGGAAATCAAGCTCAACTCGTGACCTCAACAGCCACCACGGGGAAAACTCGGGCTACCGTGAAATTTTGAGGCTACCAGGACGGAAATGATCCACTACAACGTCAGTAGATCCACCTATTCGGTGTAAAAACAGTTGACATTGTCACCACTGTAAATATCGCTTCGATAAAGGCAAGATCTCGTTTTGATAAAGCCGAACTAATCGCCACCTTGTTGCCGTATCTTTTTGCGCTACGGACTGCTGAACAACGACCGGTTGCGGCGCCGCGCCCGGCGGCTGTTGTGAGCCCCGATTGAACAGGCCGCCTGCGGCGGTCCGGCTGAGAAAGGTTGGGGCGATGAACTATTCGGTGTTGCCACCCGAGGTCAACTCAGGCCGCATCTTCGCCGGTGCGGGCTCGGGGCCGATGCTGGCCGCGGCGGCGGCCTGGGATGGACTGGCTACCGAATTAGGTTCGGCTGCAGGGTCTTTCGGCTCGACGGTAGCCGGGCTCGCGGGCGAGTCCTGGCAGGGTTCGGCGTCGGTGGCGATGACGGCCGCGGCCGCGCCCTACTCCGCGTGGTTGAGCGAGGCGGCCGACCGGGCGGTGCAGGCCGCGGGCCAGGCCCGGGTGGCGGTCGCCGCGTTCGAGGCCGCGCGGGCGGCAACCGCGCATCCGGCGCTGGTCGCGGCCAACAGGGCCCAGCTGGTGGCGTTGGTGCGGTCGAACCTGTTGGGGCTCAACGCCCCCGCGATCGCGGCCGCCGAGGCTGGGTACGAGGCGATGTGGGCCCAGGACGTCGCTGCGATGTGGGGCTACCACGCCGGGGCGTCGGCGGCGATCTCGGCGTTGACGCCGTTCACCCAACTGCTGCAGAACGTCGCGGAGCTGCCGGGCCGGCTGGCCGGCGGCGCCGGCGCCGCGGCCACGCCCGCCGCCGTGGCCAGGACGCTCAGCGTCAATGCCGGCCTGGGCAACGTCGGTGGCGGCAACGTGGGTAACGCCAACATCGGCATCTCCAATATCGGCAGCGGCAACTTCGGCAACAACAACGTGGGTTGGGGCAACTCCGGCAGCGGCAACTTCGGGCTGGGAAACCTCGGCAGCAATAACACCGGCTCCGGGAACTGGGGCAGCTTCAATTTCGGCAGCGCCAATTTCGGCAGCAACAACTTCGGCTGGGGTAACGCGGGCGGTTTCAACAAGGGCTTCGCCAACACCGGCAGCGGCAACATCGGCTTCGGCAACACCGGAACGGGCAACATCGGCATCAACCTGACGGGCAACAACCAGTTCGGGATCGGCGGCCTGAACTCCGGCACCAACAACATCGGCCTGTTCAACTCCGGCAACGGGAACGTGGGGTTCTTCAACTCCGGCAACGGGAACTTCGGCATCGGGAACTCGGGCAGCTACAACACGGGGTTCGGCAACTCGGGCCAGGCCAATACCGGCTTGTTCAACGCCGGACTGTTCAACACCGGCAGCCTGAATGTGGGCACCGCCAACACCGGCTCCCTCGACGTGGGTAATTACAACTCGGGCGGGGTCAACCCGGGTTCGTTCAACACCGGCCTGTTCAACGTGGGCAACACGAACACCGGATTTTTCAACACCGGTGCGACCAACACCGGTGGCTTCAACACCGGCAACATGAACAACGGCTTCTTCTATGCAGGCGACGGTCAGGGCAGCCTCTACTTCCAGGTCGGCACGCCCAGCCTCACGCTGCCCCCGATCAACGTGCCCGGCATCACCGTTCCCGGCTTCCACCTCCCGGCGGTCACGATTCCGCCCCTGTCGATTCCCGCGATCACGACGCCGTCGAATGTGTCGGTGGGTGGGTTCGGGTTGCCGGCGGTGACGATTCCGTCGGTGTCGATTCCGTCGGTGACGACGCCGTCGAATGTGTCGGTGGGTGGGTTCGGGTTGCCGGCGGTGACGATTCCGTCGGTGTCGATTCCGTCGGT
>NZ_VMQU01000025.1 GCF_007714205.1 Mycobacterium helveticum | reverse complement strand
AAGGCTCCTACAACACCGACTCGCTGATCGAGTTCCTCACCGACCTGCACACCCATTTCGGCGCCGACAAGATCACCCTGATCTGGGACAACCTCTCCTCGCACAAGTCCAAAGCGATGACTGCATGGATCGCCGGGCAGCGCAGCTGGCTGACCGTCGAACGGCTACCGGGCTACGCCCACGACCTCAACCCCATCGAGATGGTCTGGGGCAACGTCAAATCCGTAGACCTGGCCAACCTGTGCCCCGACACCATCGACGAGGCCCAGGCCGCCGCCGAGTCAGGACTGACCCGCGTCGGTTCCAACTACGAGCTGTGTTTCGCCTTCCTCGCCCACACCGGTCTTTCTTTATGACAACGACTCACTGTATTACCGAAACATTTTTCATGGCAATAGAACCGGAATTGCTCACCGCCAAGCAACTATCTGACTACCTCGGCGTCAGCGAAGCGTCGTTGGCTCAGGATCGCTACCTCAGCAGGGGTATCCCGTTCGTCAAGGTCGGCAAGCGGGTTCGCTACATGCGCGCTGACGTAGAGGACTATTTGACTGCCCACCGCACCGAGGCAGGGGTGCTGCGATGAGCGCCGAGTATCGGCACCTGCTCGACGTGAATCACGAGCTGCGTTGCCGAGTGCGGGAATTGGAAGCCGAGCGCGACGAGGTGTTAGACCTCGCTCGCCGAGCTGCAGAGCGAATCGACCAGTTGGAAGCCGAGCGCAACGACCTCTATCAAGCGCGTCAGCGACCCAAGGCTCCACCGCCGCCAAGTCAGGAGATCGACTTCGGCGAGATCGAAAGGCCCTGGGAGCGATGAGCTTTATCGAAGCCACCCGTGAGCGAGTCCAAGCGGCAACCGGGTTTGTCCCAACACTCGACGAACAGCGCCGCATCGACGCCGACGCGACTCGCAGCGCCGCAGTGCTGTTCGGTACCCTGCCGCGACCGCCGCTGGTCAACGAGAAGACCGCCCGCAAGCTTCGGCGGTGATGTGGCCGCCGCGGGCGGCGCTGCGCAGCACCGACCCGGTCTGGATGCCGATGTCTTTGGTGTCGCGGGACCACTCCAGCCAACGGGCGACGAGTTCGTCCTGGGCGCGGGCGTCGAGCAGGTCGGCGCCGCCGGCGGTCACCTCGCTGATGGCGATGGCCATCGCGGTGTCGTCGGTCCATTCGCCGGCTTCCCAGACTCCGCCGCCGACCATGGCGACCTCCAGCTCGGGGCCGCGGGCGGGGCCGAACTCGTACGGGGCACCCAGTGCGTCGCCGGCGGCCATGCCCAGCAGGACACCTTCGACGCGGTCGTTGTAGGACCTCATTGCGACCATCTCCCCTCGAGACTTATTTTGCGCGTTTTCACGCTAATTAGGTCTCAGTGTACGTCGGGGGTCCGACAAAAGCCGGACAGTGCGTGGGCGGGGGAGCGGTTTCGGGCGCTGAGCTGCGTCGATAAGCCGCTTTGCGCAGGCGTTTTTCCTCGTTGTCCGCGTGCGCGCAAAGCGGGGGAGACAGCGTTGCGTCGCGGCGCTGTCGGATTCTGGTGGGCGAAGCGGCTATATTGCGTATGATCGCGCTAAATCGTCAACCTGCACCGGGGTGCTGATATGAGTGAACGCGTGTGGCGGGACAGTCGCAACCGCACGCTTGAGGAGTTCGTGCGTCCGTCGGTCGCGGTGGACACCGCGGTGCTCTCGCTGGACCCCGAGGCCGGGCTGGTGGTGCTGCAGGTGCGCCGGCCGACCGGTCGGGGCTGGGCGCTGCCGGGCACGTTTTTGCACGAGGGGGAGACGCTGGCCGATGCCGTCGACCGGTCGCTGCGCGACAAAGCCAACATCCGCGGGCTACATCCGCGCCAACTGCACGTCTTCGACCGCCCGGGGCGGGACGACCGCGGCTGGGTGCTCTCGGTCGCCCACCTACAGGTGGTGCGCCCCGATCGGCTGGCGTCGCGCTTCCCCGACACCACGAGACTGATGCCGGCCGCCGCCCCGGGACAACTCATCTTCGACCACCCCGAGATCATCAAGTTCGCCGTGGAGGACCTGCGCGCCCGCTACCGGGGCACGCCGGACCCCGACGGGCTGCTCGGTGAGGAGTTCACGCTGCGCGAATTGCGGCTGGCGCACGAGGCCGTGGCCGGGGAGCTCCTGATGCGCGACGCGTTTCGGCGCACCATGGAGCCCCAGCTCGACGCCACCGGTAGGACGGTCGTGCAGGCGCGGGGGCGGCCTGCGGAGGTTTTCCGACGCACGAAGGCGAGGGCGCCGCGGCGCTGAGGTGCCCTGTGAGCCGCCCGCCCGGTCCATGACCACACGGTTCGTGATCGGGCGCGGTGGCGCGGTTTGTCACGTCGGCGGAGCCAGCGGCAACTCGCGGCCGAGCAGCCGGACGAACGCGTCGTACGAGGCATGCGGGCCCGGGGGCCACTGCTGCTGCCAGACCCGCAGCGGAACGTCGGCGAGCGGGTCGAACCTGCCGGCCAACCACGAGTACTCGTGCTGGCGCCACTCGCGTAAGCGGTCATCGCCTTTCGCGAACTTCAGCAGCCGCTCGATCTGCGCCTCCCGAACGTCTGGCGGCGCGTTACCGCGCACGCCGATTCCATTCATCACGCTGTGCCGGCCCAACGCCAATGGCCGCACACCCCAGGCCCGTTCAAGTGCGTTGTTGATCGCGCGGCAGTCCTCGCAGGCCAGCCATGACCAGCGGGATATGCCGCCGGCTGTCGCCCGGAAGCAAATGATGCACAGATCGCGTTCGCTGGAGACGTCGCAACCCGGCCAGCGCTCGGGGGAGTCCTCGTCTTGGCATGACTGCCACCTCACCGGCAGGTTCGGGTTCGCCGAGCTCCTGGGCTGCAGGGGGCCCCGCAATCCTCCGCAGGGGATGTGCACCGACAACTCGGTGATCCGTGCACGCAGGGCGGCATCGGTGGGACTCAATTGCGGTTCGGCCATTTCTCGCCTCATCTGGCGACGCCGCCCTCGGGCGTCCACCGCTTGCACGCGGGTCGCGTGCCGGCTCTTCCCCTGGGGCACCGTGCGGTGGAGCGCGGTTGCCGGGACGGCGGGCCAGGTACCCGAACAGCCGTCCGCTCGTGAGCTGATCTCAGGGTAGCAGTGCGCACCGACAGACGGTGCTGACTCGTGTCGGAGGGGAGCGTTCCCGCAGAAGTCCTCGCTCACGTTCGGCAAGTCCATCGGCAGGCCAGCTCTGCGATGGCGAACAGCTACGTGTCGGCGGTGCGGGGAGGGGTCGCCGCCGCGTTCAGCGACGAGGACCGCGGGCCGGCGGGTCAGGGGCCGGCGGGGCTGAGCGGACTTCGCCGAGTTGTTCTGCCTGCGAATATGTTTCGGCGATTCTTACCTTCGTGACGGAGGGCGCTCTGGTACGGTGATCGACGGCTCGGCGGGCTGCTTACGGGGGGTTGTGTTCCCTTCCCTCCCTGCGGTAGGCGCGCACCGTTGTGCGCCGCGTCGGGCGTCGTGACCTGAACGTCCCGCCGAGCCACCGCATCCGGTGACCGGCGTGCATCGCCCGCAGAGCGATGACCGGACGGGTCGGGGGGTGTCGGCGGCCCTTCCTACCATGCCGCTATGCACTCTTCGGACGCGGTGGACCCCGCCGATGCCCATCTGCACCGGCTGCTGGCGCAGATCGGCGAGCACACCGACGACGAGGGGATGCGTGAGCGGATCGTCGACCTGATGCTGACACTGCCGCCACACGCAGCAGACTCAGGTGCGGCGTGCCGGACAGTTGGCGGATGTCGTGAAGGTGGGCGACCAGGGCGTCGTCGCTGCTGAGCGCCGCCCACCAGGGCCGCCACCACGGGTCCTGTTGTCCGCTCAGGCCAAGCGCGTTCTCGACGACGCTGTCGCGAATCGGGAACAGCTGCAGCCGCTTTCGGGCAAGCAGCTTGTGCGTGGCGACGCGCGGCAGCGAAATCTTGTGCGGCAGCAGCTCGTACGGCGCCTCGCCGCGTGACCCGGCATCTAGCCAGGCGTCGAAGTCGTCGGCGCGCAGCGTGTGCAGGTCGCGGGCCAGCGGCAGCTGGCTGAGCAGACCGGCGATGCGCTTTGTAGATGCCGCCGGTAAAGCCGGTGGCCTGCTCGAGAATCGTTTGCAGCCGGTTGAGCAGACGTGGCTCGTCGCCTGTGCAGCGCTCGAG
This sequence comes from Mycobacterium helveticum, assembly GCF_007714205.1. GTDB lineage: Bacteria > Actinomycetota > Actinomycetes > Mycobacteriales > Mycobacteriaceae > Mycobacterium > Mycobacterium helveticum. Next base: position 42,871 of record NZ_VMQU01000025.1, on the reverse strand, counting down.
GTGGCTGGGCTGGCGCATGACGCCGAAGCTATTGGATGGCATCGGGTTCCTTCCTCGGGCCGCTGAGAGGTGCGGCGGGTTGCCCGTTTCCCCAGGGCTTCCCGATCGGCGCCGCTGACCAAACGTTGCGCGATTCCGCCTGTCCGATGAACACCCCTGGTCGCTTTACTGTCGACGCACCTGGCGCGGCGCCGAGGCCGGCCACGGCCCGTCGCGAGCGCAGCGGCGTGGCTCAGAGCCAGCGTCGCATGTCGCGGTGGTGTGCGTGCCGGACGTCAGCGCGCGGCAATGTGGCTGAGCCGGCGGGAGATTCGGTTGACGAGTTGGTCGTCGGTGTCCATCCGCAGGACCACGGGGTCCAGCTCGAGGGTGGTGCCGTGCGCGTAGTGCAGCATCTGCGGCATTTCGCCGACGCGTTCGACGAAGTCGTCGATGAAGGTGCGGTAGGACGTCACCGGCACGTCCATCAGCAGACCCAAGTCGTGCAGAAGATCCGCGTACTCGCTGGGCGCGGTCAGGGCGCGGCAGCGTTCGGCCATGGCCAGGAATCGGTCGTGGTAGTCCATCAGGCGGTGCGCGGTGTGCACGATGGCGTCGGCGTCGGCGCTGGCTTCGTCGCCGGGTTCCCCGAACACCCCGATGAACGCCGGGGTCAGCATGAAGTCCTCGACGTTTTTGACCAGGCCGACGAGCTCGTCCATCCGGTCGATGACGAAGTGGCCCACTTCGACGCCGGTGTTCGCACGTTCGCCGCTGGGTGCGGCGTAGCCGAGCTCATCGTCGCGCAGCCGTGGCTGCACCGCGGCGCGCCGCTGCACCAGCACCGAGGCGAATGCCGCCCACCGCCAGCAGGGCAGTTTCTGCGCCAGCAGCGTGTCGAGGTCTGCTGCCGTGTAGGCGACGGCGGCGGTCTTCTCGTAGTCGGCGTTGTCGTTCAGGTCGGCGGTGATGTCGGGGTGCGGGTCAACGCGTTTCATCGCCTCGGCGCCGGCGACGCCGTAGATGCCGCGCGTGTCACCGCGCTGCGCCCAGCGCAGTTGTTGGTCGGCGCGGCGGGCGATCTCGGCGCGTTGCTCCGGCGACAGCTGGTCGCGGTGGCGGCGGCTGGCTGCCCGCGCGCCGATGACGCACACCAGCGCGACGCAGGCTGCCGCGGCGAACAGCCACCACAGGATCGTCACGTCGACCCCCGAATCCCCGGACCTGCCATCCGCATCAGAGGCATTCGCCGTTGTGGACCATGCAGCAGTTGTCGCATCGTGGGTCGGGCGGCTCGGGGCGGGGCGCAGCATTGGCGCCGAGTGTGGACGTGGCCCAGCGGCGTTAACTTGACGGACGGGTCGAGCTGCTGGAGTTGAGTCAGTCGCGTCTTGATGCGCTGATCGAGCTCGGCAGAGCGTGGATAGTTGAGCAGCTCCCGGTACAGCCCGGCTTGCATCTCGGCCTCGGAGGGCGTGGCCAGTTGATCGTCCAGTGTCAGCTGCACATTCCTGCGGACCTCGGTGATCCGATCGGGCTTCACGGGCTCACCTGCGGCGTCGGTGAGATTCTGCTTCATGCCGATCAGCACCTTCGCGTAGCGGGTGCGCGGGTGGTCGAGCAAGATCGTCTCGACCTCGTCTCGGAACGGATTGTGCTCGGACAATGATCCCCCCATCGAGTCAGCTCGGCTGCTCCTAGGAACGATAAGGGCACGCACCGACATGGCTCGAGCTTTCACCAGGGCGGGCGGTGACCATGAGCGGATCGGGCATCCGATGCCGAGGAGAACTCGGGAAAGCGCTGTCGGTCGCCCCTGTCCTTTCGCGTCGTTGCATTGGACGATGGGGGACGTGACGCAGCTCAGGTTGCCCGGCGCGGGCCGTGCGGTGGACGCGCGGCGAAGGGGAGTGACTGTCGTATGACGATCACCACCGACGACGCACCGCGCTTGGCCAACGGCGCCGAACGGGTGGTCTATCAGGCCCTGCTCGACCAGCTCGACCAGCTCGGACCCGATGACCGGGTGATTCCCGGCCAGCGGGTGACCGACCACCTCAAGGACCACGAGATCGACTTCGTCGTCGCGACCGAGGGTGCGGGCATCGTGTGCCTGGAGGTCAAGGGCGGAGAGGTGTGGCACGACGGGGAGTCGTGGTGGCAGCGCCGCGGGGGAAAGGAGTACCGGATCGACCCGGTCCGACAGGCCCGCGACGCCTGCTACGCGTTGCGCGACTTCGTCGAAAGCGACGAACGCTGGAGTCAGGGCCGGCTGCGCTGGGACCACGTCGTCGTCGTGCCGAACACCGAGATCGGCGCGGAGTTCGCGTTACCGGAGTGTCCGCGCTGGAAGGTCGTCGACCGCCACGACCTGGCCTCGCTCGTCGACGGGCTGCGCCGTGTCCTGCTCGACCAGCAGCTGGCCCGTCCGCCGCTGACCGCGCGGGGGATCGCCCAGCTGGCAACCACACTGAGCGGCAGGGGATTACCGCAGCGCAGTGTGGTGGCCCGGGCGCTGGCCCACCAGGACGGCGCCGATGCGCTGACCGAACGCCAGGCCGTCATCCTCGACGCGATCCAGCTGCTGCACCGGGCGGAGATCCGCGGCGGCGCCGGCAGCGGCAAGACCTTCCTGGCCGTGGAGCAGGCCCGCCGACTCTCGGCGAAAGGGCAACGGGTGGCGCTCGTGTGCTACTCCCACGGTCTGGCCTCCTACCTGCGCCGCGTCACCGCCGCCTGGAGCCGCCGCCAACAGCCCGCCTACGTCGGAGAGTTCCACGAGCTGGGCAAGCGCTGGGGCGCCCCCGAGGGTCCTGATGAGGCGTTGCGCACGTCTGAGACGGTCCGGTTCTGGGAGCATGACCTGCCGGCGCAGATGACCGAGCTGGCAGCACAACTGAGTCCCGGTCACCGCTTCGATGCGATCGTTGTCGATGAGGCTCAGGACTTCGCCGACGCCTGGTGGGATCCGCTGCTGGCCGCCCTGTCCGACGAGGAGGCCGGCGGGCTGTATGTGTTCATCGACGAGGGTCAGCGGGTGTTCGACCGGTACGGGTCACCGCCGGTGCCGCTGGTGCCCCTGGTGTTGGACCACAATCTGCGCAACACCCGCCAGATCGCCAACGCGTTTGCGCCGCTGGTCGATTCGCCGATGCGGCTGATGGGCGCAGAGGGGCCGGCGGTGCGGTTCGTCGCCTGCTCCCGCCAGCAGGCAATGGACGCCGGCGATGACGAGGTGGAGCGGCTGCTCGAGGAGGGATGGCGGCCCGAGGACGTGGCGCTGCTGACCACCGGGACGCGCCATCCCGAGCAGAAGGAGCGCCAAGCTGCTGGCAGCGCCGCCTACTGGGACAGCTTCTGGGACGCCGAGCAGGTGTTCTACGGGCACGTGCTGGGGTTCAAGGGGCTGGAGCGGCGCGCGGTGGTGCTGGTCGTCAACGAAGAGGCGCCGATGGAGCGCTCCCGGGAGCGGCTCTACGTCGGGCTGTCTCGGGCGCGCGACGAACTGGTGGTGTGCGGGGATCCCGACTTCCTGCGTGAGGTCGGCGGCCCGGAGTTGGCGCGGCGGCTGGGCTTGCCGGCGGGGTAGACGGAGGATGGGTGCGGGCGCTGCGGGGCAGCGACCCGTACCGCGGGAAGGTTCTAGCTAGGAGCCCCTCAGGCGCAGGCCGGTGACGATCTCCGGCTCGATCGCCACGACGGTGTCGGCGTGGTTCACCCACGGGTGCAGCAGTTGCTCGTAGCGCGCGACGAGGCCGGGCTCGGTCAGCGTTCGCGCGCGGCCCGTGGCCACGACGCTCCAGCCGGTCCGGGTGCGGCTGTCCAGCGCGTCGGCCTCGTAGGCCACGACGAGGTGATCGGAGCTTCGCACCGCGGCGGACAGTGCGGAGCTCAGCCGGCAGCGGATGATGATGACGCCGTCTTCCACCAAGTGGTTGACCGGGCGGATCGCCGGCAGCGCCTGCATGTCGAACACCACCCGGCCGAGGTCCACGCTGGCCAGCAATCGCATCGCCTCGGCGCGCTGCAGCGGCTCGGCGCCGCGGGGAAGCTGCGACAACCCGAAGCCGCCGTCGTACCCGTGTTGATTCACGTTCTTGATCATTAAGGCATCTTGACCCGAACCAGTAGGGCCATAGGGCCCAGCTTCCGGCGAGGCGGTGATCCGCGGGCCGGCTAGGCCCGGCTGCGCGCAGGTGCCGGGACCCAGGCCTGCAGAGTTTTGCGGCCGATCAGCTGACAGCCGTGCGTGTGTGCCAATTGTTTTGCGGCAGCGGTGAACTCCTGGTTGCTGACCACGATGCTGCGCGTGCATCCGTGGTGGCGTGCGCCGGAGACCACCTGCTGGACGGCCGCGACGCCGACCGGCTTGCCGTAGCGCTTGCACTGGATCGCCACGCGCCGGCCGCCCTTCTCGGCGATCAGGTCGACGCCGTAGTCACCGGCCGCGGGGGTCGTCCCGACCCGCCAGCCCGCCCGGCCCAGGCGTGCGGCGACGTAATCCTCGAACTCGACCCCGTCCATGGCGTCGATCGCGCGCATCGTGGCGTTGCCCCGCCTCCGGCGCGGCCACCGGCGGTTGGTTGCCCACGCCAGGAGCACCTCGAGCAGCAGAGCCACATAGAACCCCGCGACGCCCGCGCCGGGGCTGCGCTGGATGACGCCGGCGAACAGCCCGCAGGCAAGTGGAATGACGAAGAGCGCCTTGCTCATCCGCGGGACGGGTCCTCGTGCACGCCTTGATGGTAGGGGCCCGCTGCGACAAGTCCGCGGCTATCGGGAATCGGGCACGACCTGGCGCACCAGCGGCAGGTACTGCGGGCAGTAATCCCGGACGGAGAGCCCGACCACCCGCTGGGCCGCCGCTCTGGGGATCGCACTGCGGTCCATCGTGTCGGCCACGGCGGCGTTGACGCCCGGGGCTTCCGGGTACCGCCCCAACTGCGCGCACGTCGTCTGCGCGTACCGGCTCGCCAGCCGCTCGAACTCTTCTCCCGGCGGGTCGGCGGAGGCCCGCGGAAGCCCGGGGCCCAGCACGGTCGCGACGATCCCGGCGCCCGCCGGCAGCGCCGCCGGCCTTGCCATGGTCCGCGTCATCACTGTGATCGTCCCCTAACGGTGCCGGGTCCCGCTCGGCATCGAACACCGGTCACTTCACAACCCCGACATGTTCGCGCCGTGAACGGCATATGAAATTGTGCGGATGGCCAGATGCCGCGGTGGCGCCGGCGATGCCCCTGCCGTGACACTGTGTGGGTGACGAAAACCCCCTCCTCGCAGACCGATCACCACCACCATTTCTGCCGTTCGGTGATCCGCTGGCTGCAGGTCGGCTACCCCAACGGGGTGCCCGGCCCGGACCGCGTGCCGCTGATGGCCCTGCTGCGCAGCACACCTCTGACCGAAGACCAGATCCGGGAGGTGGTTCGCAACATCACCGCGGAGGCAGGATCCCCGGAGACGGTCGACCACCCCATCGATCGCGACGAGATCGCCGAATTCATCTCCGACATGACCCATTACGACGCCGGCAAGGAGAACGTGATCCGGGTGGCCGCGACGCTGGCCGCGGCCGGGTGGCCGCTGGCCGGCATCGACGTCAGCGAGGTCATCCCCGGCGACGAAGACGGCGAGGCGGCCGAACGGATGGCGGCACGGCCCCCGGTGCCCTCAGAGGCGTGACGTGTCGATGACGAAACGGTAGCGCACGTCGCTGGCCAGGACGCGCTCGTAGGCTTCGTTGACGTAATCCGGCTCGATGACCTCGATCTCGGGCGTCACGTCGTGCTCGGCGCAGAAGTCGAGCATCTCCTGGGTTTCGGCGATCCCGCCGATGTTCGACCCCGACAGGCTGCGCCGCATCAGGGCCAGCGGGAACGCCGGCACCTCCATCGGGTGCTCGGGGATGCCCAGTTCGACGAGCGTCCCGTCGACGTCCAGCAGGTTGAGGTAGTGGCCGAGCTTCAGGTTCGCCGAGACGGTGTTCAGGATCAGGTCGAAGCTGCCGCGCAGGTTGCGGAACGTGTCGCGGTCGGACGTGGCGTAATAGTGGCCGGCCCCCAGGCGAAGACCGTCCTCCATCTTCTTCAGCGACTGCGACAGCACCGTCACCTCGGCGCCCATCGCCGCCCCCAGCTTGACGCCCATGTGCCCGAGCCCGCCCAGGCCGATCACGGCGAGCCGGGTACCGGGACCCGCTTTCCAGTGCCGCAGCGGCGAATACAGCGTGATGCCCGCGCACAGCAGCGGGGCGGCCTTGTCCAGCGGCAGCGAGTCGGGGATCCGCAGGACGTAGTTCTCGTCGACGACGATCGCCTGGCTGTAGCCGCCGTAGGTGCGCTGGCCGTCCCGGCCGATCGCGTTGTAGGTGGTCGTCATGCCGCGCTTGCAGTACTGCTCGAGGCCGGCCAGGCAGCTGCTGCACTCCCGGCAGGAGTCCACGAAGCAACCCACGCCGACGTGGTCGCCGACCTTGTGCCTGGTCACCTCCGAGCCCACCGCGGTCACCACGCCGGCGATCTCGTGGCCGGGGACCACCGGGTAGTCCGGCTGCCCCCACTCGGCTTTGACGGTGTGGATGTCCGAATGGCAGATCCCGGCGAACTTGATCTCGATCGCCACGTCGTGCGGACCCGGGTCGCGACGGGTGATGGTGGTCTTGGTCAGCGGCTCGGTCGGCGACGTCGCGGCGTAGGCGGAAACAGTGCTCATCAACAGTCCTTTTTCGAGTACTTTTTCGGTGATAGCGCGTCACTGGAAAGTTTAGCCACGTTAACGGCTCGGGCCGTATGGCGGCCCGCTCACCACCCTAGCTTCGCTTGCTGAGGGCGAAGTTCACAATCAGACCAAGTTTAGGGTTCAGGCTGCGGTGAGTGCTGCGTTGGTGAATTGATTCAAGTGTCGGTCGAGTTGGTGCAAGGCTTGCGCGAGATCGCTGCGGTTAGCGAGATCTGTTGGGAGCCTTGGGTCTAACTCGGCCAAGCCGGGTGCCAGGACGCGGCCATAAACCTTGGTGAACAGCACAGCGACGCGGCGGCCCAAGGGCGTGAGCTGGTAGCGGTGATGGCCCGGCAGCCTGACGATGAGCCCTTTACGTTTGAGTCGACGCAGATCGTAGGTGGCTTGACGGCTGGTGTAGGCGCAGCCCAGCAGGGTGGTGACGGCCCGGACCAGAGCGGCGTTGTCAAATCCGGCGAGCAGATGGGTGAAGCCGACGACGGCGGCCAGCACCGCCATCACCCGCGGGTCCCCGAACGGCAGTGCAGGGGCGTGTTGACCGTCGATCTGTGACGGTCGGGTCACCTGGGTGAAGGTGGCCACATCCGGAGCGGGTCGGGCATCGGCGGCTTGCGCGTCACACAGACGCTGGTTGGCAGCCTCGCCAACCGCCCGTGGGGCTTTCCAGCTCTCGGCGGTCACCCGCCGGCCGATGCCGAAGTCGCGGGTGGTGCAAATGACCGTTTCGGTGCGCAACGCCCGATGCTCCTTGAAATACTGTTTGATCCGGCTGGACTTGTCGTAGCAGCTGATCTGCGGATCAACCCCTTTGGTGATGACCCGGGTGCGCCAGGTACCCGGGGTGCGTGAGTTGACTCGCCGGCCGATCGAAAACCCGGGTGTCGGAGACCTCGAACTGGCGAAACGCCAGCTCGTAGACGTAGCCGGCGCGCACATCCTCGCGGGTCAGCGGCGAGGGCAACCGCCGCTGCCAGCGCAAGAAGCTTTTCACCGCGCCCGATCCGAGTCGGTCACAGATCCGCTGCAGGGCAGCGGGATCCTCACAATCACGAAAGCCGTTGTCCAGCGCGGTGTAGCCGATGCCGGCCCGTTCGCATTGGCGTTGCGCCCAGGTGTGCCCGTTGAGCCAGATCCACACCGGCCACGGGGCGTAGGCGTTGGTCTTCCAGAACGCACCACCCCAGTCGGGGTCGCACAGGTAGAAGTAGAAGTGGTTGACGAAACCCATCTGTCGGCCCCACTCCATGTGCGGATGCGCGGCGTGTTCTTGGCCCTTGGCCTTCCACGACCGCCACATCGGGGTCTTTTCCTGCGCAATGCCGATCAGCACCACTTTCCCGTCGCCGCCCTCGCGTTCGGCCGCCTCGATCAGCGGGCGGGCGATTTCCTCCTTGTTCTCACCTTTGGCAAACCGGCGCACCGGGATCCCGTTCTTCTTCGCCCACCGGTGTATCTCGGCGACGTAGGCATCGCCGATCTTGCCGAACGCCGCCGACGACGGGATCGAAAACCCCTTCTGCAAGTACAGGAACTGACACACCCCGCCCACGCACTGCAGCTTCGGCGCGTACGCCTGTAAGAAGATGCGGTCCACCGAGCGGCAGGTCAAAGTGACGTGATCCCGCAGCAGGGTTGCCTAGTCGGCCACGATCGCCTCCTTGGTCTCAGCAACCTTGCGGCTAGGCCGACGCCAGGGATCTCCGGCAGTGGAGATCCCTCGCCCTATCAACCCGTTCGCCCCGCCCTGCGGGCAGAACTCAACCCAACCGGTCCATCGGCCGTATGAGGATGCTCGCTACGACTAGTTGATCGGGGCGTTGACCCAGCGCAGGTCGTCGACGATCCCGCGGGCCGCGACCAGCCCCTGCCCGGTCTGCCAGATCTCGTCGTTGACGACGAAGACGCGGTTGTCCCGGGCCGCCGACAGTTTGCGCCAGGGCGCGCTGTCGAAGACGGCCGCGGCCCGCCGCGCCGCGGCCGGCGAGGCGCACGACACGTAGACGATGTCGGCGTCGGCGACCGAAAAATCCGGGCCCGGCGACCGGTCCAGGTCGGCGTCGGTCGTGCCCATCTCGACGTAGGCCTTGTCGGTGAACCGCTGCGACGCCGGTCGGTCCACCCCCACCGCGTCGAGCACGCTGGCCGGGAAGTTCCGGGCGCCGTAGACGCGCAGGGCGTCCGTGGTCAACTGCACGATCGAGGCCTGGTAGTGAGCTGCGTCGTGCCTGGCCCCGATCCGGGTGGCCCGTTCGGAGAAGCCGTCGATCAGCCCGTCGACGGCACCGCCGCGCGCCGTGGCGGCGCCGACACCGCGCAGGTTGTCCTCCCACGCCGCCCCGGGAGCCGCCGTGAACACCGTCGGGGCGATCGCCGCCAGCTGCGGATACAGCGTGGGCGTCAGTCCTTGCGAACCCAGGATGAGATCGGGGTGCGCCGCCGCGATGCCGCCCAGGTCCGGCTTGCTGCGGGTGCCCACCCCGGGTAGGTGGTGCACCGCGTTGCCCAGGTAGGAGGGCTGGCTCGACGCGCCGTCGGGCAGGGCGGCGGCGACCACCCGCGATTGCAGCCCCAGGGCGCACAGCGCGTCGAGCGCGTCACCGGCGAGCACCACGATGCGTTGCGCCTCGGCCGGCACCCCAACGACGTCGGGGGTGACCCCCTCCGCGTTGCGGGCCTGCCGGGTCGGCGGCCCGGGATCGGCCGCGGCGGGCTCACCCGCGCACGACTGGTCGGGCCGGCGGTCGTTGCCCAGCACGCCGGCGCCGGCGATCTGGGTGGTCGGGGTGACCAGCGTCCGGGTCGGGGAGGCGGCCGTGGTGCCCGGGCCCGCGGACCCGCAGGCGCTGCACGCCGCCACCACCACGGCCGCCAGGCCGGCGGCGGTCGGCAGCAGGGGGGCGGTGCGGATCACGCGGAGCATGCCGGAGAGCACGAGCCCGACGCTAACATCCGGCCGGGTCGGCTCCGGGTGTTAGCGACGACACGCCCGCGTCGCAGCGGCATATACGACAGTTTGTAGGACTCGCGCTGCCATCGGCATGATCGGAAGCTAGGATGCGTGGTGAACGTGTCTGAGAAGGATGTTTGGAGGAGCAGTTGACAGCCGAAGCGCCCCCCTTGGGACAACTCGAGGCCGTCCGACCGTACCCACCGCGGACAGGTCCCAAAGGGAATCTCGTCTACAAGCTGATCACCACCACCGATCACAAGGTGATCGGCATCATGTACGTGGTCACCTGCTTCGTGATGTTCTTCATCGGCGGGCTGATGGCGCTGTTGATGCGCACCGAGCTGGCCGCGCCGGGACTGCAGTTCCTGTCCAACGAGCAGTACAACCAGCTGTTCACCATGCACGGCACCGTCATGCTGCTGCTGTATGCCACGCCGGTGGTGTTCGGGTTCGCCAACCTGGTGCTGCCGTTGCAGATCGGCGCACCCGACGTGGCGTTCCCGCGGCTGAACGCGTTCTCGTTCTGGCTGTTCCTGTTCGGCGCGCTGGTCGCCCTGGGGGGCTTCATCACCCCCGGCGGAGCCGCTGACTTCGGCTGGACCGCCTACACCCCGCTGACCGACGCCATCCACTCGCCCGGCGCGGGCGGCGACCTGTGGATCACCGGCCTGATCGTCGCCGGTCTGGGCACCATCCTGGGTGCGGTCAACATGATCACGACTGTGGTGTGCATGCGCGCCCCGGGGATGACGATGTTCCGGATGCCGATCTTCACCTGGAACATCCTGGTCACGTCCATCCTGATCCTGATCGCGTTCCCGATCCTGACCGCCGCGCTGTTCGGGCTGGCCGCCGACCGCCACCTGGGGGCGCACGTGTTCGACCCGGCCAACGGCGGAGTCCTGCTGTGGCAGCACCTGTTCTGGTTCTTCGGCCACCCCGAGGTCTACATCGTGGCGCTGCCGTTCTTCGGCATCGCGACCGAGATCTTCCCGGTGTTCTCCCGCAAGCCCGTCTTCGGCTACACCACGCTGGTCTACGCGACGCTGTCGATCGCCGCGCTGTCGGTGGCGGTGTGGGCGCACCACATGTTCGCCACCGGCGCGGTGCTGTTGCCGTTCTTCTCGTTCATGACCTACCTCATCGCGGTGCCGACCGGGATCAAGTTCTTCAACTGGATCGGCACCATGTGGAAGGGCCAGTTGACCTTCGAGACGCCGATGCTGTTCTCGGTCGGCTTCCTGGTCACCTTCCTGCTGGGCGGGTTGACGGGCGTGCTGCTGGCCAGCCCGCCGCTGGACTTCCACGTCACCGACTCCTACTTCGTGGTGGCGCACTTCCACTACGTGCTGTTCGGCACCATCGTGTTCTCCACCTTCGCCGGCACCTACTTCTGGTTCCCGAAGATGACCGGGCGGCTGCTCGACGAGCGGCTGGGCAAGCTGCACTTCTGGCTGACGTTCATCGGCTTCAACGCCACGTTCCTGGTGCAGCACTGGCTCGGGGACATGGGCATGCCGCGCCGCTACGCCGACTACCTGCCCACCGACGGGTTCCAGCCGCTCAACATCGTCTCGACGATCGGGGCCTTCATACTGGGCGTGTCGATGTTCCCCTTCGTGTGGAACGTCTTCAAGAGCTGGCGGTACGGCGAGGTCGTCACCGTCGACGACCCCTGGGGGTACGGCAACTCGCTGGAATGGGCGACCAGCTGCCCGCCGCCGCGGCACAACTTCACCGAACTGCCCCGGATCCGCTCGGAGCGGCCGGCGTTCGAGTTGCACTACCCGTACATGGTGGAGCGGATGCGCCGCGAGGCGCACGTCGGTCGCGCCCACGGCCCCGCGGACAACGACGTCACCCGAGCCGACGACGTGCACGTCCGCAGTTGACGAGCGGCAGCGGCCCCAGGCACGAATGAGCCACGAACGGAGCCGCGGGTGAGCGCCGCACCCAAGGTATCGGCGCTGATCACCGTCACCGGCGTGGATCGGCCGGGGGTGACGTCGGCGCTGTTCGAGGTGTTGTCCAAGCATGGCGTGGAACTGCTCAACGTCGAACAGGTGGTGATCCGGGGCCGGCTGACGCTGGGCGTGCTGGTGTCCTGCCCCGCGGAGGTCGCCGACGGCCCCGCGTTGCGGGGCGACGTCGAATCGGCCATCTTCGGGCTCGGGCTCGACGTCAGCATCGAGCGCAGCGACGACGTGCCGATCATTCGGAACCCGCCGAGCCACACCATCTTCGTGCTGGGCCGGCCGATCACGGCCGGCGCGTTCAGCGCGGTGGCCCGCGAGGTTGCGGCGCTGGGCGTCAACATCGACCTCATCCGCGGCGTCTCCGACTACCCCGTCACCGGTCTGGAACTGCGGGTCTCGGTGCCGCCGGGAGCCGACGTCCCGCTGCGCGCCGCCCTGAACCGCGTGTCCTGCGATGAGGGTGTCGACGTGGCGGTCGAGGAGTACAGCCTGGAGCGGCGGTCCAAGCGGCTGATCGTGTTCGACGTCGACTCCACCCTGGTCCAGGGCGAGGTGATCGAGATGCTGGCGGCCCGGGCGGGCGCCGAAGGAGCCGTCGCCGCGATCACCGAGGCGGCGATGCGCGGCGAGCTGGACTTCGCGGAGTCGCTGCAGCAACGGGTGGCGACCCTGACGGGCCTGCCCGCCACGGTGATCGACGAGGTCGCCGAACAGCTCGAACTGATGCCCGGCGCCCGGACCACGCTGCGCACGCTGCGGCGGCTGGGCTACCACTGCGGCGTGGTCTCCGGGGGTTTCCGGGGCATCATCGACCCGCTGGCCCACGAGCTGATGCTGGACTTCGTCGCGGCCAACGAGCTGGAGATCGTCGACGGCGTTCTCACCGGGCGGGTCGTCGGCCCGATCGTCGACCGGGCCGGCAAGGCCGCCGCGCTGCGGGACTTCGCGGAGCAGGCCGGGGTGCCGATGGCCCAGACCGTCGCCGTCGGCGACGGCGCCAACGACATCGACATGCTGGCCGCCGCCGGGCTTGGCATCGCGTTCAACGCCAAGCCGGCGCTGCGTGAGGTCGCGGACGCGTCGCTGAGCCACCCCTACCTGGACACGGTGCTGTTCCTGCTGGGCATCACCCGCGGCGAGATCGAGGCCGCCGACGCGGTCGACGGCGAGGTCCGCCGCGTGGAGATCCCCCCCGACTGAGCCGGCCGGGCAGACGCAACAGCCCCCATTTCGGGGCGAAAATGGGGGCTGTTGCGTCTGCTCGCGGGGCGGGGTGACCCGGCACCCGCGGCGGCGCCGCGGTACGGCACGATGGTCTGGTGCGCGAGAACGGAAGCGAGTCGGCCGACCCCGATCTGCTGCTCGACTTCAGGAACGTTTCGCTGCGCCGGGACGGGCGGGTCCTGGTCGGGCCGCTGGATTGGGCGGTCGAGCTGGACGAACGCTGGGTGATCGTCGGTCCCAACGGTGCCGGGAAGACGTCGCTGCTGCGCATCGCGGCGGCTGCCGAGCACCCGTCGTCGGGCATCGCCTTCGTGCTGGGGGAGCGGCTGGGCCGCGTCGACGTGTCCGAGTTGCGCTCGCGGATCGGCCTGAGTTCGTCGTCGCTGGCGCAGCGGGTGCCCGGCGACGAGCCGGTGCGCGATCTGGTGGTCTCGGCCGGCTACGCGGTGCTGGGCCGCTGGCGCGAGCGCTACGACGATGTCGACTACCGGCGGGCGGTCGACATGCTGGAGAGCCTCGGCGCCGAGCACCTCGCCAACCGCACCTACGGGACCCTGTCGGAGGGCGAGCGCAAGCGGGTGCTGATCGCGCGCGCGCTGATGACCGACCCGGAGCTGCTGCTGCTCGACGAGCCCGCCGCCGGCCTGGACCTGGGCGGCCGCGAGGAGCTGGTGGCCCGCCTGGCCGACCTGGCCGCCGACCCCGACGCCCCCGCGCTGGTGCTGGTCACCCACCACGTGGAGGAGATCCCGCCCGGCTTCAGTCACTGCATGCTGTTGTCGGAGGGCCGGGTGGTCGCCGCCGGCTTGCTGCCCGACGTGCTGACCGCGGAGAATCTGTCCACCGCGTTCGGCCAGTCGATCGCCCTGGACGTTATCGACGGACGGTATTTCGCGCGGCGGGTCCGCGGCCGTGCGGCCCATCGGAGGCAACTATGACGCACGCAACCGAGCCCCCTCTGGTTCCGCGCCCCGCGGCCACCGTGATGCTGGTCCGCGACACCGAGCCCGGTTCGCGGGAAGGCCTGGGCGTCTTTCTGATGCGCCGGCACGCGAAGATGCATTTCGCAGCCGGGACGATGGTGTTTCCCGGCGGCGGCGTCGACGACCGCGACCGCAACGCCGACCTGGCGCGGCGCCGGGCCTGGGCCGGGCCGCCGCCCCAGTGGTGGGCGCAGCGCTTCGGCATCGACACGGACCTGGCCGAGGCGCTGGTCTGCGCGGCGGCCCGGGAGACCTTCGAGGAGTCCGGGGTGCTGTTCGCCGGGCCGGCCGGCCGGTCCGGTTCGGCGCGCGACGGGATCGTCGGCGACGCCTCGGTGTACCGCGACGCCCGCCGGGCGCTCGCCGACGGGACGCTGTCGTTCGCCGACTTCCTGCGCGACGAAAACCTGGAGCTGCGCTCCGACCTGCTGCGGCCGTGGGCCAACTGGGTCACCCCCGAAGCCGAACGCACCCGCCGGTATGACACCTACTTCTTCGTGGCGGCCCTGCCGGAGGGCCAGCGCGCCGACGGCGAGAACAGCGAGTCCGACAGCGCCGGCTGGACGACGCCGCAGGCCGCCATCGACGACTTCGCGGCCGGCCGCAGCTTCCTGCTGCCCCCGACCTGGACGCAGCTGGACTCGCTGGTGGGCCGGACCGTCACCGACGTGCTGACCCTGCAACGCCAGATCGTCACGGTGCAGCCCAAGCTCGAGATCCAGGGCGACAACTGGGTTTTCGAGTTCTTCGACTCCGACCGCTATCACCGTGCCCGGGAGTCGGGCGGGCTGGGGTGGCGGCATTGAGCGAGTTCGTCAGCGTCGTGGCGGGCGAGGGGCCGGCGGCGGGACTGGCCACGCTGGTGGTGTCGAGGCCGCCCACCAACGCCATGACGCGGCAGGTCTACCGGGAGATCGCGGCCGCGGCCACCGACGTGGCGGGGCGTGACGACGTCGCCGCGGTGATCCTGTTCGGGGGCCACGAGATCTTCTCCGCCGGCGACGACATGCCCGAGCTGCGGACGCTGACGGCGCCGGAGGCCGACACCGCGGCCCGGGTGCGCCGCGCGGCGATCGACGCGGTCGCAGCCATCCCCAAGCCCACCGTGGCCGCGATCACCGGGTACGCGCTGGGCGCCGGCCTCACGCTGGCCCTGGCCGCCGACTGGCGGGTCAGCGGCGACAACGTCAAGTTCGGGGCCACCGAGATCCTCGCCGGCCTGATCCCCGGCGGCGGCGGAATGGAGCGGCTGGCCCGCGCCGTCGGGGCGAGCAGGGCCAAGGAACTGGTGTTCAGCGGGCGCTTCTTCGACGCCCGGGAGGCCTCGGAGCAGGGCCTGATCGACCAGATGGTGGCTCCCGACGACGTGTACGACGCCGCCGTGGCGTGGGCCGTCCGTTTTCTGGACGCCCCTGCGCACGCGCTGGCCGCCGCGAAAGCCGGCATCGATGCCGTCTGCGAGCTGCCGTTCGCCGAGCGCGTCGCCGCCGAACGCCGGCGGTACGTCGAGGTGTTCGCCGCCGGTGCGCAGGACCCGGCCCCGCCGGCGGTTAGGCTGCCCTGATGAGCAGTTCGACCGACGCCACCCGTGTCACTGCCGAGCAGGTGGAGGCCGCCCGGCACGACAGCAAACTCGCCCAGGTGCTCTACCACGATTGGGAAGCGGAAACCTACGACGAGAAGTGGTCGATCTCCTACGACCAGCGCTGCGTCGACTACGCCCGCGGCCGCTTCGACGCGATCGTGCCCGACGCGGCCCTCCGGGACTTGCCCTACGACCGGGCGCTGGAATTGGGTTGCGGGACAGGGTTTTTCCTGCTGAACCTGATCCAGTCCGGGGTGGCCCGCCGCGGCTCGGTCACCGACCTGTCGCCGGGCATGGTCAAGGTCGCCACCCGCAACGGGCAGGCGCTGGGCCTCGACATCGACGGCCGGGTGGCCGACGCCGAGGGCATCCCCTACGACGACGACACCTTCGACCTGGTGGTCGGGCACGCGGTGCTGCACCACATCCCGGACGTGGAGCTCTCGCTGCGGGAGGTGCTGCGGGTGCTGCGGCCGGGCGGCCGGTTCGTGTTCGCCGGCGAGCCGACCAGCGCCGGTGACGTCTACGCGCGCACCCTGTCCACGCTGACCTGGCGGGTCGCCACCACCGTCACCACGTTGCCGGGCCTGGGTGGCTGGCGGCGGCCGCAGGCCGAGCTCGACGAGTCCTCGCGCGTCGCGGCGCTGGAGGCCATCGTCGACCTGCACACGTTCACACCGGAACAGCTGGAGCGCATGGCGCGCAACGCCGGCGCCGTCGGGGTGCGCACCGCCAGCGAGGAGTTCACCGCCGCGATGCTGGGCTGGCCGATCCGCACCTTCGAGGCTTCGGTGCCGCCGGGACGCCTGGGCTGGGGCTGGGCGCGTTTCGCCTTCACCAGCTGGAAGGCGTTGAGCTGGGTGGACGCCGGCGTGTGGCGGCACGTGGTGCCGAAGGGCTGGTTCTACAACGTGATGATCACCGGGGTCAAACCCTCCTGAGCCACCTCGCCTTCGGCGCCGACGACGTCAGCTACCTGCGGTCGCCCCCGGGCGCCTCGGCGCTGGCAGCGGTCGCCGAACTCGAGCTGACCGACGCCACCCGCATCGCCGACATCGCCGCGGCGCGTTCCCGGTTCGGCGAGAAGGCCGCGGTCCTGGTGGAGACGACGCTGTTGCGCCGGCGCGCCGTCGACCGGCCGGGCAAGCTCGGGCCGTTGGGCCCGCAGGTGTCCTGGTGGCTGTTCACCGGCGAGGCGCTGCAGCAGGCGACCGCGGCGGTGGTGGCGCTGCACCGGGCCGCGCGCCTGGCCGGCGGGCCGGACGTCGTGGTGCACGACGCGACCTGTTCGGTCGGCACCGAACTGGCCGCGCTGCACGCCTCGGGCGTGCGGGCGGTGGGCAGCGACATCGACCCGGTGCGCCTGGCCATGGCACACCACAACGTGGGAGCGACGACCGTGCTCTGCCGCGCCGACGCGCTGCACCCGGTGACCCGCGACACCGTCGTCCTCGTCGACCCCGCGCGCCGCGACGGCGGCCGCCGCCGGCTGCGCCCCGACGACTACCTGCCTGCGCTGGGCCCGCTGATGGACACCTACCGCGGGCGGCACCTGGTCGTGAAGTGCGGTCCGGGAATGGATTTCGACGCGCTGCGCCGCCGCGGGTTCGACGGCGAGATCGAGGTGACGTCGTATCGGGGTTCGGTCCGGGAGGCGTGCCTGTGGTCGGCCGGGCTGGCCGGGCCGGGGGTGCGCCGCCGCGCGAGCATCCTCGACGGGAACTCGCCGGGCGAACAGGTCACCGACACCGGGCCCGACGACTGCGGTGTGCGGCCGCCCGGGCGATGGATCGTCGACCCCGACGGCGCGGTGGTGCGCGCCGGGCTGGTGCGGCACTACGGCGCCCGCCACGGGCTGTGGCAACTCGACCCCGACATCGCCTACCTGTCCGGGGACCGGCTGCCGCCGGGGGTCCGGGGTTTCGAGGTGCTCGACGAGGTGGCGTTCGACGAACGCCGGCTGCGCCAGGCCCTGGCGGCGCGGGACTGCGGGGCGCTGGAGATCCTGGTGCGCGGGGTGCGCGTCGACCCCGATGCGCTGCGGCGGCGGCTGCGCCCGCGCGGCGCCCGGCCGCTGTCGGTGGTCATCACCCGGATCGGCGCCGGGGCCGCGGGGCGCGCGACGGCGTTCGTTTGCCGCCCGTCGCGATAGCGCCCGGGTACGCTGGCGGCGGTCACTCTTCCAGGCACCCAAGCCTGTTCAGTCTGGGAGGACAATTCGAGGATGCGTTACCTGATCGCGGCCGCGGTGCTGGCACCCGCGGTCCTGCTGGGCTGGCCGGTCCCCTCATCGGCCTCCGCCGCGCCGTCGACGTGTGCCGGCCTGGGCGGCGTCGTGGAGGCCACCCACCTGTGCCGCGTGCACGTCACGACGCCCACCTACATGCTCGACCTGACGTTTCCGGTGGACTACCCCGATCAGCAGGCGCTGACCGACTACATCACCAGGAACCGCGACGGGTTCGTCAACGTGGCGCAGATCTCCGGCCCGCGCGACCAGCCCTACCAGCTGGAGGCCAGCAGCGAACAGCACAGTTCCGGGCAGCCGCCGCGCGGCACCCGCAGCGTGGTGCTCAAGTTCTTCGAGGACCTCGGGGCGCACCCGTCCAACTGGTACAAGGCGTTCAACTACAACCTGGGCACCAAACAGCCGATCACGTTCGAGAACCTGTTCGCGCCCGGCACCACGCCGCTGGACGCCATCTTCCCCATCGTGCAGCGCGACCTTCAACGCCAGAGCCCCTTCGGGGCGACCATCCTGCCCTCGACCGGCACCGACCCGTCGCACTACCAGAACTTCGCCATCACCGACGACGCGCTGATCTTCTACTTCGCGCCGGGGGAGATGCTGCCCGCGTTCTCCGGACCGGTGCAGGCCCAGGTGCCCCGCAACGCCATCCCGCCGCTGGCGCTGTAGCGGTCACGCCGGCGCGAACCCGTACACCTGGCCGTCGCTGGTGGCGGCCACCACGCGGCGGTCCCTGCCGACCGCGACCCCGACCGGGTACCCGGTGGCGGCGGGCAGCGGATAGCTGTTGGTCGTGCGGCCGTTGCCGGGATCGAACACCAGCAGCGACATGCCGGGCGCGCCGTCGTGCGGCGGACCGGCGACCACCGTGTAGCCGACGCCGCCGCCGGCCAGGCTCGACGACGACAGGGGGGTGACGTCCTCGCGGCGCCAGACCTGGTCGGCGTGGTCACCGGCGTCGGTGAAGGCGGCCAGCCGGGTGTCGGGGCCGCCGCCGGCCACGATCAGTCCCTGCGGGGTCACCGCGGGCGGCGTCTGCGCCAAAAACCCGAGCGGCACCGACCACTTCGTCTTCCCGTCGGCGGTGCTCAGCGCCCACAGCCGCTCGTCGCGGCCGTTGACGTAGGCCGTCGAGCCGTCCGCGGACAGCACCGGGCTGGCGATGACGCCGGCGCTCACCGCGTCGCTCGTCCAGTCGCGGGCGAGCTGGCCGGCGCGGTACCTGAGTCCGACGACCTGCGCGGCCGGGGCGTCCGGCTGCCAGACGCCGAGCACGATCGTTGCGTTGGCCGCGGAGAAGGCGGGGGCCGCCGCGACCGGGCAGCCCGGCCGGGCCGGCGCGCAGTCCTCCAGGCCGCGCGTCGCGTCGGTCGGGTCGACGCCGTCCACCAGGTCCAGCGGGCTGCCGACCACCTCGCCGCGGTGGGCGTCGAAAACCAGCACCTGGCCCAGGTGGGTGACGACCAGCAGGTGGCCGTGCCCCAGGAAGCGGGGGGTGGTCGGCATCCCGATCACCGGCTTGCGCCACCGCGTCCACTGCGTCACCGGGAAGGAGACGATGGCCCCCGGCTGGCCGACGTAGAGGTTGTCGAAGCCGTCGAACAACGGGCCGGCGAAGCCGCCGCCCTGGACGAGCCGCGCGCACCAGCGCTGCCGGCCGTTGTCGTCGTTCTCCCACTCCATCAGCGAGCAGCCGGCCGGCGTCTGCGCGTTCAGCGCGAGGTAGCCGCGTGCGCTCAGGGCCGGTCCGGCCGCCAACGACCCCTTGACCGCGCGCGTCCACTGCAACGACAGCTTGGTGGCCCCGCGGGTGGCGGTATAGCCGCTGTTGGCGGCGTCGCCGTACTGGGCGGGCCACCCCTGCGCCGGCGCCGCGTCCACCCACGAGTCGGTGTTGCCGCAGCCGCCCAGCCCCGCCGAGACGGCGACCGCCAGCACGGCGGCGAGCCGGCGCCGAAGCCCAGGCGGGAGATGTCGGGCAAGCACCTCGGTTTCCCAGATCCTTCCGCAAGGGCGTGTGGCACGAGCAGCGAACGAGTACAGGTGAGGGTAACCCGCGCCGTCGCGCGGGTGCCGGATTGCCCGGCTCCGGCGCCCGCCGATTCCGGCGCCCGGCTATCGCCCGGCTATGCTGTCGCGCCATGACGTCCATGTGGGGTGCCCCGGTCCATCGCCGCTGGCGTGGATCGCGGATGCGCGACCCACGCCAGGCCAAGTTCCTCACGCTGGCCTCGCTGCGGTGGGTGCTGGCCAACCGCGCCTACACCCCGTGGTACCTGGTGCGCTACTGGCGGCTGCTCAAGTTCAAGCTGGCCAACCCGCACATCATCACCCGCGGGATGGTGTTCCTGGGCAAGGACGTCGAGATCCACGCGACACCGGAGCTGGCGCAGCTCGAGATCGGCCGCTGGGTGCACATCGGGGACAAGAACACCATCCGCGCCCACGAGGGCTCGCTGCGGTTCGGCGACAAGGTGGTGCTGGGCCGCGACAACGTCATCAACTGCTATCTGGACATCGAACTCGGCGATTCGGTGCTCGTGGCCGACTGGTGCTACGTCTGCGATTTCGACCACCGCATGGACGACATCAACGTCCCGATCAAGGACCAGGGCATCGTCAAGTCCCCGGTCCGGATCGGCCCGGACACCTGGGTCGGGGTGAAGGCGACGGTGTTGCGGGGCACCGCCATCGGGCGGGGCTGCGTGCTGGGCTCGCACGCGGTGGTGCGCGGCGTGATCCCCGACTTCTCGATCGCGGTCGGCGCGCCGGCCAAGGTGGTCAAGAACCGCCAGCTGTCCTGGGAGAGCTCGGCCGCCCAGCGCGCCGAACTGGCCGCGGCGCTGGCCGACATCGAACGCAAGAAGGCGGCCCGCTGAGCCGCCCGCCCCGGCCGGGCTCAGCCGAGGTCGCGGTAGCGCCGCAGCGCCTCGGCGCGCTCGGCGTCGTGGTCGACGATCGGCTCCGGATACCCTTGGGGTCGTTCGCCTTTGCGTAGGTGCACGTCGTCGGCGCCGGCCAGTTCGAGAACCCAGCGCCGGATGTAGTCGCCCCCGGGGTCGAACTTCTCGCCCTGCTTGCCGGGGTTGAACACCCGGAAGTACGGCGCGGCGTCGGTGCCGCAGCCCGCGCTCCACTGCCAGCCGTGCTGGTTGTTGGCCATGTCGCCGTCGACCAGCTGGTCCAGAAACCACGCGGCGCCCCACTGCCAGGGCAGGTGAAGGTCTTTGACCAGAAACGACGCGACGACCATCCGCAGCCGGTTGTGCAGGAAGCCGGTCTCGCGCAGCTGCCGCATGCCGGCGTCGACGAACGGGAAGCCGGTCCGGCCGGTCTTCCAGGCCTCGAAGCGGCGTTGCGCCTCGGCTCCGCCGTCGGTCCGGATGCCGTCGAAGTCGGGGTTCCAGTTGCGCCGGGCGCTGGCCGGCCAGTGGTAGAGCACGTCGGCGTAGAAATCGCGGAATGCCAACTGCCGCAGGTATGCCTGCGCTCCGCCGTCCCGCAGGTCCAGCCCGGCGGCCAGGGTGCGCGGATGGATCGTCCCGAACTTCAGGTGCGCCGACATCCGGCTGGTGGCTTCGAGGTCGGGCCGGTTGCGGTCCCGTGCGTAGTGCGGCAGCCCGGTGTCGACGAACGCCTCCCAGGCCCCGAGCGCGGCCCGCTCGCCGGCGGCCAGGTCCAGCTCCGTCCCGGGGTCGGGGATCTCGCACTGCCCGGCCCGCAGCGGCGCCGGATCGATCCAGCGCGCCGAGTCGGCGCCGGAGCGGGCGGGCTCGCGCCAACCGACGTCACGCCACCGGCGGAAGAACGGTGTGAACACCCGGTAGGGGCTGCCGTCCGGCTTGCCGACCCGCCCCGGCGAAACCAGGTACGGCGAGCCCGTGGCCACCAATGGCACCGGATCCAGGGCCGCGCGGACCCGCTGGTCGCGGCGCCGGCCGAACGGCGCGAAGTCCTCCGAGACATGCACCGCCGTCGCGTCGATCTCCTTGACAAGCCGGGGAATCCGGTCTTCGGGCCGCCCGCGGGTCACCAGCAGCCGCCCGTCCAGGTCGTCGCTCAGCCGCCGCAGCGCGTCGCCCAGGAACTGCAGGCGGCGCCGCCCCGACGACGCCTCCAGCCGCGGGTCGAGCACGAAGCAGGCGAGCACCTCGCCGCCGTCGGCCGCGGCGGCCAGCGCCGGGTGATCACCCAGCCGCAGGTCGCGGCGAAACCATAACAGTGTCGGCATCTTTCGCCGCCCCGCTCAGCGGTTGAGTCGCCAGATGTGGGTGGCCAGAACGGTGGCGAAGGTGCACCACAGCGGGTAGGGCGCCAGCGCCAGCCCGGCCCGGGGGTCGGCCTGTGCGGCGCGGCGGGCGAGGTCGGCACTGCTGGCCGCCAGCACCGCGGCGCCCACGGCGGACGCGCCGAGTTTGTGGTACCGGAAGAACAGCCAGCTCCATCCGGCGTTGAGCGTCAGGTTGACCCCGAGCGCGGCGGCGTAGGCGCGCGCCCGGTCGTGCTGTCCGGACGCGCGGAACCGGTCGATGGCCACGGCGGAGGCGGTGGCGATGTCGCCGTAGAGGGTGGTCCACACCACCGGGAACGCGACCCCGGGCGGCTGGTAGCGCGGCTTGCGCAGCCGCGAGTACCAGGCGGGCACCCGTTTCGGGCTGGCGATGCTTCCGGTGCCGGCCGCGGCGGCGACGGCCAGCGAGGTGGCGGCCAGTATCGACTTGTTCATGATGTGCTCCGTTCTTGTTGGGGTTCAACGCTTTCGGCACTGCGTGGATCGTTGGGCCACCAGATGCGCGCGCCGGCGAGGGCGAACAGCGCGGGGATGACCAGGGTGCGCACGACGAACGTGTCGAGCAGGATGCCGACGCCGACGATGATGCCCAGCTGGGTCAGCACGATCAACGGCAACACCCCCAGCACGCAGAAGACCGCCGCCAGAACGATTCCCGCGCTGGTGATCACGCCGCCCGTGGCCGCCACCGCGCGGACCATGCCCTGCCGCGCGCCGTGCCGCGCGGCCTCCTCGCGGGCGCGGGTGACCAGGAAGATGGTGTAGTCGACGCCGAGGGCGGCCAGGAATAGAAACGCGAACAACGGCGTGCTGTTGTCCAGCGCCGGGAACCCGAACACGTGGCTGCCCGACCAGCCGCCCGCGCCGAGGGCGGCCAGCGCGCCCAGGATCGTCGCGCCCAGCAGGGTCGGCGGCGCCAGCGCCGAGCGCAGCAGCACGTACAGGACCGTCAGGATCACGGCCAGGATCGCCGGGATGAGCACCATGCGGTCGCGGGCGGCGGCGTCGCGAACGTCGAGAGCCTGCGCGTCGGCCCCGCCCACCAACGCGTCGGGGGCGGCGCGGCGAGTCGAATCGCGAAGCGCCGCAACGATACCGAAGGAGCGATCCGATGCCGGCGGAGCGTCGATCACCACCGACCACATCGTGCGCCCCGACGCCGACGCGGTCTGGCCGGCCGAGACGACGCCGGGGGTCGAGGCGATGGCGTGCTGCACCTGCGGTGCCGCCGCGGTGGGCGCGACGACCAGCGTCGGGTTGACCAGGCCGGCCGGGAAGTGCGCGGCCACGACGTCGTACCCCGACACCGAGTCGGCCCGGACCCGGAACTGCTCGGTCTGCGACAACCCGATCCGGGTGCCCAACAGGCCGGTGGCCAGCGCCGCCAGCACCGTGACCGCGACCGCGGCGACCGCGGCGGGACGCCGGTCGACCCACTGCGCCACCCGCAGCCAGGGGCCGGATTCGCGGGCGTGGCCCGCGGGCCGCGGAACGAAGGGCCAGAACAGTCGCCGCCCGCCCAGCGCGAGCACCGGCGGCAGCACCACCAGCACGGCCACCGCGGCCACGAGCAGGCCGCACGCCGCCAGGGCGCCCAGGCTGCGGGTGCTGGGCGTGGACGCGAAGAGCAGCGTCAGCAACGCCAGCACCACCGTGGCGTTGCTGGCCACGATGGCCGGTCCGGCCCTGCGCACCGCGCGGCGCAGCGCCTCCCGATGATCCGGATGCGCGCTCTGGCGCCGCAGTTCTTGGCGGTAGCGCGAAATCAGCAACAGCGCGTAGTTGGTGCCCGCCCCGAACACCAGCACGCTGGTGATCCCGGCGGTGGAGCCGTCGAAGCTCAGCCCGGTCAGGGACGCCACCGCGGTGCCCACGGCCGTGGCGACCCGGTCGGCGAACCCGATCACCAGCAGCGGGGCCAGCCACAGCACCGGCGAACGGTAGGTGGCGATCAGCAGCAGCGCCACCACCGACGCGGTCACCGCCAACAGGGTGACGTTGGCGTCGGTGAACGCGTTGGCGATGTCGGCGCCGAACGCCGGCCCCCCGGTGACACGGGCCCGCAGGCCGCCCGGCAGGCCGTCGCGCGCGGCGGCACGCGCGGCCGCGACCTGTTTGTCCAGGGCCAGGCCGGACAGATCGGCGCGGACGGGCGCCACCGCGAGCGCCGCCCTGCCGTCGGCCGACACGATCGGAGGCGCGCCGCCGGGGGTGGCGCCGGGCCCGGTGGCCGCCCGCATCCGGGCGCCGGCGGCCCGGGCCGCCGAGACGCCGGCGGCGTCCAGCGGCGCGCCGTCGGCGCGGGTGACGACCAGGATCAGCGGCACCCGGTCACCGCCGGGAAACCGGCCGGCCAGGGCGGCGACCCTGGCGGAGCCGGAGTCGGCCGGCACCGACTGCGGTGCCTGGCCCGCCGCCGCGTTGCCGCCGATGAGCGCCATGAAGCCGGCACCCAGCAGCACCGCGCCCAGCCCGGGCAGCCACGATCGCCGGCCCGTCACCGCGGCCGCCACGGTGTCCCAACGCGGAGTGTCCCAACGCATGAGTTTCACTAACTTAAACATTAACCCACTTAACAAAAAGTCGTCGTCGCGGTACGCTGGAATTCTGATGAACCCGGACCGGAGTGCCCAGCAGCGGATGGGACTCGAAGCGCTGATCGCGGCCGACGCGCGCGCCGTGGCGGCCGAATCCGACCAGTTGGGGCGGGTTTTCGCGGCCGCCCACCAGGTGCACCCCAGCGATTTTCGCGCGCTTGTCCACATCCTGGTGGCCGAGAGCGAGGGAACCCCGCTGACGTCGGGGGACCTGCGCCACAAGATGGGTCTGTCCGGCGCGGCCATCACCTACCTGGTCGAGCGGATGATCAACTCCGGTCACCTGCGGCGCGAGTCCGACCCCTCCGACCGGCGTAAGGTCATCCTGCGGTACTCTGCCGAGCATCGCGACATCGCCGAGGCCTTCTTCACCCCGCTGGCCGCGCATACCTACGCCGCCATGGCCGATCTGCCCGACGACGACCTGATCGCCGGGCACCGGGTGCTGACCGCGCTGATCATGGCGATGCGCAGGTTCCTGGACGACCTGCAGGTCGCGGGGGCCGACGTGGGTGCCACATGACGACGGACCGGGGCGAGATGACCACGCGCAAGCGCCGCCACATCGACGTGTGCCTCGACGGCGACGTCGCCTACCGGGGCGTCACGACGGGGCTGGAGCGTTGCCGACTGCCCTACAACGCGCTGACCCAGACCAATCTCGATGACATCGACCTTTCCACCGAATTCCTCGGCGCGCCGTTGCGGGCGCCCGTGCTGGTCGGCGCCATGACCGGCGGTGCCGAGCTCTCGGGCACCATCAACCGTAATCTGGCCGCCGCCGCGCAACGGCTCGGCATCGGCATGATGCTCGGATCGCAGCGCGTGATGCTCGACAGCGTGTTGGGGGAGCGGGCCGCCGCCAGCTTCACCGTGCGCGACGTGGCGCCCGACGTGTTGTTGTTCGGCAACATCGGCCTGGCCCAGCTGACCAAGGACATGGTGCCCGACATCGTCCGGGCTTTGGACCGGGTCGGCGCCAATGCGCTTGCGGTGCACACCAATCCGCTCCAGGAGGCCATGCAGCGGGACGGTGACACCGATTTCGCGGGGTCGCTCGACCGCCTGCACGACCTGAGCGACCTGCTGGGCTATCCGGTGCTGCTCAAGGAGGTCGGCCACGGTATCGGCGGCACCGCGGTCGCCGACCTGCTGCGGCTCTCGGGCGCGCCGCCGGTGGCCGCCATCGACGTGGCCGGCGCCGGCGGTACGTCGTGGTCACGGGTCGAGCAGTTGGTCCGCTACGGCGAACTGCGCTACCCGGACCTCGCCGACTGGGGGATACCCACCGCGCAGGCGATCCGGGAGGTGCGCGCCGCGCTGCCGGACATCCCGCTGGTGGCCTCCGGGGGCATCCGCACCGGCATGGACGCGGCCAAGTCGCTGGTCCTGGGTGCCGACGTGGTGGCGGTCGCCCGCCCGCTGCTGCCCGCGGCGATCGAGTCCGCGGACGCGGCGACGGCGTGGCTGCAGCGGTTCGTCGACGAGCTGCGGGTGTGCCTGCACGGTTGCGGTGCGCCCGATCTGCGGGCCCTGCGCTCCGTCGGCCTGACGGACGCCTGACGGCGGGGGCGCGCATGGCGGTGATTCTGGCGTACGGCTCCCCCGCACTGGGGCACCTCTACCCGATGGGCGCCCTGCTGCGCGAGCTGGCCGGCCGCGGCCACGCGGTGCACCTGCGCACGCTGTCCGCCGAAGTCGACGCCATGGGCAGGCTCGGCATCCACACCGAGGCCGTCGACCCGCGGATCGAGGCCATCGCCGGACGGGACTGGCTGGCGCGCAACGCCTTGGACGTCCTGCGGGAAACCATCGACGTCCTGTGCCGGCGCGCGGTCATCGAGGTCGAGGACCTGCGGCGGGGAATCGAGAGCGTACGGCCCGACGCGGTCATCGTCGACGCCAACTGCTGGGGGGCGATGTCGCTGGCCGAAGCCGCCGGTGTGCCCTGGCTGGTGTTCTCGCCGTTCACCCCTTACCTGCGCTCGCGCGGCGCTCCGCCGTTCGGCCCCGGTCTGCGGCCGCTGCCCGGTGTCCTCGGTGCGGTCCGCGACGCCTCGATGCGGCCGTTCGTGACCTACCTGTTCGACCGCCGGGTGATGCCCGCGCCTCAACGCCGTCCGCGCGGATGTCGGTGTGCCGGCCGTCGACTCGGTGGACGCGCTGATGCGCCGCGCCCCGCTGCTGTTGGCCGTCGGCGGCGAGCCCTTCGAATATCCCCACCCCGACTGGGGCGACGCGGTGCACTTCGTCGGTGCCTGCGAGTTCGAGCCCGCCCCGGTGGCCGTGCCGGACTGGATGGCCGCCATCGACCGCCCGATCGTGCTGGTCACCACCTCGTCGATAGCCCAGGCCGACGCCCGGCTCGGCCGTATCGCCCTGCAGGCGTTGGCCGGCGAGCCGGTTCACGTGGTCGCGACCTTTCCCGCCGGCGTGCCGTGCGCACTGCCGGCGCCGCCCAACGCCACGGTGTGCCGGTTCCTGAATCACGGTGTGGCCCTTGACCGCGCGGTCTGTGCGGTCACCCACGGGGGCATGGGCAGCACCGTCAAGGCCCTCAACCGCGGCATCCCCGTCTGCGCGGTGCCCTTCGCCCGCGACCAGGCCGAGGTAGCGCGGCGCGTGCAGGTGGCCGGCTGCGGCGTCCGGCTGCCGGCGAAGAGGCTGACCGCCGCCCGGCTGCGGGAGGCGGTGCGCACGGCGATCGCGATGGCCGACGGCGCGCGCCGGGTGTCCGCCGGCTTCGCCGCGACCGGGGGTGTGGCGCGCGGCGCGGACCTGATCGAACAGCGCCTGCTGCACAGGGTTCCGCCCGGGCTACCGCGGGCTGCCCTGCCGCCGCCGCGGGGTCGCAGCGTCTCGCCCGACATCGGCTGACCGTCTCGCCGCCTCCGGGACGAGCTCGTCCTGGAAATTGGACATCGCGTCGATCATCGCGGAGAAGACCCGATGAGCCGCACGCAGGTCGTCGTCGCTCAAATCGGCCAGGGCGGAGGACAGATGCTTGCCGAGGGGGGTGAAGAACTCACGCGCCAGCTTCATGCCGCTGTTCTCGTAGCGCAGCAGCCACTTGCGGCGGTCCTCCGGGTCGGGTTCGCGCCGGATGTGACCCGATTCGATCATCCGGTCGACGAGGTAGGTGATCGCCGCGGGTGAGACGTCCATGCGCTGACCCAGCTGCGCCAGCGTCAGCGGCTTTCCCGCGGTCTCGGAGACCATGATGTGCAGGAGTGCGTGAAAGTCGTTGCTGTTCACGTCGTTGGTCCGGGCGAAGTGGCGGCCTATCCGGTCCGACTGTGCGGTGATCGCCCGCATGTCGGCCGACAGGCACTTCTCCAGCTCGGCCCGTGGGGACGGTGGATCGTGCGCGCGCCGCCTGCTCACCTACCCGCATCCTTCATCAGAAGTACCAGGGTATCGGCGCACTGGGCCAACGACCTAATGCGGCCCGCCGTGAAGCGCGGGCGGCCCGGCGCCGTCGCGGGGTGTGGCCGGCGCCGCCGCCACGACGACCCAGGAGGCGGCGGCCGCGGCGAACGCCAGGGCCTGGGCGGTTCGGGTGCGGCCCACCGGATAGCACACGCCGTCGACGTAGCGGTCGATGAACCCGGTTTCGGGCAACGGATCCATCCCGGCCCGGGCCCGGGCCCACCGTTCCAGCGACGTCAGCGGGCACGACCAGCCCAGGGCCGCGACGCCGACGCCCCAGCAGACGGTCACCAGGTGCAGCCACCGGGTGCGCGGCCAGCGCAGCGCCAGGAAGCCGCCGCTGGGCAGGTAGATCAGGTACCCGAGGTGTGCACCGACGGTGGCGGCCACCACCGCGGCATACGCGTTCTTCATCGGCCGCCCGTGCGCACCCGGTAGCGGCGTTCGGCGTAGACCAGGTCATCGCGCCACAGCCGGGCGGCGGCGTGGCGCATCAGCGGCGTGATCAGCGGGGCGGCGCGGCGTGCGACCGCGAACCCGGGGCGTTGCGACGTCGCCACGGTGGCCTCGACCACCGCGACACCGGGCCGCCCGTCCGGCCCGGGACCGGTTGGGGTGGCGTGGGTTTCGACGACGCTGCCGGTTCCCTCGCCCTCGACGATGCGCATCAGCACGGTGCGCGCGTCCGGGGTGGTGAATTCCGCGATCACCGGCACGCCGAATCGGCCCATCCGGAAGGTCACCGACACCAGGAAGCGGTCGTCCTCGTCGGTCGGGGTGGTGAGCACCTCCAGCCGGGTGAACGAATAGGGGTGGAACCAGGCGCCGTGCCACGGGTCGAGCCGGTTGGCGATGACGTCGCACGGTTCGCAGCTGCCGTCCACGCGGGTGACGGCCGCCAGCGCGGCGCCGTCCGGTCTGCCCGGGATCACCGGCGCGTCCAGCGGCGCCTCGCCACCGACGGCGTCCAGCCGCACCCACGCCAGCACGCCGTCGTCGTACGCGGGCACCGGCCGCCAACCGAATTCGCAGCCGTCGCCGTCGAGGGCCAGGCCGTGCCAGCGGCAGAACAACACGCCGTCGCGCACGATTCCGGTGGCAAGGTCGGCGCCCAGGTGCGGGCAGCCGCCGGGACCGACCCGCAGCCCGCCCCGCCGGTCGCGCCAGGCGACGAGCTCCACCCCGGCGACACGCGCGCCCAGTGGCCGGCCGGCGCGCACGTCGCGGCTGGCCGCGAACACGAACCAATTGCCGGTCGGCCTGCGTTGCGCACGCCGCAACGCGGCGTCGATGACGGCCCGCCGGGCCTCGC
The DNA here is from genome assembly GCF_007714205.1 of Mycobacterium helveticum. Taxonomy (GTDB): domain Bacteria; phylum Actinomycetota; class Actinomycetes; order Mycobacteriales; family Mycobacteriaceae; genus Mycobacterium; species Mycobacterium helveticum. Next base: position 13,559 of record NZ_VMQU01000025.1, on the reverse strand, counting down.
GGTAGGTCGGCCGCTGCGCCGTCCACGCCACCCGCGGAACCATCTGCAGCGGCCAGTCTTTGGGCCAGCGCCCACGCAGGAGGTCGGCGGCGCTCACGGTCGGCGCCCCCGGCCGGCGGCCAGCGAACGCAACACCGCCGATCGTCCGCGGGTGGGCACCGTGCACAGCCGGTGACCGGCGAGCCCCCACCGTCCCAGCAGGTGGTTGGCGGCCAGCCAGCCGGTGGTGGCCGCCCGTTCCATCAGCGCCACCGGCAGGTCGACGCGGATGCCGTCACCGGCCAGCACCAGCCCCGGCTGCGGCGTCACCACCGCCGGCCGGCACTGGTAGGTGCCCGGCGCGAACAGCGGGCAGTCGTTGCGCCTCAGGACGCGCTCGTGGCGCACCCGCGCCGCCGCGGTCTCGGGATAGAGGGCGTGCAGCTGCGCCATGGCGCCGGCCGTGGACTCCGAGCGTGCCGCGTACGAGTGCAGTTCGACGACGGACCCGCGGTTGCGGCGGGCCCAGTCGGCGGCCTCGCGTTCGTAGCGCTCCAGCACGCTGATGTTGTCGAGCGGCTCGTGACCGGCGGTGCCGAGGAAGGCGGGGCGATCGGCGCCGACGGGCCGGTCCAGCCACAGTCGGTGCACCACGAACGGCGGTGCCGTGCGCAGGCCGCTGACGCGGGAGCGCCACGGCTCGTCGCCGAGGCCCGGCGAGGCGTCCACGACGTGCCGCAGGCCGTCCACGTCCAGGGCCAGCACCACGGCATCGGCGTCGAGTCGCTCGCTGGCGTCGGTGTGCACGGTGAACCCTTCGGCCGCAACGGGATCCACACCCGAGACCTGGGTGCCCAGGTGCACCCGGACACCCAGGTCGCCCAGGTGCGCGGCCAACGGATCCCACAGGCCGGCATCGAAGTTCGCGGTCGCCACGTCGAAGATCAGGCCCTCGCTGGAGCCCAGGAAGTAAATGTGGAACATCGTCGCCAGCTCGGCGGCCGACAGCTGTGCCGGTTCGGCGAAGAAGCTGCGCGAGAACACCTCGAACGCGAGGTGACGCGCCGACTCGGGGAAGTTGATGTCCTTCAGGAAGGTGTCGGCGTCGACGTGGTCGAGCCGCTGGTAGATCTCGGGCACCGACACCGCCGCCAGCGGCGCGGCCGCGCGCATGTCGAGGCGCGCCAGGTCGGCGAGCCGGAACGTCGGGCTGCGCAACGCGAACGCCAGCGCGTTCCACGGAGGGGTTTGCGGCAGCCCGCGGAAGGTGTCGCGCCGGCCGGCGCCGTCGATGAGGGGATAGTCCTCGACGGCGGCGAGCATGCGCAGCTTCGGGTCGACGCGGCGCAGCAGGGCCCGCAGGTTGTAGTACTGGCGGAAGAAGGCGTGGAATCCGCGGTTCATCGGCAAGGGGGCGCCCTCGCCGTCGTGTTCGGTCCAGCCGCCGACGCGGCCGCCCAGGTACTGCTGGCGCTCCACGAGGTCCACGGCGACGCCCCGTTCGGCCAGCCCGGTGGCGGCCGCCAGCCCGGCGATGCCCGCGCCCACGACGACGGCGCGTGGCCGCGACCCCAGCCCGCTCGCGTCCGGCAGCCCGGGCCGTGCGGGGTGGATCTGGCGGCGGCGGTCGGTCATTGCTTGGCCTCCTCCGTTGGCGCGTATCCCAGGAAGGTGTGCACGATGTCGCGTTCCCAACCCGGCATGGTCTCACTGTGCACGTCGGTGAGCCCGGCGTCGAGCATCCGGCGCCGCAAGCGCGCGGCGCCGTCGAAGGCCAGCACGCTGCGCCACAGATGCCGGTACAGCGTGGTGTCGCGGGTCCGCCACCAGCCGGAGGGGATGATGATGCCCCAGCATACGGCGTGCCAGATCCGGGTCGCGGCCCGCGAGTCGCGCACCGAGTACTCGTGCACGGCCAGGCTCCCGCCCGGGCGCAGCAGGGCCCGGAACGCCCGCAGCTGCCCGTCCGGGTCGGCGAGATTGCGCAGCAGGTAGGCGGCCAGGATGCCGTCGAACGGCCCCTGGACGTCGCCGCCGCGCTCGGCGAGATCTTCGATGCGCGAGTGCACGAACCGCACCGACGGCGGCCACGGCTTGGCCCGCGCCGCCTCCAGCATGCCGCCCGCGGCGTCCACGGCGACGATCTCGGCCTCGGGGGCCACCGCCAGCAGCGCGGCCGTCGAGGCGCCGGTGCCGCAGCCCGCGTCCAGCAGCCGTAAACCTTTGCCGCGGCCGGGGATTCGCATGCGGTCCGCCGACCGCCGCAGGTTGGCGTGGTAGCCCGGGTTGGCGCCGACCAGCCGGTCGTAGGCGGCCGCGCCGACGTCGAAGGCGCCGGGCACCTCGCCGCGCGGCAGGCCCGCCCTATCGACGCGCACGTCGGCCCTCCCACAGCAGCAGGACCGCGGTGACGAGCGCGAAGCCGAACAGGAAATCCTCGACCGGGATGTCGAACGGGAACCGCACGCCGCTGGTCTGGCGCTGGTCGTAGATCACGATCGGTGCGCTGTGCTTGGTCAGCCAGCCGTCGACCGGCACCTGGAAGCCCAGCACGATCAGCATCGACAACCAGTAGGCGGGCCGCCGGAAGAGGCCGGTGTGCAGCAGCCCGAACTCCAGCGCCACGACGAGGACCACGGCCACCACGGCCGGCACGGTGTAGCCCAACCCTGTCATCGGCGCCCCGTCACCGGCGCCGGCCCCGGTCGAGGATGGTGGTGACCGCGTTGTAGGTCAGCAACGCGCACAGCGGGATCACCACGAAGAACAGCGCCTCCTCCAGGGGCACCCGAAACGGGAGGTGGACGCCGCTGATGTAGCGGCCGTTGTACGTCCACACGCCGGCGGCGATCGCGACAGCATCCCAGACCAGGAACACCGCGGCGACCGGGGCCACCGCGCGCACGACCCGCCAGGGCTGCCGGTAGACGCCGGCGCCGAAGAACTCCAGCGGCGCCGTGATCGCCAGGCACAGACCCAGCACCACCAGGTACTGCCAGCCGTCGCTCATGCCGCGCCGGACTTCCGGTACTCGGGGCGGGCCAACCGGGCGCGCCACGAGCGCAGCAGACCCCCGCCCGCGACCTGGAGCCGTCGCGTGGTGCCGACGGTGGCGCGCCGGCCGAACACCGAGAAGTCACTGCTTTCAATGCAATCGAGTATCTCAGAGTACAGCGTCAGTGCGGTGGTGACGCAGGGCCGCGAACGCGGCTGCAGCATCGCGATGCCGTCGGCCGCGAACCGGTAGATGTCGCGGGTGACGTCGTGCTGCGCCGCCAACGCCGCGCGCACCCGCGCGTCGGTGCACTGGTGATCGTGACACCACATGAGCAGTTCCCGGTCGACGCCGTGGGCGGCGAGCTCGTCGGCGGGCAGGTAGACGCGTCCGCGCCGCAGGTCCTCGTCGACGTCGCGCAGGAAGTTGGTGAGCTGGAAGGCGCGGCCCAGCGCGGCGGCGTACGGGGCGGCGTCGTCGGTGGGCACCACCGTGCCGAGCACCGGAAGCATCTGCAGCCCGATGACTTCCGCCGAGCCGCGCATGTAGTGGTTCAGGGCGGCCCGGTCGGGATAGTCGGTGATCGTCAGGTCCATGCGCATCGAGGCGAGAAAGTCCTCGAACAGGTCCGCGGGAATCCCGTAGCGGCGCCCGGTGTCGTCGGCCGCGGCCAGCACGGGTTCGTCGCGATGGTCGCCGCCGGCGAAGAACCGGTCGGAGAGCCGCTGCAGCCGGTCGGCGCGCGCGGGGACGTCGAGGGCCGGATCGAGGTCGTCGAGGATGTCGTCGGCGTGGCGGGCGAAGCCGTAGAGCGCGTGCACGGCCGGGCGCTGGTCCGGGGCGAGCAGCCGGGTGGCCAGAAAGTAGGTGCGGCCGTGTTCGGCCGCGATCTGGCGGCAGCGGCGGTAGGCCGCGCGCAGCGCAGGGTCCGTGATCCCGGCGGCGTCGAGTTCGGTGCGGATCATGGTTGCGGCGCTTTCAGGTCGAAACGTTTCGCCGGCCGCCCCCAGGTGCCGGTGATGCGGTCGGCGGCCAGCCGCCCCGAGATCAGCGTAGTGGGCACCCCTACGCCGGGCACGGTCGACGACCCGGCCAGCACCGCGTTCGCGATGCCGCGCACGGTGTTGGCCGGCCGGAACGGCCCGGTCTGCGCGAACGTGTGGGCCAGGGCGAAGGGGGTGCCGGCCGCCATGCCCTGGCGCGCCCAGTCGGCGGGGGTGTCGACGTGCAGCAGTTCGGCGTCCTCGCGCAGGCCGGGCAGCAGCCTGTCCTGCACGATGTCGAGCAGGGCATCCGCATACGAGTCGCCGGCCGCCGACCAGTCGACACCGCCGCGCTCCAGGTTCGGGGCCGGCGCCAGCACGAAGAGCAGGTCGCGGCCCTCGGGGGCCAGGCCGGGGTCGCCGGCCGTGGGGCGGGTGACCAGCAGCGACGGGTCCGTCATGAGCCGGCCGTCGCGGATGATGTCGGTGAAGGTCTGCTCCCAGGCGTTGCCGAACAGGATGGTGTGGTGTGCCGGGGGCGGTGCGGGGGCGGCGCGGCAGCCGACGTGCAGCACCACCGCCGACGGCGCGGCGCGCAGCCCGAGCGGCCGGCGCGGCCGCCGGCCCAGCAATGCGTAGGTCTGCGGCAACTCGGTGGTCAGCACCACCGCGTCGCAGGCGATGCGTTCGCCCCGCGCGGTGTGGACCGCGGTGATCCGGTCCCCGGTGCGGTCCAGCGCGGTGACGGCCGCGCCGTAGCGGAACCGCACCCCGGCGTCGGCGGCCGCCGCGGCCAGCGCGTCGGGCAGGGCCCGCACCCCGCCGCGGGGGAAGAACACCCCCGCGACCGTGTCCATGTAGGCGATCACCGCATAGACCGCCAGGGCCTGTTGCGGCGCGACCCCGGCGTAGAGCGACTGGAAGGTGAACACCCGCCGCAGCCGCGGATCGCTGATGTAGCGCTTGACCATGGTGTCCCACCGGCGGAACCCGCCGATCGCCGCGAGTTGGGCCAGGTGGCCGTTCAGCAGCGACAGCGGGGAGTCGAAGTTCGAGGAGATGAAGCCGTCGAACTCCGTGCGGTACAGCCGCTCCAGCCAGTCCCGCAGGCGCCGGTAGCCCGCCGCCTGTTGCGGTCCGGCGAACTCTTGCACCGCGGCGGTCATGCGGTCGGCGTCGGTGTGCACGTCGATGGCGGCGCCGTCGGCGAACATCGCCCGGTACGCCGGCTCCACCGGCAGCAGATCGAGCCGGTCCGCACGGTTTGCGCCGACGGCCGCGAAGACCTCGTCGATGATGTCGGGCATCGTGAGCACCGTCGGCCCGGTGTCGATCCGGTAGCCGGCGACGTCGCGCCGGCCGGCCCGCCCGCCGGGCCAGGGCTGTTGTTCGACGACCGTGACCTCGCGGCCCCGCCCGGCCAGGTGCATCGCCGCGGACAGCCCGGCGAATCCGGCACCGACGACGACGACGTGGTCGGTGCGTCCCTGCATCGTGCGCATCAGCGTGAGCCTCTCATGCCGCCCGCCGCGTGCACACGCCGGCCATGTCGACCAGCGCGTCCCCGATCGCACCACCGATCCCGCTTCGGTCCAGGGCTTTCCGCGCCGCGGCGACGCGCTCGGCGATCAGCTGCTCGATCCACTGCACCGCCCCGGTGGACAGGATCAGAGTGCGCCAGCGCTCGACGGCGGCCGCGTCGAGCCGGTCGGTGTGCATCAGGTCCCGGAACTGCCGTCGCGCGGCCGCGTCGGCCAGCTGGTGGGCGGCGACCACGACGCTGGTGGCCTTGCGTTCGAGGAGGTCCCCGCCGCTGGGTTTGCCCGTCACGGTGGGGGCCCCGAACACGCCCAGGATGTCGTCGCGCAGCTGGAACGCCTCGCCGACGGCACAGCCGTAGTCGCCCAGCCCGGCCAGCACCCGCGCGTCGCAGCCGGCCATCGCGGCGCCGATCTCCAGCGGGCGGCGCACCGTGTAGTTGCCCGACTTGCGCCGGGCCACGGCCAGCACCGACTCCATCGGGGGCAGGTCGCGCAGGTCGTTTGCCAGATCGGCGAATTGGCCCACGGCCAGCTCGCTGCGCATGGCGTCGTAGCGCGGCCACGCCCGCTGCAGCTGGTCGGCCGCGAGCCCGCAGTCCCGCAGCATCTGTTCGGCCCAGATCAGACACAGGTCGCCGAGCAGTACCGCGGCCGCTTCGCCGAAGCGGCGCGACGAGCCGGACAGCGCGCGGCTCCGGTGCCAGTCGGCGAACTGGACGTGTGCCGCGGGCCGGCCCCGGCGGGACGCCGAATCGTCCATCACGTCGTCTTGGAGCAGCGCGAACGCGTGCAACAACTCCAGGCTGCCGGTCGCCGACAGGGCGGCCTCGCTCGGCGGTGCGCCGCACAGCCAGCCCAGGTACATGAACGTCGAGCGCAGGCATTTGCCGCCGTCGAGGAACTCCAGCAGGATCTCGCCGGCCACGTCGACTCCGGACGCACCCAGCTCCTCGGCGCACCGGTCGGAGACGAACTCGGTGACCGCGGCGAGCACCGCCCGCCGCAGCCCGGTCCGCCAGGCCTCCAACTGCGCGACGTCGGGTGGTGCATGCGGGCCCGCCTCGGCGCGGTACGCCCGCCGAGACGCACCCGCGGCCTCCACCGAGGCCTTTGCGCCAACGTCGGTGCGCCTCCGGCTCGAACGGCTCAGATTCACGCGAGGTACCCCTTTGACGAGAAAACAAACGGCGGACGGCGTGGTTCGGACCCGGGCCGGCTGTCGTGTCATTCAGTTACTTAACCATTAAACTACTGAATTAGCCGGTGGTACGCCAGAGGTCTTGTCCCGCGATGTGGGGGACGCCCGGGACCCGGGACCCGCGCCCCGGGGCCACCAGCGTGATCGCTCGAAATCGACTGCTTCGCCGGCGGGCGCCAACCTGGATTTTTCGTGCGGCCCGGTCGAGGCCGGCGTCCGACTCAAACATGTGGTCACGCAACGACACCCGACTCCGTGGGTCGCTGTCGCCTGCGGACCCGCCCCGGTGTTTCGCGGGCCGGTCACGCCCCCGTCCCACCCTTTCAAGCTCGCGGGACGAACCGCTAATGTCCTGCGGTGTGACCTTCACCGTAGTTGACCCGGAGTCGGTGGCGACGGCAGTGCCGCAGGTGGCGGGCATCGGCTCCGCTCTGCGTTCGGCGTACCGCGTCGCGGAGGTCTCGACCACCTCGGTGGCGGCCGCCGCCGACGATGAGGTGTCGGGGGCGATCGCAGCGGTGTTTTCCGCCCACGCCCGACAGTTCCAGGCTCTCGGCACCCGGGCAGCGGTGTTTCACGACCGGTTCGTGGCGGCGCTGCACGGGGTCCGGGGCGCGTACGGGGCCGCCGAGGCGGCCAACACCTCCACTCTGGGGACGCTGGAGAACGCGATCGCCGGGGTGCCGTGGTTCTCCCCGGTGAAGGATCTGACCGGGCGGCCGTTGTTCGGCAACGGCGCCAACGGTGCCGACAGCGCGGCAGGCCCGGGGCAGGCCGGCGGATCGGGTGGCTGGTTGTTCGGCAACGGCGGCAACGGCGGCACCGGCGGGCCCGGTGCGGCGGGCGGGGCCGGTGGTAACGGCGGCCTGCTGATCGGCAACGGCGGCAACGGCGGTAACGGCGGGCCGGCAGTCGCGAACGTCAACGGCGGAAATCCCGGCTCGGGCGGCGTCGGCGGGCATCCCGGACTGCTCGGCCATGCGGGCAGCGACGGGCAGACCGGCGCCCCGCTGTCGAGCGGGGGCGGGACGGGCGGCGGCGGGACCGGGGGTGTGACGGTGATCTCCGATCAGTACGGGACGACCACCATCCAGAACGCCTATGTGGTGCAGAACAACGCGTACAACATCGGTTCGGGGCAGCAGACGATCACCGTCAGCTCCACCGGATTCACGATCACCACCGAGACCGGTTCGGCTCCCACCGACGGCGCGCCGCTGGCCTACCCGTCGGTCTATCTGGGCGGGGCCTACGGGACCATCTCGCCCAACAGCCCCCTGCCGGACCAGCTGAGCCAAATCCAGACCGCGACCAGCAGCATCAGCTACACCTACCCCAGCAGCGGTACCTACGATGCCTCCTACGACATCTGGCTGAATCCCACGCCGAACACATCTACGGTAAACCAGCAGGAGATCATGATCTGGTTCAACCACGTCGGCCCTATCCAGCCGGTCGGCTCCGACGTGGGAACAGCCACGGTCGACGGAAAGCAGTTCGCGGTGTGGGAGGGCTCCAACGGCCAGAACCAGGTGGTCTCCTACGTCGCGGACACACCGATCAACTCGTGGAACGACATGAGCGTGTTGGGTTTCATCGACCACACGGAAACTGTCGAGCCGTCGGTGAACAACTCGTGGTATCTGACCAGCATCCAGGCCGGGTTCGAACCCTGGAACGGCAGCGTCGGAGCGGCGGTCGATTCATTTTCCGCCGGCATCAACGGCACCGCCTGACCCCCGGCGGCTCAGCCGGTGCGCCCCAGCAGGTGACGCAGGGCCTGTTCGAGGCCCGGCCGGCGGAACCGGTGTCCGGCCGCGTCGAGTTTGCCGGGTAGCACGCGCTGGCTGGCGCACGCGAGTTCGCGGGCGCCCTGCGTGCCGAGCAGCAGCCGCGGGCCCAGCGCCGGGACCGGCAGCAGCGCGGGACGATGCAGCACACGGGCCAGGGTGTGGGTGTACTCGTCATTACGAACCGGTTGTGGCGCAACGGCATTCACCGGCCCGGCCAGCGTCGTGTCCCACAGCGCGCGGTGGTACACGTCGACCAGGTCGTCGATGCCGATCCAGGACAGCCATTGTCGGCCGCTGCCCAGCCGCCCACCCAGCCCGGCGCTGAACAGCGGACGCATCAGTCGCAGGGTGCCGCCGCGCGGGGATTGCACGATGCCGGTGCGCACCCGCACCACCCGCAGCCCGGCCCGTTGCGCCGGCGCGGTGGCGTCCTCCCAGTCGGCCACGACGTCGGCCAGGAACCCGTCCCCGCGGGCGCTGTCCTCGGTGAGGACCTCGTCACCGCGGTCGTACCCGTAGAACCCGATCGCCGACGCGGAGACGAACGTCGCGGGCGCGGGGTCGGTGCGGCCCGCCAGTTCGGCCAACCGGCGGGTGGGATCGATCCGGCTGTCGCGGATCGCGCGCCGGTGGCCGTCGGTGAAGCGGCCCGCGATCGAGGCACCGGCCAGGTGGATCACCGCGTCGACCCCGGCGAGCAGTCCGGGGTCGGGGTCCTCGGGGTCCCACCGCCGCTCGTCGCCGGACCGCGGGGCGCCGCGCACCAGCCGCACGACGCGATGGCCGCCGGTGCTCAGGAAGGCCGTCAATGCCGAACCGACCAGCCCCGAGGACCCGGTGACGGCGACGGTCCGCGGTGTCAGTCCGTGCTCGGCCGCCAGCCGGTGGGCGGCCAGGTCGTCGGCCAACTGGCGGTACCGGTAGGCGAACATCTCGCGCAGCGCCGCCCCGGGCACCGGCGTCTCGACCCGGTCGATCACACGGGTCCGCTCGCCCAGGTCCTCGGAATCGTGCACCTCTTCGAATTCATGGATGTGCCGCCACCGCACGGCGACCCGCGCCGGCAGCGAGGCCAGCCCGTCGCCGCCGATGGTGTCGACGAAACGCCGCGGGGGGTCATAACCGTCGGGTTGGTGCACGGCGACCCAGCGCAGCCCGCCGGGCAGCGCGAGCTCGGCGCGCCCGTCCCGCAGCGACGCGGCCTCGGTGACGAGCCGCATCGGCTGCCACGGCGGCGAGAGTCGTTCGAAGGCCCCCGGCCTGGCGTACCAGGCGAAGACGTCGGCGCGGGGCGCATCGACCACGTGCGAAAATTCCAGAGCCATCCCTCGAAGGTAGCTAACGATCCGGCAGGGCGTGCTCGACGATGGGCAGCCGGGGCCGCGGCTGCCGCTCGCCGCGCTTGGCCGCCAGATACACCTGCGCGGTCTCCTCGGCCACCGTCTGCCAGGAGAAGTCCGCGGTGAGCCGCTCGCGGGCGGCGCGGGCGCGCCGCTGCGCGGCGCCCGGATCGTCGAGCACGGCGCGCACCGCCGACGCCAGACCCGCCACGTCGCGGGGCGGGCACGACACCCCGGTCCTGCCGTTGATCACGGCCTCGCCCAGCCCCCCGATGTTCGAGGTCACCAGCGGGGTGCCGGCCGCGGCGGCCTCCAGGGCGACGATCCCGAACGGCTCGTAGTGGCTGGGCAGCACCGCGGCGTCGGCCCGGTGCAGGACCGCCAGCAGTTCGGCGTGGCCGAGGTGCCCGACGAACCGGGTCGCCTTGAGCACCCGGTGCTTTCGGGCCTGCTCGACGAGCCAATCCCGCTGGGTTCCGGTCCCGGCGACGGTCAGGGTGGTGCCGGGATGGGTGCGCCTGATCCGCGGCAGGGCGGCGATGATGTCGTGCACGCCCTTCTCGTATTCCAGGCGGCCCAGGTAGAGCAGTTCGGCAGGCCCGGTACGCGGCCGGCGGGGCGCGAACGGCCAGCACGTCACGTCGATGCCGTTGCGGATCACGGTGATGCCGGCCAGGCCGGGGCCGAACAGCTCGGTGATCTCCTCGCCCATCGACCCCGAACACGTGATCAGCGAGTCGGATTCGCGCACCAGCCACGACTCGATCGCGTGCACCTGCCGGCTGATCGCCCCGGACACCCAGCCGGAATGCCGCCCGGCCTCGGTGGCGTGAATCGTGGAAACCATTGGCACGTCGTAGAACTGGGCCAGCGCGATGGCCGGATGGGCGACCAGCCAGTCGTGTGCGTGCACGACGTCGGGGCGCCACGGCCGGTCGGTGCCGTGCCGTCTGATGACCAGCCCGGCCCGCACCATCGCGTGGCCCATCGCCAGGGTCCAGGCCATCATGTCGGTGTCGAAGCCGAATTCGTGCGGGTCCTGCGCGGCCGCGACCACGCGGACGCCCTCGTCGATCTCGTCGGACGTCGGATGCGTGCTGGGGTCGGTGCCCGAGGGGCGGCGGCACAGGACCACGACGTCGTGACCGGCTTCGGCCAGCGCGGTCGACAGGTGGTGCACGTGCCGGCCGAGGCCGCCGACCACCACCGGCGGGTACTCCCACGACACCATCAGGATCTTCACGCGCCACCCGGTTGCGGCGAGCGTGCGCATAATGCCGTCCGCGCCGGCGTGTCGTCGTACCGACACGCACGCTCGCGGGAGGGGGCGAAAGTCACCGGGGCAGCCTCCGTGCGTCCAGGGCCCCGAACAGCCCGTCGGCGCGGTTCCACCCGTCGGCGAGCCGCTCGGCGGTGTCGCGCCGGCCCGACGCCAGCGCGCCCGCGATCTCCCGGGCGGCGTGCGCGTGCAGGTGAGCGCGGTAACGCGCGTAGTCGGCCGCCGAGTCCTTGCTCACCATGAACGGCCAGTCGCTGGAGACGGTGAGCAGGGTCTCGCGCAGGATCTGGTCGGCGACGCGGTCGCGGGCGACCGGGCCGTCCAGCGTTGCCGTCTGCGACAACGCCTTGTCGACGGTGGTCAGCGCGGTGTCGACCACCTCGGTGTTGAGCCGGACCAGGTCGGCCACCTGCGCCCCGGCCCACACCTGCCAGTCCTTGCCCGAACCCCAGGAGCTGGCCGGCAGGTCGACCGGGTCGCCGACGAACCCGTCGGTGAGCGCGTCGCGCAGGGTGCCCACCCGCACCCCGGCGGCGGGCAGGGCCCGCAACACCCGCGCCAGCCAGGTCGGGCCCTCGTACCACCAGTGGCCGAACAGCTCGGTGTCGAACGCCGCCACGACGTGCGCCGGCCGCCCGATGCGCTCGGATTCCGCGGCCAGCCGGTTGCGGACCACCTCGACGAAGTCGGCGACGTGGACGTCGATCGCGCGGTCGGCGCGCTCGGGGTCGTAGGGGGCCTTGGCCTCCGAATCCACGTTGCGGCCGGTCACCCGGGCCGGCTTGAGCCCGGTCAGGTGGTCGTAGGTGTGGAAGTCGCGGTAGGCGGCGTGGCCGGGGTAGCCGGACTTCGGCGACCACACCCGGTAGCTGACCTGCAGGTCGCGACCGAACGCCACCACGTCGGACCCGCCGACGGGCCGGCCCAGCGCGGTGTCGCCGTGCAGCGAGGGGCCGTCGACCATGAAGTGGGTGACACCGGCGGCGGCGTAGTCGGCTTCCAGGCCCGGGGCGTAGGCGCATTCGGGCGCCCAGATGCCGGTCGGGCCCTGCCCGTGTCGCGACCCCAGGCGTGCCCGGGCGTCGGCCAGGCCCTCGCGCAGCGCGAACTCCCGCAGCCGCGGGGTCAGCAGCGGCTGGAAGGGGTGGGCCAGCGGGCCGCCGAGCAACTCCACCGTGCCCGCGTCGATCAGGCCGCGCAACAGCGGGCTGCCGCCGTGCCGCCACAGCGTGGCGAACTCGTCGAGCGCCCGGTCCGCCTCGGCGCACTCGCGAATTCCCAATGCGCGCAGGGATTCCGGCGAGCATGCCGGGTATTCGCCCGACTTCGACCGGGGCGCGGAGCGCGCGCCGGCGGCCGCTGCGGCCGCTGCGGTGGCTTCAGTGGCCCGCAGCCGCCAGTTGGCCAGCCAGTGATGCATGCCGTCGAGGCAGTACGGGTCGTCCAGCTGGGCGTTGACCACCGGGGTGACGCCCAGCGTCAGCAAGCCGCGGCGGTCCTCGCCGGCCAGCGTGCGCAGCACCCGCAGCAGCGGGAGGTAGGACGCCGCCCACGACTGGTAGAGCCATTCCTCGCCCACCGGCCAGCGGCCGTGGTGGGCCAGCCACGGCAGGTGCGTGTGCAGCACCAGGGTGAACAGGCCCGGCACGGGGCGGGCGGCCGAACTCATGGCCGCACCGCGATCGCGACGAGGTCCAGGCTGTCGTCGATGTCGCGGCCGTCCCCGGCTTCGACCAGCTCGAAGTCGTCGGTGGTGACCGCGGCGACGTCGGCCGCCAGCCGCGGTGGCCACGGCGCTCCGGGGTCGGCGGCCATTGCCCTGGCGATCTGCGCGTCGATGATCGAGCCGCCGTGGCGGGCGTCCATCTCGCGCAGCCGCGGGCCGTGGAACAGGCCGCTGATCGACGGTTCGGCGAAACCGCCGGTGACCAGCAGTTCGGTCAGCTCGGCGGCGTTGAGCTCACGGGTGTGGAACGGGTTGACCGGGGTGTCGCGGCCCGGGGAGAACGTGATCCGGTTGGGCGTGGACATCATCAGCAGCCCCGACGGGCGCAGCACCCGGGCGCACTCGGCCACGAACTGGCCCTGGTCCCAGAGGTGCTCGATGACCTGGAAGTTGACCACGACGTCCAGCGACGCGTCGGGCAGCGGCAGCCGGGCCAGGTTGGCCTGCATGACCTCCACGCGGGGGTAGCGGCCGCGGACGTGGGCCACCGCGGCTTCGTCGTAGTCGACCGCCACGACCCGGCGGGCGACGCCGGCGATCAGGTCGGCGCCGTACCCCTCGCCGCAGCCGGCCTCGAGCACCTCGCGGCCGGCGCAGAGCGGGGCCAACCGCCGGTAGACCACCTGGTGGCGGCGGAACCAGTAGTTCTCGATGTCCAGGCCGGGGATGGTGCGCTCGCCGGTCAGCGCCAACACCGGCGCGGCGGCGCCGGAGAGGGGCGGGGG